>JAVVET010000012.1:0-53874 GCA_032251235.1 Wenzhouxiangellaceae bacterium
CCAGCCAGCGCCAGTTCCAGTGAAGGTTAAGCGCGTTGTCGGAGTGGAGGTCGGGATGGAGGTCGGGCGTGCGCACCACGCCCTCGGCCGTGATGTCGTAGACCCAGGCGAGTAGCGCGCTCAACGGAAAGCCCGCGATTGCCAGCACCACCAGCAGCGACATCACCCAGGGCGGAATCAGCAGCGCCGGCAGAATGATGTCGGCCACCTGCAGGATGCCCCAGGCCGCAATCGCATAGACGCCTACGACGCGGAATACGTGTCTGCGTCGCAATTCCCCCAGCGTTTGGCTCAAGCGTGAGCGATCGGTGGCCATGCGTTCTCCTGGCGTCGCGAGACGTCAACTGAATTCGTCGCCGGTGATCGGACCAGCGAATCATCCGAACCTGTCTGCACGGCGCTGGAATTCAAAATACAGTCTGGATATGGCCCGAGTATATTTCGTTGTGGGCTATTTCACAATTTTCGCCGCGGGTTTGCGTGATCGGGCTTCGGTCCAAATGCCGCCATCCCGAAATCGCCCCGGATCGTAGTCCCGGGCCGGCTCCAGCGATCTTGCGGGGTCTTGCGGCCCGATACCGATCCAGACGCCGTCATGCCGGAATTGCGCGAGCGAGATCCGGGGTCTCGTTAATTCGTCGGCGATCGGGGCGGGTCTCGAGATTCCGGCTCTGCGCTTCGCTCCGGCCGGGATGACGAGAAAGGGCGATCAGGCCGGTGCCTGTTCCAGGCCAAGCTTGCGGTCCAGCGACCAGGCGCCGGCGCCGAGCAGGAACTGGGCGACAGCCAGCGCGACCAGGTAGAGCGGGTATTCCCAGCCGCCGCCGGCGTTACTGAATACCCAGCCGTTGCCCAGGTGTACATAAAGCGCGCCGAGCAGCACCGGCAGGATGGCGGCGATCAGCGCCAGGCCGCACGAGTGGCTGGTGTTCGACAGCGACGGTCGACCGACCGCCGTTGCCGTCGACGGCGGCCTGCACAGCAACGACGACCACACGTTGCGCCAAGCGGCCATCGACGGCTGCGGCATCGTGCGCATGCCCGGCCTGTTCCTGCGCGATGCGATTGCGCGCGGCGAGCTCGAGCAGCTGTGGCCGAACCACCTCGCCCCGCCATTGATGCTGGTGGTGGTTTATCCATTCCGGCGTGAGCTGCCGGGCAAGGTGCGCGCGTTCGTCGATTTCCTGGTCGAATGCCGCGAAGAGTGGCGATAGAACGGGGCTTTCGAGAAGAATGTCCGGAAATGCGACGTCGATGGACACGGCCGGTGATCGATACGGTGCGGGTCAGGTTTTGCGGTACTTGCGTGTTGGAGGTCGCGGATATCGCAGGCGCGACTTCCGGTGAATTTGTCCCATGCAACGTGCAGACGGATGCGTGAGATTTTGCGACGAGCCTTCGCCGATCAGAAGCTTATACTCGGGTCAATCGGGCCGACAGGCCGTGTTCAACATCGTCAGGGAGGTTTTCAGGATGAAGATGCTACAGGAGTTTCGTGCGTTTGCGATCAAGGGCAACATGGTCGATATGGCCGTCGGGATCATCATCGGGGCTGCGTTCGGCCGGGTCGTCCAGTCGCTGGTCAACGACCTGATCATGCCGCCGCTGGGGCTGGCCATCGGCGGGGTGGATTTCTCCAAGCTGGCGATCGTGCTCAAGCAGGCCAGCGACGATGCCGCGGCGGTCACCATCGGCTACGGCGCGTTCATCCAGACGCTGGTCGATTTCCTGATCGTGGCGCTGGCCATCTTCGTCGCCGTTCGGGTGTTCAACTCGATGCAGCGCAAGAAGCCGGCAAGCCCGGCCGCGCCGCTGCCGCCCAGCGAGGAGCTGGTGGTGCTGCGCGAGATTCGCGACGCGCTCCAGCAGCAAGGTTGAGCGGGCCCGGCGCCGCCTACGGTTTCATGCCCATGTCGCAGCGCCGGGACTGGCCGTCCGTCCAGCGCGTGATCGACGGCATGGAAAAATTCGGCGAGAATTCTGGTGCAGCCGAGAAGGATCGAACTTCCGATCTTCGCATTGCGAACGCGACGCTCTCCCAGCTGAGCTACGGACCCCGTACCGGGCCGGTCTGGATAAAGCCCAGCCCCGCAGACGCCTCCTGCGAGGGCGGTGTGGCTCCTATTTCTGCAGGGGCGGGCCTTGTCCGATCCGGAACGGCGCGTCGGGCTGTTCCAGCCAGTCGAGCATCGGCTGCCATAGCGGCCGGGCCCTGGGTCGGAAGTAGTCGATGTGGCCGATCGACTCGAGGTCGATGTCGGCTGGCTCGAGGTCCACGGCCTGCACCGGGGCGTTTTCGTAATGGCGCATGAACACGTCGCGCGAGCGCGGCGGGGCCCAGCCGTCGTCGGTGGCGTTGATGGCAACGATGGGGCAGCGCACCCGGGCAAAGCCGGTCAGTTCATCGGCCAGTTCGGGGTCGTCGAAGAAGTAGTCCGGGTTGTGGCACCAGCGCCGCCACTGGCGGTAGACCGGCAGCGGCAGGTCTTCGCCCATGCGCAGCATTTTGAACGGAAGATAGCCCTTCAGGCGCGTCAGAACCGGGCCGATCACGTTCCAGAAAAACACCAGGCGCAGCCGGTCGGGCCACGGCATCCAGCCGTGCCAGCCCGAGCCTGTAGCGCACAAGGCGCTGGCGGTCACGCGCCTGTGGTTGGGCAGCAGGCCCAGCGCGTGGCCGCCGTAGGAATGGCCGACCAGGTACAGCGGCAGCTCGTCTTCGGGTACGGCATTGACAATCGCGGCCAGGTCCAGTCGCGCCCAGTCGAGGAAATTCATGTCGAAGCCCTTGAGGGTCTCGGGCGCCGACTTGCCTACGCCGCGGTAGTCCAGCGTGATTGCCTCCAGGCCGTAAGCCTGGGCGAAGGCGGCGAAGTGCCGGTAGAAGCCCTGGCCCACGCCGGTGGCGCCGGCGATGACGACCCTTCCGCGCGGCGCGCCATCGGTGGCGTAGCGGGTCGAGGCGATCGGATAGCCGTCGGCGGCGATCGGTTCGGTTTTTTCGGGGTCGGGCTGCGTTCGTTCGTTCATTGATTGTCAACGCCGAACGCGCAGCGCGCAGCGTTTGCGGCCGCGACGATGTTGATTGCGATGCCGGCAAGCGCATCGAGTGCAGTGGCGCCGGTCATGGCGAACGCATGACGATGCGGCTGTCTTGCCGGCAGTTGCGCGCGGAAATTGGGTGCATGGCGGGTGCCAACGGGTTTTCGATTGGGTCATGATAGCGCCGCTCCCGATCGCCCGGCGCGCTGCTTTCGGGCATATGCATATCGCATTATGAACATGTTCTCTCAATCGGTCGCTATGAAGCGCGCCAGCCACCGCCAGTGGACGCTGAAGCCGCAGGACCTGGCGATGGCGTTGAAGCTGCTGGTGCTGGCCGGCAAGCCGATGTCTTACGCCGAACTGGCGCGCAGCATGCGCCTGGGGGCGGCGCGGCTGGTGATCGATGCGCCCCAGGGCCGACAGCTGGTGAAAGCGGCGCTGGCCGAGTTCCTTATCCACGGGGCGCGCTACGCGTTTCCGGCGGTCGGCGGCGGGCCGACGATCGGCGTGGCCACGGCGTCTGCCGCCGCACCGCTGAACGAACACATCGCGAGCGCGCACGACCTGCCGCCGGTGTGGACGCACCCGCACGGCGAACTGCGCGGCCAGGCCTTACTGCCGCTGTATGAAAAGCTGCCCGATGCGGCACTGGAAGACCCGGAGCTGCACCAGTTGCTGGCCTTGTTCGATGCGCTGCGTATCGGCCGGGCGCGCGAACGCAACCTGGCGGTCAAGCTGCTGGCCGAGCGCTTCGCGTGAGGCCGGTTGGCGTAGTCGACGACCCGAACCTGGAACCCGTGCAGGCTGCGGCCGCGGCGCTGGGCGAACTGCCCGAGTCGGTGGTACTGGTCGGCGGCTGCGCGGCCGGGGCTTTGTCAACGACCAATCGCCCGAGGCGCCGATTTGTCGCTGGCGTCGAGACGACCTGCTGATCGACCTGATGCCGACCGAGGCGCGCGTGCTCGGTTTTGCCAACCGCTGGTATCCACTGGCGGCCAGGACTGCCGAGCCGGTGCAACTGCCCGACGGCCAGACGATCCGGCTGATCTCGGCGCCGCTGTTCGTGGCCACCAGGCTCGATGCCTTTCATGATCGCGGCGGCGGTGACTTTCTTGCCAGCCACGACCTGGAGGACGTGATCACCGTCATCGACGGACGCGAACAACTGGTCGAAGAGTTGCGCGCCGCACCGGACGAGGTGCGCACGGCCCTGGCGAGCGAACCGGGCGGCTTGATCGCCAACCCGGCTTTTAATGAAGCATGGGCCGGGGTGCTGCCCGGCGACGTCGGCAGTCAGGCGCGCCTGGCGCTGTTGTATGAGCGCCTGGCGCAACTGGCGTCGAGCGCGGCTTAGGGATGGGTGGCTTCGGCAGAGAACCACATCACAGACCCGGCAGTCCGAATCTGCTAATTTGTTGCAGCCCGAGCGCACCGATCGCGTGTTCGGGGCTGGATTTTTTTAAGACACCGGGTTTGATGCCGGTGTCGCATCGACCCAAGACAGGAACCGATATCGATGACCGTATACCGTAAACCCGAAAGTCGCTTTTGCCGCGCCGTGTTGCCCGCGCTGGCCATGACCTTTGCTGCCGCAGGCGCCCTGGCCCAGGTCTCCATCATCAACCCGGGCGCGCCCGGACAGGCCAGCCGGGTGCTGGATGCCGATGAAGCGACGCGGCTGGCCGGCACGCGCTATAGCAGCGCCGATGTTCGGTTCATGCAGGACATGATTCCGCATCATCACCAGGCCCTTGTGATGTCCCGGCTGGTGGCCGAGCGTACCGGCCGCAACGAACTGATCGAGGTGGCCGAGCGGATCGAGACCTCGCAGGCCGATGAGATCGAGTTCATGAAGGACTGGCTGGCCGAGCGCGGCGAGACGGTGCCCGATCCGAGCGCGCATGAAGCCATGCACATCAGCCACGCGATGGCCGGCATGGCCTCACCGGAGCAGATGGCCGAGCTCGAACAGGCCAGCGGCGCGGATTTCGACCCGCTGTTTCTGAGCCTGATGATCGAACACCACGAGGGCGCACTGACCATGGTCGAGGATCTGCTCGACGAGTCCGGTGCTGCCTACGAGCCGGTGCTGTTCGAGTTCACCACCGACATCAGCAGCGACCAGACCGCCGAGATCGAGCGCATGAACGTGATGCTGGCAAGCTACTCGGCCGATCCACGCGTGGGCCTGGCCGCCGGGCTGCATGATGCCGGCCAGGCGTCGATGAACCTGGAACTGCTGGTCTCGCTGCCCAAGCCGGACGGCTTTTTCGATGCCGAAAACCCGGCCGGGCTGCCGCTGAAGGAACTGCTGGCACAGGCTGACCGGGATGCGGCGGCCGATGACGACGCCGAGGCCGATGAGCCAAACGCCGAGGCTGATGGGCAAGACGCGGATGCCGACGGCGAAGCGGCCGAAGACGAGCGCGACGAAGACGACGACGATCTGCGCAGCCCGCCGCTGAGCTTTGCCAACACCGACATGGCCTTTGACGGCGATGTGATGGTGGCCGGCAATTACCACGGCTTCAATATCTACGACATCGGCAACGACGGCTTGCCCGAGCTGATGAGCGCGGTGGTCTGCCCCGGTGGCCAGGGCGATGTGTCGATCGTCGGCGATTTGCTGATCATGTCGGTGGAACAGACTCGCGCACGCCTGGATTGCGGCCTGCAGGGCACGGTCGGCGAGGTCAGCGACGAGCGTTTCCTGGGCCTGCGCGTGTTCGACATCAGTAACCTGAGCATGCCGGTACAGGTGGGCGCGGTGCAGACCTGCCGCGGTTCGCATACCCATTCGGTGGTATCGAGCGACAACGAGCGCATCATCGTCTACAACTCCGGCCTGCGCGATGTGCGCGACGAAGAGGAACTGGCCGGCTGTATCGACGAGTCGCGCTACGGCGATGAGCGCACGGCGCTGTTTCGCATCGATGTGATCGAGATTCCTGTCGCCAGCCCGCAAAACGCGCGCATCATCGACAGCCCGGCGGTGTTTGCCGACCCCGAGTCGGGAACGATTGCCGGGCTGTGGAAGGGCGGCGACCATGGCGACGAGACCCAGGAAACCAACGCCACCAACCACTGCCACGACATCACCGTGTTCCCCACCCTCAATCTTGCTGCCGGCGCCTGTTCGGGCAACGGCATCCTGTTTGATATTTCCGACCCACTCAATCCGGTCCGGATCGATGAAGTCGTCGACCCGTCGTTTGCCTATTGGCATTCGGCCACGTTCAACAACGACGGCACCAAGGTGATCTTCACCGACGAGTGGGGCGGCGGTTCGCGGCCGCGCTGCCGGGCTTCGGATCCGCTGACCTGGGGCGCCGACGCGATTTTCGATATCGTCGACGGCCGGCTCGAGTTCGGCGGCTATTACAAGCTGCCGGCGCCGCAGAGCGAGGAAGAAAACTGCGTTGCCCACAACGGCTCGATCGTGCCGGTGCCGGGCCGCGACATCTTTGTCCAGGCCTGGTACCAGGGCGGTGTTTCGGTGGTCGACTTCAGCGACTCGGCCAACCCCTTCGAGATTGCCTACTTCGATCGCGGACCGGTGTTTTCCGAAGACCTGGTGATGGGCGGCTACTGGTCGATCTATTGGTACAACGGGCGAATCTACGGCACCGAGATTGCACGCGGCGTGGATGTGCTGGCATTACTGCCCAGCGAATTCATCAGCGAAAGCGAGATCGCGGCGGCCTCCACTGCTATTGGTGGCGAGGTTTTCAACCCGCAGCAGCAGTTCCCGATGGGCTGGCCGGCCGAGCCGGTCGTCGCACGCGCCTACATCGACCAGCTGCAGCGCGACGACACGCTGCCGCCGGCGCGCGTGGTCGAACTGACCGCGGCGCTGGCGCACGCCGATGCCCGGCTGCAGGCCGGTCAAAGCGATGCCGGCGTGGCTGACGAACTCGTATCAATGGCCGCAGCGCTGGCTGTCGATGTCGGCCAGGTCGAATTCAATGATGCCGCGCGCAAGCGCATGACGAACCTGGCCGAAACGCTGAAAGGCATCGCCGCACGCTTGCGCTGACACGGCTTTTGCGATGGGGCCGCTGGCAACGGCGTGCCCCTTGTGATTTTTGGCTATAAACCCGCCTTATTGACCACCCTTACTACTGCGGTGCCGTCAGATCGATGCACATCAGGTCTTCGGCCAGCGTCAGCTGGCCGTTGTAGTGCTCGCGCAGCTTGTCGACCTGCGTGTCCAGGTCGCGCAGGCTGCGGGCCATGAAGTGGCTCAGGACCAGGTGTTTGACTTCGGCGTCGGCCGCGAGGCGGCCGATTGCCGATGGCCGGGCGTGCAGCATGGCTGCCGATCGACCGGCGTTTTCCGGGATTGCCATCGGCATGATCAGCAGGTCGGCGCCGTGTGTGAATGCGCTGAAGCCTTCGCGGCTCAGGTTCTGGTCACCGCTGATCACGATGCGCTTGCCGCCGATCTCGATTCGGTAGGCCAGCGTCGGCACCGGCCCGTGGTGGACGCCGATCGCTTCGATTTTCAGATCTTCCAGTTCGATCACGGCGGTGGCCGGCTGGGTTGGCGGCGTGTTTGCATCGATGCTTTGCGGGCGCAGCTGGAACAAGCCGTCGCTGCCGTCGAGTAGCCCGGAAAGATACTTGAACGCGCCCTTGTCCTCGTCGAACATGCTCTCGATGAACGGGATAATGCCGGGGAAGCGGTCGTTTCCATCCGGTCCGGAAACGGCCAGCGGCCGGCTTCGGCTGGAAAAATACGCGCCCTTGAGTAGCGCCGGCAAGTCGGCGGCGTGATCGGTGTGCTGGTGGGTGATGGCGATCAGGTCCAGCGCTTCCAGCGAGGCGCCGGCCTGGCCAAAGCGCAGAAATACGCCGCCGCCGGCGTCGACCAGCACCCGCGGCCGGCCCTGGTCCCAGATCAAATAGCCCGATGAGGCGCGGCCGTCGTCGGCGATGGGGCCGCCGGAGCCGAGGATTTGCAATGCCGGGCCTTCGGCCGGGCAATGCGCTGACAGGTTCGTGGCGGTGAATGCCAGCGTGGCTGCCAGGCAGCCTGCGATCAATCGATGCATGTAAAAAATTCCCGTTTCGGTGAGAGTGGGTGCAGTGCAACGGATTGTACCGGCAGCGCCGATGCAGCTCCGGCGGCCTGCACGCCGGACCGGGGCAGCGCTTGTGCGGCCGGGCTGCATTGGCCTGGATGGTCTCGATCTGCCAGGAAACAGGGTCCGGCGGTGTCGCAGTAGAAGAGACGGTTGTGAACCAGTTGGGCTTAACCTTGGCGGAGCTTGTCACGCAGCAGCCGGGAGGCGGCCAGGATCAGTACGATGCCGATCAGTGCGCCGGGCATGGCGCCCAACAGCATGCTGACCGTGAGGCCGGCGAACAGCGCCGCGCCCCCGGTCAGGATTGCGGCTGTCGATGTGGCCGCCGGCACGTCGCGCCTGCGGCTCATTTCGAAGCCAACGACGGCGGCAATCACCGGGATGACCATGACGATGCACAGCGCGATCCACCACAGCCGGCCTTGCCAAAAGCCCGCGCTGCCCGGAACGCCGGCGTCGATCGGCAGGTCCAGGCGCTCGCCCAGCCAGGCCGCCGGCAGTTCGGCCAGCTTGTGCCATAAATACAGGGGCATGCCCAGTGCGCCGAGCAGTCCGACCGCGCCGCTGATGTGCTCGCGGTCGAGCAGCCAGCGTGCCGGCTTTTCGAACAGCAGGACCGCGCCGACCTGGACCCACATGACGCCGATCAAGGCCAGCGTCGGTGGCAGCATGTTGCTCTTGCCGTCCAGGTCGAAGCCGACCATGGCGGTGGGGTAGCCGCTGGCGACGGTGGCGCCCAGCCAGGCCAGGCCGATCAGCATCAGCAGCGCGCCCATGCCGGCGCCGCGGAATCGCCCGCGCTTCCAGGCGATGCCCAACTGCTGCGGCAGCAGCCAGACGGCAAAGGCGTTGATCCATCCAACCGCGGCCCCGGGGCTGCTTGCGTTGGCCATGACGCGCTCGCCCATTTCGAGCAGCCCGGCCGGCCCGGGCAGGCCGGCGCGCACCAGGTCGACGACCAGCGCGATGATGATCAGGCCGAACACGGCGGCCAGGCCAAACCGGCGGTCGGCCTCAACGCTTGCCGGCAGCAGCGCCTGGACCGTCAGCAGCATGATCAAAAACCATAGATGCACGGTCAGCGACTGGTTGAGTGGCCCGACAAAGCGTCCGCCGGCGTACAGTGAAAAAAGCGCCAGCGCTGCAATTGCCGCGATGTAGGTGGCGGTTGGCCGGGCCAGGCCGAGTGCGCGGCCGGCCCACCAATGGAGTTGCCGGTCGCCCTGGTGCAGTCGGCGGCTGGCGCCTTCGGTGCTGACCGCGGCCGACACGAACACGAACAGCGGCACGACCTGAACGAACCAGGTCAGTAGCCCGGCCAGGTTCCAGACGTCGAGCAGGTGCTCGGTGCCGACCATCAGGCCATCGTGCATGCGCGGCAGGGTGGCCAGCCAGTGGCCGAATACGACGACCAGCAGCGCGCTGGCGCGCAGCGCATCGAGATACAGGTCGCGCTTGCCAGTGTTCATGCGATCGAGTGTAGCCGCTGCCGGAAACCGGTTGAGGTGCTGCGCGGTGGCGCGGCCGGAAAATCGGCTAGATCAGCCTTTGGGCGTCGCCAGCCAGGCGCCGACCCGGGCCGCGACCTTTGGGCAGCGCAACAGGCCGATATGGCTGATGTCGTGGGCGATGTGGCGGTTTTGCTCGGGGATCGCGAGGTCGAAGTTCGGGTCCGGGTGCAAGCCCAGTGCACTGGTGACCGGCACCAGGCCGTCGCCCTTCAGGGTTTCGGCCGCAGCGGCTTGAGTCCTGGCGCCGGAATTGGCGGAGGGTTCGAGACTCGAGGCCGAGGCGGCCACGGCAAAGCGCTGGATACGCACCGGCAGATGCGGGGGGTGGCGCGTGTCGTGGGCGTGCTCGAAGCGGTCGTGCTCGGCCCAGTCGGCCTCCAGGATATTGCCGTGACGCAGGTCGGTGATGCCGGCGCTGCGCAGTTTGCCGATTCTTGAAAAAGGCGCGCTGTAGCGGCTGAAGCCGAGGATGCGATCGATGCCGTTGCCGGCCCGTTCCAGTGGTGAACCGTGGTGCGGCGTGCCGAGAAATACCAGGCTTTTCAGGTGCCCAGGCCAGCGATGTCCGGCCTCGACGCCGTAATGCACGGCGCTTCGCGCGATCAGGCCGCCCATGCTGTGGCCCAGGATGACCAGCTCGTCGATCGCGACCGGCCAGCCGGCGACCAGGTCTTCGAGGCGCCGGGCGAAATCGCGGCCGTTGTCGGAAATGTGGCGGCCGGTGTTGTAGTGCAGGTCGATGCTCGAAAAGCCGGCCTCGCGCGCAAGCTGGCCGGGCAGGCCGACGTCGGTCATAGCGTCCGCTTGGCCGTTGGCGTGCCAGTACCCGTCGTGCATGCACAGGCCGTGGGCGGTAACCAGCAGACGCGAGCGGGGCTGCGGGAAGGCCGCGGTCAGGCTTTGCGTATCCGCGGCAACCGGACGGCCGAGCTGGCGCCAGTTCATTTCAATGGCCAACGGGTTGTTGGTGGCGGCAAGATGGTCGCCGAGCACGCCGTTGATGACGGCCAGCAGGTGTTCGCGGCTGGGCGTCGAACGGCCGGCTGCCAGGCGCGGCGCGAGGCGCGAAAACGCCAGTTCCAGGCCACCACCGACCAGCCCGGTCACGCCGTGGATCGACCGGTAGACAACGCCCGGGATGCCGCCGGTGCGTGGGTCGGGTGCGACATTGCTGACGACCGGAAGGCGCAGTATGGCGTGATGCAGGTGTTCGACGATGTCGGTGACGCCGCGCACGCCGTCGATACCCAGGCGGCTTAAGCCGTGCAGGTCGGAAGGATGCAGGGGAAGCGATGTTTTTGCCATGAATCCTCGGTTTGCCCGGGTGCTAGCCGCCTGTCGGAGTTAACGCTGATCGACTGTTTATGTATTGCCGCGGAAAAGCCGTATTGGTCCAGATTTCCCGCTCTTTATCGTTAACCAGGCTCACTATTCGCCTCAAAAGATCGAAAAATCTGACTCCAACCGGCTTTCCTTCAGCGAAGATCGGTCAAGTCCGACAGGCTGCTAGCGATCGGGCCGTTGGCGCGGCGTTGTTTACGATCACAATCCGTCAGGGTAGCTCATTTTCTGTGACGAATGAAAACGGAGATCGGACTGTTGCCGGGCTGGACCGGAAATGGGTCCAATAAATCCGTCGACGACGGACTGGATTGCCGGCTGTCGCAGTCGAATTGAAAGGCATGGTCAGCCAGGAATGTTATTATATTATATGGATCTAATGCTTCGATGATTTTTCAGGAATATGGTTCGGTTGCAAATCACCGGGCTTGAAATGAGCCGGTACTGGAAGAATCTATTTTCATGGACAAGCAGCAAGCTCGAGCACGGTTGCGGCCACATGTTCCGGCTCGGGGATTTCTGGCAAGAGTGAACCTTCAAGGAGTTGACATGAACGATCCCAGCAGCAAAACCAAAACCAGCCGCAATGAGTTCATCGACAAAATGAAAGAACGTCTGGATGACCTGGACGAACGGATCGAGGAGTTGAAGAAAAAGGGCGACGAATTCGAGGGCCAGGCGCGCAAGGAGTATGAAAATCGCCTGAACGACCTGCGCGAGAAGCGTCGCGATGCCGAAAAGCGGATCAAGGAAGTGCAGGCTGCCGGCGAGGAGCGTTGGCAGGCCGTGAAGGACGAGGCCGAACATGCCTGGAAGGCGCTGGGTAATTCGTTCAATTACTTCAAGTCGCATTTTAAGTAACGGCAGGTCTTGAATACGGCAAGCGAGCCGCGGGCGAAATGTTCGACCGCGGCTCGCCTTGGCGGATTTGATTGGCCCCGGCGCTCAGCCGTTCGATCCGTCATCCTGGCGGGTCGGAAACTCCTCGAAAATGTCGTGAACCGTGTCGGCAATGGCCTGGCCCGGCTGTTCCAGTTCCTTGGGGGTCAGACGGCCTTCGGCGATGCCTTCCCAGACCAGTTCGCGCCGCTCGGCGTCGATCAGATCGATGTTGGCGGTACCGACCTTATAATGCACCGTGTCGACCCGGTAGTTCGGGCCGAACCCATAGCCGTAGTAAGGCCACGCGGTATATAGTCCGTAACGGTAGCCGTAGTAGCCGGCGCCAAATGTTGGATGCGGTCGGGTGTATGTTTCGGTGCGTTCATGTATGCTGGCAAAAAAGTTCACCAGCAGGTCGGGATTACGCTCGGTGTAGGTATAGCCCAGTGCTTCCATCTCACGACGGACGGCATCCTTGAAATGCTTTGTCGTCAGCGTCGAATAGCCGGCCCGATCGGTGCCCAGTTCCGAAACCCATGAAAAGGTTTCATACTCGGTGAAGTCGGTTTCCGGGTTGTAATCGGTGCGCACGTCCGGACTCGTTGCGCAACCGCCCAGAGCGAGTCCTGCGGCGATCAACAGCGCTACCTTGAATAGCCTTCCTGTCAGCATGACGATCTCCTTTTGTTTGGATTCGACCTACCTTGATAACCTGTGATCGGTTGCGCCCGGATTCAATACCTTAGACCATAAAATGATGTGAACCCACCTCGTGCGCCGGCCATACTGCTGCGACCCGCTGGAACCAAAGCCGCGTGGGACTTTTCGCTGTGTCGCCAAGTGCCTATCGACAGAGCCTGGCGACGGCTCGCGACGACTGGTGCGGAATCATGCGGATTGAAAGGCCCGGCATTTTGGCCGGCTCAGAGCGCTTGCTCGATATCGTCCGGGACGGCCAGGTCCGGGTATTCCTCGCGCAGGCGTTTCAGCCATTTGCGGGCCTGTTCGGCTACGATATCGCCGGCACGGCGATTTTTGGGCGTGGATTTTTGCTCTGCCGGTTCGCTTAGCATCGACCCCGGCGGGGGTGGCGTCAGTAGTTGCGGTGGTGCCACCGACAGAATGCTTTGCGATTGTGACTGCGGTTGCGGCCGGTCGGTATCGGTCCGGCTTTCCCGTTCGGCTCTGGCACCCATCGTGGGCGCCATCAAGGCTTCGACCTCGCGCGGTTGGCCCGGGTCGATCGAATCCTGCAAGGGTTGGTCCGGTGGGGATTGCTGCAGTAGCGTGGCGATGGGGATGACCGCGACCGACGCGGCAACCAGCCCGCCCAGCCAGGGCATGCGGCTGGTCGAGAGAAGCGGGCAGCGGATAGTCATAGGAAAAATAATTGATCAATTCCTCGACCCGTACCGAATCCTGCGGCGGCAGCCGGCCTTCGCGCAGCATGCGGCGGATGTTGGCGTAGCTGCCGGTGTCGACGTCGATGCTGAACGTGGAAACCGGTTGCTCGGCCACGCGCCTGACCGGGTTGTCGTCGAAATGGGCGTAGTTTTCGCGCTCGACCGGCCGGTCGGGCGGACGGATATCGACCATTGATGTGAAGGATCCGATGCGGCGCGGCGCCGATACCACGGACTGACGATCGACCCGTCGATGCGCGATCACCGCGTCGGCCTGCGGCGCGTTAGGCTCGGCCGAAATCGACTTTTCCCGTAATTCGGTAATGGGGTGGGTGGCCTGGCCGTGTCGTTTTTCTTCTGCAGTGTCTACTGCTTGCTGACTGTCGGGCTGGGTGCACGCGCCCAGCAGCAGGGTCAGTCCGAGCGCGGACACGAAGGGAATGATCGATGCTTTTCGGTGCTTCATTGTTGTTCTCCGTTGTTCGATGGGGATGCCTGTCATTAACGAACAACGTCCGGGGATTTGGAAAGGGGTCAAGATCGGCCAATGGCACACGCCAATCGTGCTCCCGCTGGTCGGGACCGGTGTGATCGTGTGGGCGGCGCGCGAACTGATTCGCCGACGATGCGACGTTGGGGTCTACCGACGCGGCCACCGGCCAGGTCACGTTCAGCTTGACTCCCAGCGTCCGGGAGCGCTGTCGGGTTTGTCGGGAATGCATAGTGATGCCACGAGCCCGGGCGTGTCGACCCGATTCATGATGTGCAGCGCTCCGCCGTGTGCTTCGGCGATCCAGGATGCGATTTCCAGACCGATTCCCGTTCCAGTTTGCCGTGTTCTGCCGAATTGGCCTGTTTCGACCTGTTGAATCAGTGCCTGGGTCATCCCGGGGCCCTGGTCGACGACCTCGATTGCCGTTCCCTGGGCGAAACGGTGGCCGTTTATTTTGATCCTTGCACCCGGTGGCGAGTGCTTTACTGCGTTGTCCACCAGCGTATCAAGCGCAACCAGCAGCAAGTCGGGATCGCCGCGCAGCGTTAAGCCCGGCTCCGTATCGATCTCGAGCGACAGGTGGTGGTTTTCGGCGAGTGCCCGGTGGCCATCGAGCAGTTTCTCGCACAGGTTCTGAATGTCAACTGTACCGAATCGCTGCCGTAGCTGATCCAGATCCAGCCGCGTCAGCAGCAGCAACTGGTTGGTCAGTCGAGAGGTACGCTCGATGCCGCGCAGCAAGCTGTGCAGGGATTCGACCAGGTCTTTTTCGTTGTCGGCCGCCAGCGCGTTCTCGGCGTGGATGCGGAGTGCGGCCAGCGGCGTTCGCATTTCATGCGCCGCCCGGGTTGTAAATTCCTGCTCGCTGCGAAATGCCTTGCGAAGACGGCCCAGGTACTGGTTCAGTGCGCCAACCAGCGGCTGCATTTCGCCTGGGAGGCGCCTGATGGACACCGGTTCCAGGTCCTTGAGCCCTCTCCCGGCGAGGTTTCCGGCCAGTTTCCTGACCGGCTTGAGACCGCGTTCGATCTGGATCAGCATTACCAGGAAAAGCAGGCCGAATCCGGCCAGCGTGGTGAATACCGCGGTGGCCGAGAATTCAAGGCTCAATTCACGCCGGGCCCGATCATCCTCGCCGACGATGATGCGCGCGTCGCGGTGCCGACTTTCGAGAACGAAGATGCGCCAGCCCGAGTCGGTGCTGGAAAAGCCCGGCCTCGCGTTGGCGATAGCGTCCAGAGGCGCGTTTTTCGATCGAATCATGACCCGATTGTCGGGGTCGACGACCTGCAGGACGACGTGCAACTCGTAAGGATGGCCGCGAGACAGGTCAAGCGCGGGACTTGAAGTGCCGAAATCCGGCAGGTCCAGCACGATTTTCCGGTCCGACGGCAGGGTTGCCAGTGCGGCGTCGAAAACGCGCGCGGCGCGTGCCAGCTGAGCGTCCAGCAACTCGTCGGCCTCCACCTGCAGGAAGTGGCGTGATGCCAGAACCGTCAGACCTGCCGCAATGACTGCAGTAGTTGCAATGCTGGCCAGCAAGCTTCGGCGCAGGGAGGTTGGGCGCGGCTGCCTGTCGTTCATTCGTCGGGCGGCCGGAGCCGGTATCCGACCCCGCGCCGCGTTTCGATCCAGTCTGAAGAAAGCTTGCGGCGCAGATTGTGAATATGGACCTCGATGGCGTTCGCACTGCCGCTGCTATCCCAGCCGTACATGAGCCGTTCAAGCGATTTTTTTTCCGCCGTTTCCGGATACTTTGTCGCCAGTTTCATCAGCACCTGGAATTCTCGGACGGAAAGTCCGAGATCGCGTTTACCCAGGAATGCCTGAAATTGCTGCGGCAGAAATTTCAACCCGGAAATCGAGAGCTCGTTTACCGCCCGGCCTTGCCCGCGCCGCAGGAGCGCCCTGATTCTTGCCAGCAGTTCGTCGAGTGAAAAAGGTTTTACCAGGTAGTCGTCGGCACCTGCATCGAGCCCGGCCACCCTGTCCTCGATCGAGTCCCGTGCGGTCAGAACGATGACCGGTACGGTATGGCCGCGCATGCGAAGCCACTCGAGGACCCGGATCCCGTCGAAGCGGGGCAGCCCCAGGTCCAGGATAACCAGACTGAAAGAGCCGGTTTCCAGGGCATTTCGTGCCAGGATGCCGTCACGACACCAGTCAACCCTGAATCCCCGGCGAGACAATGCCGCAGCAACGCCTTCGCCAAGTAGTTCATCATCTTCTGCCAACAGAATTCTCAAGCCTTGTTCGCTCGTGCAGGGGTTTCCCGGGATCGATCCAGACTAGCAGCCTGTCGGACTTGACGCTGATCTGTTTTTGATGTAACGCCGCGGAAAAGCCGGATTGGGCCGGATTCTCCGCTCCTTTTCGTTACCTGATTAGCGTCGTGTCTCAGGAACTCTCCGGTTTGTGCCTTCGACACCGGATTCGGCGGCCATCGATCGCGTCAGTTCGACGCGTGGCGAGGCCTTCAGCAATCGATGCCCGCCGGATCCTGCCTCTGGAATTCACCCGAATTCCTGAACGGGCATGAACGCTCTGGATCACTGAGACACGACGCTAGTCAGGTTTCGTTAAATAGCCTGCTATTCGTCTAAAAAGATCGGAAAATCCGACCCCAACCGGCTTTCCATCGCTTTGGATCGGTCAAGTTCGACAGGCTGCCAGCTAATCTTGATTTCGCGCGTCATTCCTGATATTCACGCAGCTTTTTCAGCGCCTGGCGTATTTCCTGGCGACGTCCTCGATCGGCCAGCGGTCGGTCGCTGCGATCTCCGGCTGCAAGTGCGCGTTCCAGCAAGACGGAGGCCTCGGCGTAGCGTTTTTGGTCCATCAGCCATACCCCCATGAAATAGTTGGCATCGATGCCATCCGGGCTGAATCCGAGCCCTTGTTCCAGTTGCGCCCGTGCTTTTTTTTCATTGCCGAAGCCTATCGGCCAGCCGGGCACTTCGTGGTAGAGCACACCGAGCGAGGTGTGGGCACTGCCGTTGAGCACGCTGCCATCGATTTCAATGGCCTGCTCGAAAAATAGCCTGGCCTTTTTGGCGAGCCCCAGCGCGCCGAGGCCGCCCTTGGTGCCCGCCCAGGTGGAATGGACGATGCCTGCCCAGGTCATCAATGCCGGATTGCGAGGTTGCATGTCCAGTGCCTGAAGCGTTTTCTCGGCAAGCGCCTCGAATGCCTCGACCCTGTCTTGATCGGTCGTCGAGTAATTGATCTCGGCCCATTCGTGTTGAATGTCGTGGAGCGTCAGAACCTTGGGTTCGGCCTGCGCGCAAGTTGCCGAAATTGCTAATGCTGCGGCTGTCAGGAGAATGAGTCTTTTCATTGCCTTTGTCCAGTGGATGAGAGTTGTGAAACATGGCGGCGCATTGCCCGGGTGTGCGAGCGCAGCGCGAGGTCGAAAAATCCAGGTACAAGCTGGTTCAGTCGGGCGATAAGCTTTTCAGGGAAGCCGATGACGGTATCGTTTCGATCGCGCTGAATGGCATTGATGATTTTTTCGGCGACCAGGCCGGGTGGATCCTCGGCCACTTTGAGTTCGCGATTGACGGCCTGCTGCGCCAGGCTGTTGAATGCGGTGGCAGTCGCGCGCGGTGCGATATGGAGAACGCCAAGTTCGCAGTCGAAGTACTCGCGACGAAGCGCTTCGGCAAATCGGTGAAGGCCGGCCTTGCTGGCGCAATACACGGCCTGGCCCGGGTATCCCAGTCTGCCCAGCGCCGACCCAACGAACACAAGCCGCGGTTGTTGCCGGGCCAGCATCGCCGGCAGCAGTGCCCGCGTAAGCTTGATTGGCGCGATCAGATTGAGGTCGATCACTCGCTCGATCGTATCGTCATCGGTGTGTTCGAATTCTCCGAAACTGCCCGCACCCGCGCAATGGATCAAGGTATCCACGCAGGCATCTTCGCGCGTAATTGTTTCGGCCAGGCTCCGGATGGAGTCGGGTGACTGAAGGTCGCAATGAATGGATTGGACGCCGGCACCCAGGCTTGCCCCCATGATTCGCAATTCCTCCGGGTCGCGGCCCGTCAGAATCAATCGATCGACTTGCCCTGCAAGGCGTTCGGCGAGTGCACGGCCGATTCCGCCGGTAGCGCCGGTCAAAAGTACGCTGCGTTTATTCATCTCGATCATGCCGCGCTGCGCCCGGACGATAACGACAGGTTTTCGAAGATTGCGGCATACAGCAGGTAGAAGCGACGCGCGGCCGCGATAACGGCCTGCATGTCCGAAGGCTGTTCGAGCCGATCGACCAGGCCCTTGAAGAAGTCGACGTGCTGCACGTCGAGCGAGCCGTGCGATATCAGGTAGCTGAAAGCCGTTTCGGGAAGACCCAGGTGGCCCTTGATGCCGGCGGCCGCACGATCGGCCAGCGCAATGCTGGTGCCTTCAAGTACATGCACCATGCCGAAAAAGCCGATCGGATCACCGCGGTCGATGCGGTGATAGGCATAAGACACCATCAATTCGGTCGCCAGTGAAGGTTCGCCGTTGATCGTCGCTGCCCGATCTCCGCCTGCCGCCTCGATATCATTGAGAATCCACTGTTGATGCCCGAGTTCCTCTTCTATATATTCGGCGAGGGCCTCTCGCAGCCATTCCAGCCGCTCCGGCAGGCGCGAACCGCATGCCATCAGAAGCGGAACCGTATGCTTTACGTGGTGGTAGGCCTGGTGCAGAAACGCAAGGTAGGTTTCCAGTTCGATGTTGCCGGCCAGGGCCCTGGCGATGACTGGCTGGCCCAGCAGAATTTGTCGCTCATGCTCGGTCTGTTCCTGCAATGTTTCAAAAAAGCTCATCCAGTATTTCCTTGTTTCATTGAAATCATTGCTTCGATTTGCTTGCCGTGGCGCGAGAGAATTGCCTGGCGCCTGAGTCGGCCATTGGGGGTGGTGGTGCTGTCATTCGGCGCAAAGTGTTCGTTGCGGATCTGCCAGCAGGCAATCCGCGCATAGTCCGGCAACTCGCGATTGCAACGGCCTACGGCCCGGTCGACATGCGCCGGGTCGGATCCGCGTGGAACGATGATGGCGATATTGAAGGCCAGGTTCCGTCCGTGCACGAAGCACTGCGCGATTTCGGGTTGCCCATTGAGTAGCGACTCGATCCATTCAGGCGAAATGTTTCGTCCCCAGGCCGTGGAGTATCGATTGTCGATGCGGCCGGCGACATGCACAAAGCCATCGGAATCCACGCGACCCAGGTCCCCGCTGGGAAATGCATCATCCGCTTGCGTTTCGCTGGAGTGGCCGCCGACGTAGCCAAGATGATGCGGGCCGGAAAGTCTTAGTTCTCCGGATTTCGACGTGTCCACCCCGATGTGGCCCAATGGTTTTCCGACACTGCCCGGACGATCGTGGCCAGGAATGTTGAGGCATACGACCGAGCCGCACTCGGTCAATCCATAGCCCTCGTAAACGGGCAGCCCGGATTCCCGCGCGCGATGCAGCAACGGCAATGGCGTGTGGGCGCCGCCAACGGCAACGAACTTCAGCCCTGATGGGTCGAGCAAGCCACTCTCGGCCAGATGGCACAGCGCTTCCAGCATCTGGGGCAGGACGATGATGCTTTCCGGTTGGTATTTTTGAAGACAGGTTGCCAGCTGCGATGGATCCAGCCCGGAACTGCCGTTGAGGCCGGTTTCCGCCAGATTGGGGATCTGCAGTTCGGCGTCGGAAAGCAGCGCGGCCCAGGTGCCGGCAATGTTTTCCAGCAAGACAGCCAGCGGCAACAGGCTCAGGTGGCGCTGGATTCCGAGGTCGTGTGTTCGCTCGACCAGAGACGCTGCCACGGTCTCCAGCATGGATGCGCTCAGGCAGGCGCCCTTCGGGCTTCCGGTGGAGCCCGAGGTGTAGGAGATCTTGAAGCTGCGCCGGGGCAGATCGGGTGGGCACGACAGGCCGCGCTTGAGCCAGGTGACGCCTTCGTCGCTGGCGCAAGCCCGGAACCCGGCAAAGCGGCTTGCCGGGCCGGACGAAGCGATGTCATCGAGCAGCAAGGTATCGACGCCGGATGATTCGATGACGTGCTGCTGCTGCGCCTGCGAGAAGAACGGCGGCAACGGCACCGTAACCCGGTTCGTGGCCAGTGCGGCCAGGTCGGCGGCAAGCCAGTCAATGCTGTTGTCCATCGCGATTGCGATCCGATGCGCGTCGATCCGGTCGAAGATTTCCGAATGGCGATCAATGGCAGCGGCAAGCGCCGGGCGACGCATCGCAGCGGTGACGACACCGGCAGAGCTGTTCGGGTTCGGCGTCACGGTGCCGGTCGCTCGAATCCGGGCGTCTGATGGACGCGGGCCGCCAACACGATTGGATCGTGCTGATAATAGCTGCCCCATTGGTCATGAGCCGAGCCAATCCTGTCGGCCCGCGCGGGCGCCAGGAAGATCATTTCGATTCCAAGGTGCTCGAACCATGTACGCAACTGGCGCGTAAGACAGAATACGATCCAGCTGCAGTCCTGCCCGAGCGTCCATTGCTGCACGTGGCGCATCAGTGGAATCAACCGTTGTCGTTGACGTGACCCGATCGCGAGGTTTCCCAACTCCGCGATCGTGTCGCGCGTGACTGCTTCGCCCGTTTTTGACGCGAGCAGTGTGGCCAGGTCCTGGTCGAGGTAGCTTTCGCAAAAGATCGGAGATTCCCTGGCCAGGCGTGCGCCAATAACCGCTGACGGCAAGTTGCCGGCACCGTCGATGCCCAGAAAGAAAGGGTAATCGGGATTCAGCGAAGCGCCAAAACGCTGCGCATACTGGCCCGCGACAAGCGCGGAAGCGCGCTGCCAGCGCAAGCTATTTCTTTCGGCGACGAATGTGCCGGTCAACCCGGCAGCGAGCGGAATGGGTAACGGGTCCGCAGACGCGCCGTTGAAGTCATCGATCATGTTGTACATTCCGGCATCACTTGAAAGGCTTGCCGGCATTTAACCGTATCGATGCTTAAAGGTCGCTGAGACCGGTATTAAGTAATTGTTGCCTTGTGGTTAAGAAATCGAAGTTGTGGGTGGATCCGAGTCCAAAAACGGTCCCGCTTACTCGAACCTGAGCGCCTCGATTGGATCCAGCCTCGAGGCTCGGCGGGCCGGGTAGTAGCCGAAGAACACGGCGATGAAGATGGCGACGAATACGGCGCCGGCGAGCGTCCACGGGCTGATCAGCACCGGGAAGTCGCCCAGGCTGGCGACCAGCCAGGTCGCGCCTACGCCGAAGCCCAGGCCGAGGATACCGCCGAGCAGGCCGAGCACGGTGGCCTCGACCAGGAACTGGGTGAGTACGTCTTTCTGGCGTGCGCCGACCGCGCGCCTGAGGCCGATTTCGCGCGTGCGCTCGGTGACCGAGACCAGCATGATGTTCATGATGCCGATGCCGCCGACGATCAGCGAGGTGGCCGAGAAGGCCGCGAGCAGGAAGCCCAGCAGGCTTTCGGTCTGGTTGCGTGCGCGGATGAATTCAGCGAAGTTGACGACCGCGAAGTCGTCGTCGGCGCCGGGCTGGATGTTGCGCCGGACCCGCAGCAGGTTTTCGATGTCGCGCTGGACATCGAGCACGTCGAGGTGGTCCCAGACCTTGATGTAGACCCGGCCGGCATCATCCGCGACGTTGTTCTGGCTTTGGCTGATGCGCGAACGCACCGTTGACAGCGGCATCCAGACCGTGTCGTCCTGGTCCTGGCCCCAGGAGCTGGTGCCCTTTTCTTCGAGCACGCCGATGATCGTGACCGGTGTTCGATCGATGCGCACGCGCTGGCCGACCGGATCGGCACCTTCGAACAGTTCCCTGGCCACGGTGGTGCCGATGATTGCGACCTTGTCGGCGCCGCGAATTTCGGCCGGGCTGAAGTTGCGGCCCGAGACCAGTTCGCGATTTTCGATGCGGGCGAAGTCCACGCCGACGCCGAGGATGGAGCTGGGCCAGTTGCGCCCGGCATTGACCAGCGTGACCTGCGCCTGGACCCGGCCCGAGACCGCCTCGACGACCTCGTTCATTTCCGCCAGCGCCGCGGCATCGCGATCGGTGAGCGCACGCGCGCTGCCGGCGCCGCGCGAACGGCCGCCGAAAAAGCTCGAGCCCGGGCGCACCTGCAGCACGTGGGTGCCGAAGCTCTGGATCTGTTCCTGCAACTGCTGGCCGGCACCCTGGGAGATCGATACCGATACGATCGCCGCGCCGATGCCGATGATGATGCCGAGCATGGTCAGGAGACTGCGGACCGAGTTGGTCCGGATGGCCTTGAGCGCAATCGCCAGGCTGGCCGAGATATGCATGCCGGGACGGATTGCCAGCCCCGGTGCTGCGAGCAAGGCGGTGTGGATGGCTGGCTTCATGTGCAAGTTCCGGCTGAATCTTCGATGATGACGCCATCGCGAAATCGAATGATGCGCCGGGCGTGTGCGGCGATTTCCTCTTCGTGGGTGACCAGCACGATCGTCACGCCCTCTGCATTGAGTTCTGCGAACAACGCCATGATTTCGCCGGCGGTGATGGTGTCCAGTGCACCGGTCGGCTCGTCGGCCAGGATCATGCTGGGCTGGTTGACCAGTGCGCGGGCGATTGCCACGCGCTGCTGCTGGCCGCCGGAAAGCTGGTTCGGCGTGTGGTCCATGCGCTCGCCAAGGCCCACGCGCGCCAGGGCTGCCCGGGCGCGCTTGTTTTTCTCGGCAGGATCCGTGCCGGTATACATCAACGGCAGCTTGACGTTATCGAAAGCGTTGGTCCTGGGCAGCAGCATGAACTGCTGGAACACGAAGCCGATGGTCTGGTTTCGCAGCGCGGCCAGCTGGTCGGAACCGAGTTGGCCAATATCATGACCGGCGATGAACAGTTCTCCTGCTGTAGGCGTATCGAGCGCGCCGACCATGTTCATGAAGGTCGACTTGCCCGAGCCTGACGGACCCATGATGGCGACGAACTCGCCTGCATTGATGATGGCGTCGACGCCTTTGAGGGCACGGATGATATTGTCGCCCATGCGGTAGTCCCTGGACAGGTTCCGGCATTCGACCAGTGCCCGGGCGCTGGTGCTGGCAGCGGCGCTCAATTCGGGCTCTCCATCCGAATCCTGGTGACCACGGCTTCGCCCGCATCGAGATCGCCGGAGACCACTTCCGTGTAGCGGTCGTCGCTGATGCCCAGACGAACGGCACGCGCTTTCAGGCCGCCGCTGTCGGCAACATAAAGTGTGGCCGCTCGGCTTGTTTCGCGTTCTTGCCGAAGCGCGGTCAAGGCATCGATCTGGGATGGAGACAAATGTCTGGCCAGGACTTCGGTCGTCATCTGCTCGATGCGCGCGCGGATCGCGTCGCGATCCGCGCCGGCTGCGAACATGCCGCGCATCGATGCGAATGCTTCGCCTATGTCGCTCGACACTTGCTCGCGCGTGGCCTCGTCGATGCCGAGTTCGGTCAGTGTTTCGGCCAGTTCGGCGCCCGGGTTGCGGCTGCCACCGGGCCCGCCTGCTGTGTCGTTGTCGGACTGCGAAGCGGCCGGCTGCAGCGATGCCGGCGGCCGGAACCGCACCGAGGCGTTGGCCACCCGAAGGACGTCTTCGCGCTGCCCGGTCACGATGTCGATGCTCGCGGTCATGCCCGGCAACAGGCGCCGGTTCGGGTTGCGTGCGTTGATGATCACGGTGTAGGTGACGACGTTGCCTTCTTCGTTCGGCGCCAGGCGCACCTGCGAGACCTGGCCGCGAAATTCGTCGTCGGGATAGGCGTCGACGCCGAACCTGGCTTCGGCGCCTTGTTGCACCTGGCCGATGTCGGCTTCGTCGACGCTGGCCTCGATCTGGATTTCGGTCAGGTCCTGGGCAATCGTGAACAGGATCGGTGCCTGCAGGCTGGCAGCGACAGTCTGGCCGACGTCGATGGCGCGGTCGATGACCACGCCGTTGATCGGCGAGCGGATTTCGGTGCGCTCCAGGTCGATGCGTGCGGCTTCCAGGGCGGCCTCGCGCTGGGCCACGGTGGCCTGGGCATTGCGGTGCTGGGCTCGCGAAATCTCGACTTCGGCCAGGCCGGACTGGAAAGCCGCCTCGGCGGCATCGAGTGCCGATTCGGACACGCTGCCGCGCTCGACCAGCGACTGCTGACGTTCGAATTCGCGCCGGGCGGCCTTGAGGTTGGCCTCCGAGCGTTTGATGGTGGCGGCCTGGATTGCGACGCTGGCGCGCGCCACGGCCAGGTTGGCCTCGGCTTCCTGGACCCGGCGCTGGAAAGTCTGCGGGTCGAGCCGGGCGAGCAGGTCGTCGACTTTGACCGGCGAATTGAAGTCGACCAGCAAGTCCTGGATCTGGCCGGATAGTTGCGAGCCAACCTCGACCGTATTCAAGGCCCGGACCGAACCCACCGATGAAACAATTTGAGTGATTGGGCCGCGATCGACGATTTCGGTGCTGGTCTCCATTGCGCCGCGCGAAGATTCATCCGGCCACAAAAGCCAGGCCGAAAATGCCAGCGCGATCAGGGCTGTAATGGCGATCGATTTCCTGAACGTAGTCAAAACACTTCGGTCCTTGCAGTTGACGGGGCTGACAGCGTGTCGTTCGTGAAGCCTTATCCGGGTGGACAGACCGCCGTTCGATTGATTGCCTGATCATTCAAGTACGCCGAATGTCGGCACATTGTAGCTGCCTTGCTCATGCGCATTGCGTCATGAGAGGGCGCCGGCGATTCGGGTCCTGCACCGGATGGCGACGCAGTCGGCGGGCGGGTCAACAGGGCGCGGGCAGGAGATCGGCCGGCAAGCCCCGCTTGCCGGGGCGATTCCGGCCGGACAGGCGCGTACGATTGCGGTGCACTCGGTCGCGAAACGCCCGTCTACAGAAACTCGCTTGGCCTTGCGTCAAAGCGGTGGTGAATCAGGCGGCGTTTGACGGTAGAGGTCGCCCGCTGCGATTGAGCGGCCGTGTCCGACACGCGCCTCCAACGTTCGGATTGTGCCCATTGGCGTCATCCAGCGCTTGAATTGAGGCGCGGAAAATTATTCCAATCACTGTTATATCAGCTATTTACGCTGCTCTGGCCCGGTTTGGCACCGATGTTGTATTGAAAAGGCCGCATGGCGGCAGTGCCGAAGCCTGGCGATCCCCCGAAGATCGTCCGGCATGGGGAGGATATTTTCCAGGGGAGTATTTTAAGTGTTTGAAATTGATATTGAAAAAGCAAGGATTTTGTTCGTCGACGATTCGCGCCTGATGCGATTTGCTGCGCAGCGTTTCCTGCGCGATGAATTCGATATCGTCACGGCCGAGCACGGGGCCCAGGCCTGGGAGCTGCTGCAAAAAGACCAAAGCATCCGGGCCGTGATTACTGACCTGATGATGCCCGAAGTCGACGGCGTCGAACTGGTTTATCGCATTCGAGGTTCTTCCCGGGAGAATATTCGTGGGCTGCCGGTGATGGTTGTGACCAGCGTCGAGGAAAGCCAAGGGCGCAAGCGAGTCCTGGATGCCGGCGCCAATGACCTGCTCATGAAGCCGTTTTCCGGACCCGACCTGATCGAGCCATTGCACGCATACCTGAGGGTCTCCGAAGCCCGGGGTTCGGAGCCGGTGCTGCCGGCAAACGTGGAACAAACCCGCGGCAGTTTCGTCAATCGGCTGCGGCAGATTCAAAGTTTTCATCGTCGGCATGGACTGGAATTCAGCTTGCTGCATGTCCGGCTCGATCGCTACACGGAAATGATCGAGAGCCTGGGCCTGAACCAGGCCGAGGCCATGATGCGCAATCTCGAGCGCGTCCTGGCCCGCGAGGCGCGCACCGAAGACACGATCGGACGCAGCGACACGCATGTTTTTAGCGTAGCGCTGATGGCCACCCCCCGGCGCGGTGCGCTTCGGTTGATCGAGCGTCTGCGCAAGCAGTTGAGCCGGAGCCCGGTTCGCTTTCCCGGCCATTCGGTCGAATTCAAGGTCAGTATTTCCGTCCAGGCCCCGCGGCCCGATGACCAGGGTTCGGCTGAAGATCTGCTTCGACGCGGCCTGACCCGGCTGGCGCAGCCGGTGAACGTGACCCGTTTGTCCGAAAGGGCCGCTTGCTGGTAACCCCCTCGGACTATTCACCAGGTGTTGGACGGCTACGGCGTCGGGCCACGTCTCTGGCTGTGTTTGGCAGCCAGGCACATCCTCCGCCCGCTCGCCGAACGGCCCTTGAGCAAGGCAGTTAAAGAATTCCGGTCCGAAGGGAAGGGCTTTCCAGGCCTGTCGGCGCGGCGTGCGGCCTACATGTTGATTCGCCCGGACCAAATCCGCTATTCTCGGAATATCGCCGCTGGACAACCGCGGCATCGAGGGTCTGGGGATCTGCATTTGATGAACAGGGTCGCTGTTTTCTGGCTTTTGGGCCTGTATGCCTTACTGCCTTTGCCGGTTCATGCTGCGCCGGATTCGGTGTTTGCGCGGATTTCGACCGGCGATGGGCTTCCTGACGCGCACATGTCCTCGATCGTGCGCGATCGCTATGGCTATGTCTGGCTGGGTACGCTGGGCGGCCTGGTTCGCCACGAGGGCAATCGCCTGACCGTCTTGCGCCATGATCCGGACGATCCCAAATCCCTGCCGGCCAATAATGTCCTGGCCTTGCAAAGCCTTTTGAACGGGAACCTGCTGGCGGCTATTTCCGGCCAGGGGATCGTCGAGATCGATGGCCTGGAGGTGGTCAGGCACTGGGGCTCGAAAAATATCGGCGGCATTCTGCAGGGCAACTATATCTGGTCGATGGCCGAGGCCTGCGATGGTTCAGTCTGGGCGGTTTTTGCCCAGGATGGAGTGGTTCGCATCGATCCGGTCAGTGGGCAAACGCAGCATTTCGGACCCGGGCAGCACGGGCTTCCGGAAAAGGGATTCGGGTTGAAGCTGCTGGTGGATTCCGACTGCCGTTTGTGGCTGGTTCGTCCGGACGGCCTGTGGCACTTTCGAGGCGCTGAACCGGCGGGTTTCGAGTTGCTGCTGGAGCCTGCCGATACCGCGATCGATCTGTTTACTGACCTGGCCGAAATTCGGTCGGGCGAACTGGTGCTGGGCGGGAAGAACGGCCTGGAACGAATTGTCGTGAGCGACCAGCCGCTGGCTGTCGAGGTGGTCGAGTCATGGCCGCTGCCCAATGTGGTTGCCAAGATCGAAGTCACCGAGTCGGGTCCGATCTGGATCGGTCTGATCGATGATCTTGCTCTGCTTGACCCTGCAACAGGGAAAATCGAGTTGTTTGCACAAGATGAGGTCAGTGCCAAGAATTTACCGAAGATCCAGGCAAGCAGTGTGCTGGAACTGCCTGAAGGCGGTGTCTGGGTCGCCACCAATGGCGCAGGCCTGGCCCGCTTGCCGCCTGGCTGGCGGGGGTTTCGTTCGTTCAGGCGAGCGACCGACGGGGTTGACCTGGAGCGTGTCAGCGCGATCGTTCAGCGCCCCGGCGAGGGACTCTGGCTGGCCAGCTCGGCGCTCGGGATTCAACAGCTGAATCTACAAACCGGCAGTTTTGAAGCCGTACCAGTGATGCGGGATACTTCAGAGGGTCAGGCAGCTTCGGCTGCGCGTTTCGTGGTCGGTTTGCAGGTGAGCGATGACTATATCTGGGTGCTGACCATGCGCAGACTCGTTCGCAAGCATCGTTCGAGCGGCGTGGTCGAGACAATTTTCGACACTGACAATGACAGCGATCGATTCAAATTCCTGATCCCGGCCGACGATGGTGAATTCTGGGTTGGTGTCGATGGTGCCAGGCTTTTGCGCGTGAACGCGGCAGGCCAGCTCGTTGATGAATGGCATGCCGATGCGACCGGGAAACGGCGATTGAATGCATCGGCGCTTCGCGAGATCAAGAAAGGTCCCGATGGCCGCTGGTGGCTGCTCGGCACCCGGGCCTTGTATCGACAAGCTGAGGACGGATCGTTCGAGACGATGTTGAGTCCTGACAGCACGGTGATGGGGAGCATGGTATTCGACGGCGATTCCTTGTGGCTGGGTTCCGATTCGGTGCTCGAACAATATCGTCTGAGCGGCGATCGACTCGAGCGGCGCTCGCGCTATACCGCGCGCACGGGATTGCCGGCGGGTCGAATCGAAAATATTATCGCGCGCGGCGAGCATGTCTGGCTGCTGTTGAGCATTGGCCTGGCCCGGCTGGACACGACCAACGGCGAGTTTCGTCTATTTTCCGTCAATGAGGGCCTGCCTCTTTCCGAATTCAATCACCACGCGGTGACCATCCTGGAAGATTCAAGCTTCGCGGCAGGCACTGGCAATGGGCTGTTGATCATCGACCCATCGCTGATTTCTTCGGTCCCGAAGCCGCCGCCGGTGTACGTGACATCGCTACGAGCGGGTACGGACCGGATTGATATCGATCCCGATCCCGACAACATTGCACCGATCGACCTGGACTGGACCCGAAATTCGCTTGAGTTTTCGTTTTTGGCGCTGTCGTATATCGACTCGACCCAGAATCGCTACCGGGTGCGGCTGACCGGCTGGGATGAGGACTGGCATGACCTGATCGGTCAGACAAGCCGTTTTTACAGCAACCTGCCGAGCGGCAATTATCGTTTCGAGGTCCAGGCCGCCGGCGTCGATGGTGCATGGAACCTGGAGGGCGATCAGCTCGAGATCAGGATTGCCCTGCCTCCCTGGCGTTCTCCGCCGGCGTTGGCGGTTTATATGCTGCTGGGCTTGGCGGCAAGCGGCGCGGGCTGGCGCATGCTTGCTTCGCGTCGCCGGCGGCGTGTGCAATTGCAGGCTGCCCGCGAGCAGCAGCGTTTGGCCGAAAGCCAGCGCGTGCTGCTGGGCCGTCTCAACCAAAGCCTGGAGCCCGACAAGCTGGTGGCCATGATTGGCGAGGCGGTTCTGAAGCTGACCGGCGCCGGCAATTGCCAGGTCGGTTTTTTCGATAGCGATTTTCCGCGCCGTGTCGGGTTGTTCGGCAGCGGGCAGCGGCGGCCGAATCGAGAAGCGTTCGAGCAGGCCGTCGAGCGCGGCGGGCCGGGGCGGGTGGTGCGGCTGACGCTGGATGACAACCTGTTGGCGGCGGTCTGGCTGCCCGATTTCGATGCGGCACCGGGCTCCTCGGTGCATTCGCGGCTCGAGCTGTTTTCCCAGACTGCCGGCCAGGTTCTGGAAAATGCCCGGCTGCTGATGAACGTGACCCGCCTGGCCGAACAGGCCAACCAGGCCAGCGCGGCCAAGTCGGAGTTCCTGGCCACCATGAGCCACGAGATTCGTACGCCGCTGCATGGCTTGCTCGGCATGCTGGAACTGCTGGAGCAGTCTGAGCTCGAGCCCGAACAAAGCGACATGCTTCGGACCATGCGCGGCTCGGGTCGCCAGTTGCAGCGAATCCTCAACGATGTGCTGGATTTGTCGCGCATCGAGGCCGGTCGCATCGAACTGGAGAGTCGGGCATTCGAGTTGCCGCCGTTGCTGGAAAGGGTAGTGGATCTGCATGCGCCGACCGCCCGCCGCGAGGGCCTGGACCTGCGTTTGCGCATCGCCGCGGACCTGCCGGTGATGGCGGTTGGCGATGCCGACCGGATTTCCCAGGTCATCGGCAACCTGCTCAACAACGCGATCAAGTTCACCGCCAGCGGCGGCGTCGAACTCGATGCCTGGCTGGATTCGAGTGGCTGGCTGGTTCTGGCGGTCAGCGATACCGGACCGGGTATCGACACGGCCGCTCAAGTTGATCTGTTCGAGCCGTTTACGCAGCTTGAATCGGCAAGCACGCGCAAGCACAGCGGAACCGGCCTGGGGCTGGCGATTTGCCGGCGCCTGATCGATGCCATGCACGGCTCGCTGGAGCTGTTCAGCCGGCCGGGCCGGGGCAGCCGGTTTACCGTTCGCTTGCCGTTGGACGGCATGCTGGCCCAGCTGCCAAGCGAGATCGAGCTGCTGCGCGGGTTTCGCATGGCCGCCGCAATGTCGGCGCCCGATTACCGTGTGCTGATGCGGCTGGCGCGGCGCTGGTCGATCGAGCTGGTGCGAGTGGACCGGCTGACGGAGGAACCGGTTTCGGACATCGACGCTTTGCTGGTTGCCGACAACGCGGCCGCTGGTGTCGACCTGGCCGCCTGGCATGCCTCGGGCGTGGTCTGCTGGCAACTGGATACGGCCACCGGCGTTTCGGATCGGGCCGCGCGCCAACTGCGCGCGCCTTTGAACGAAACGCGGCTGATTGCTGCGTTGATGGATTTGCGCTTCAGTCGCCTGGCTTGAGCCCGGCTTGTTCGTGGCCTGGGCGTTGCGAAACGGCGACAGGCCGGTCGTCGTCGGTCGGACTTGAGGCTCAGCCAATCCAGATTTTCCGTTGTCTTCCGTTCGAGCGGCTGGCTGCTGGCCTCGAAATATCTAAAAACCCGACTGCAACCGACTTTTCCTTAGCGAAGACCGGTCAAGTCCGACAGGCTCCTGGGCGTCGCGAAAGGCTGCCGGGCCACGGATGCTCCGGGCCTGGTCTGCCCGCTTACTGCCTACTTTCGCCGGCTCAGCCGGCGCACGGTGTCGACCAGTACCTGGACGTGTTCGACCGGTACGTCCGGGGTAATGCCGTGGCCGAGGTTGAAAATGTGACCGCTGCCCGGGCCGAAATCCTCGAGCACTTTTGCCGCGGCCTGTTCGATGACGTCGGGGCGGGTGGTCAGCACGACAGGGTCCAGATTGCCCTGCAGCGCGACCCGATCGCCGACCCGGCGACGCGCATCGTCGAGCCCGGTAGTCCAGTCGACGCCCAGCGCCTGGCAGCCGGTGTCGGCCAGTTTTTCCAGGTGCGCGCCGCAGCCCTTGGCAAAAAGAATGATCGGCGTGTCCGGTGTTGCCGCCTGGATGCGCTCGACGATGTGGCGCATTCCGGAAAGCGAAAAGCGTTCGAACTGGTCGGGCGACAACACTCCGCCCCAGCTGTCGAACAGCATGACCAGATCGGCGCCGGCTTCGATCTGGGCCAGCAGGTAGTCGGCGGTGCAATCGGCCAGGTGCCGGATCAGCCGGTCGGCGGCTTCGGGATGTTCCAGCAGCAGGCGCTTGGCGTGCGCGAAGTCGCGGCTGCTGCCGCCCTCGATCATGTAGGTGGCAACTGTCCACGGGCTGCCGGCAAAGCCGATCAGCGGGGTCTGCTCCGGCAGGTCGCGGCGGATCAGGCGGACTGCTTGCATGACGTAGCCCATGGCATCGTTCGGATCCGGCCGCGGCAGCGTATCGATGGCCTTGACATCGCGCAGCGGACGCTCGAATTTCGGCCCTTCTCCGGGCGTAAAGCCAAGCCCCAGGCCCATTTCGTGGGGCAGGATCAGGATATCGGAAAACAGGATGGCCGCATCGAAGCCATAGCGTGCGATCGGCTGCAAGGTCACCTCGCAGGCCAGCTCGGGCGTTCCGGCCAGGGTCAGGAAATCCCCGGCCTTGGCGCGCGTAGCCAGGTATTCGGGCAAATAACGCCCGGCCTGGCGCATCATCCAGATCGGCGTGCTGTCGACCGGCTCGCGCCGGATGGCGCGCATGAAGCGGCTATCGTGTCGGTGAGCATTCATTCGTTTAAAAACTCCAGCAGGGTGAATTCATCGATCGTGTCGGTGATGCTTGCCTGGCCGATCGAAGACAGCAGGATCAGGCGAATCCGGCCGGCGCGGTTCTTCTTGTCCAGCCGCATGTGCCGGACCATGGTTTCGGGCGTGACCTGGGCAGGCCGGCTCACCGGCAAGCCGAATGCGACCAGCAACTGCGTAAGCCGCTCGGCCTGGGCTGCATCGAGAAGCCCCAGGCGGGCGCTGAAACGTGCGGCCAGGTGCATGCCGATAGCCACCGCTTCGCCGTGGCGGTAGTGTTGATAGTCGGTTGCGGTTTCAATGGCATGGGCGAAGGTGTGGCCGAAATTGAGCAGGGCGCGCTGCCCGGCCTCGAGTTCGTCGGATTCGACCACTTCGATCTTGTGGGCCACCGCGCGCTGGACCATTTCCTCGAGCAACTGCGGTTCGCGGTCGAGCAGGCCGGCGGCGTGGCTTGACAGCCAGTCGAAAAAGCCGGCGTCGCGGATGGCGCCGTACTTGACGACTTCGGCCAGTCCGGCGATGTAGTCGCGTTCGCTCAAGGTGGTCAGCGTGGTGACATCGATCATGACCGCGTGTGGCTGGTGGAATGCGCCGACCAGGTTCTTGCCGGCCGGCAGGTTGACGCCGGTTTTGCCGCCGATCGATGCATCGACCTGGGCCAGCAGCGTGGTCGGGACCTGGACGACCCGGATGCCGCGCATATAGCTGGCCGCGGCGAACCCGGCCAGGTCGCCGATCACGCCGCCACCCAGGGCCAGCACAGTGGCATCGCGCTGGGCACCGATGGCGGCCAGTTTTTCCAGCACGGCCTGCCAGTTGGCGAGGGTCTTGGTCTCCTCGCCCGGCGGCAGGCTAATCGTGGCTGGAGACCATGCGGCCAGGCTTTGCTGCAGCCGCTCCAGGTAGAACCCGGCGACGGTGTGGTCGGTGACGACCAGCGTGGCGCTGTCGAGCTGGCGCTGCCATGCCTGCGGCTGATCGACCAGGCCGCGACCGATCTGGATGCGGCATTGGCCCTTGGCGTGGTTCAGTTCGAGGAAAGGCATGCCGGTTGATGACCCTGTTTGAGATAGCAGCGAATCGTACGTTCAAGCGCCTGGGCCATGTGATTGACCGGCCGGTTGCGCGATTCGAACACGACATCGGCCAGCGATGCGTACACCGGATCGCGTTGTTCGGCCATCGACATCAGGCGCTGGCGACGGTTTGGCGCGGCCAGCAGTGGGCGTCGCTTGTCGCGCTTCAGACGCGCCAATTGCTGGTCGACGGAGGTCTTGAGCCAGACCGCGACGCCATTGGCCTTGATCGTTTGTCGATTGGCCGGTGCCAGCACCGAACCGCCACCGGTTGCGATGAGCTGACCGCTGCGAGAAGCAACTTCGGCCAGCAGGTTCTGTTCGCGCTCGCGAAAGCCCTGCTCGCCCTCGATCTCGAAAATGATCGCGACCTCGACGCCGCAGCGCCGCTCCAGTTCCTCGTCCAGGTCAATGAATTGCAGCCCCAGCCCGGGTGCGATTCGTCGGCCAAGCGAGGTTTTGCCCGACCCCATCGGGCCGATCAGGAAAATATTCTTCACGCCAGGACACGGTGTTCATGAATGGCGTTGATGCTACATTAAATTCATGCGCTGGATGCCATCAAGCTGCCTTATTCACCCTCCTTCCAGCTGCGGCGTCGTCAGGCCCGCGTCTGCGGCGTCTCGCAGCCAGGCGCATCCTGACCGTACAGGCGAATGCGTTTCCGGTGCGCTCGGTGACGAAACCCCGCAGCCCCAGGACCCCGGATCGCGCCCGGGGCAGGCTCTGACGACCCCTCGCGACGCAAGGGTGGTGCATGAGGCAGGATTGACGAATCCCGATTGCCGATGCCGCAACTGAACGATGCGCCTGGCGCCGGTTCGACGCTTGAGGGCTTTGATCCGGTCTGGCATCCGCACGCCCGGGTGCTGGTGCTCGGCAGCATGCCCGGGGTTCGCTCGCTGCAGGAGCAGCAGTATTATGCGCATCCGCGCAACGCGTTCTGGCCGATCATGCGCCGCCTGGTCGGCGCCGACCCGACTTTGTCGTATTGCCGGCGCGTCGAAATCCTGCGCCGGCAGGGAATTGCATTGTGGGATGTGATTGCGGCGTGTCAGCGCCCCGGCAGCCTGGACAGTCGTATCCGGCCAGAAACCGTTGCGCCCAACGATTTTCAGTGGCTGTTCGTTCGCTGTCCGGCAATCGAGCGAATTGCGTTCAATGGCCGTGCGGCGGAGGCCTTGTTCCAGCGCCACGTGCTGGCCGAGCTGCCACCGGCGCTCGCGGCAATCCCGCGCCTGCGGCTGCCGTCGACCAGCCCGGCCTACGCGGCGATGTCGATGGAGCAAAAAGCGATGCTCTGGCACGAGGCGCTGGCGCCTTTTTGTGGCAACCGCCACGATATCGATTAGGCTCCTCATTCACCCGATTTTTAAATGCAGGATTGCGCGACTGGTGAACATGGCGGGTCAAGCGTCGACGCCGAGATGCCTGGAATTGAGTACCATATCGGGCATTGACTGTAATCGAGCATTTGGCTGATGGTTCGCTTTTTTATCATTTTCGTGGTTGTGCTGGTTTCGCTGTTCACGGTGGAGGTGCTTCGGCCGGTCCAGGAGCATGTGATTCTGCCGTTCACGGCGGCAATCGCCTGGGTCAGCGTCAACCTGATCGAACTGTTCGACACCGGCGTGGTGTCGATGGGCAAGGTGATCCGCGACCTGGAGACGGGCTTCGCGGTGTCGATCGAGCCCGGCTGCAACGGCGTTGAAGCGCTGATCATCCTGTTTGCCGCAATGTTTGCCTTTCCGGCGCCGCTGAAAAACAAGCTGGTCGGTTTCGGAATTGGCTTCATCGCCATCCAGGTGCTGAACCTGGTGCGTATCATCAGCCTGTTCTACATGGGCCAGTGGAACATGACCTGGTTCAACTGGTTTCATCTTTACCTTTGGCAGGCGCTGATCATTCTCGACGCGCTGGTGGTGTGGCTGATCTGGCTTCGCACCTTGCCGCCACCGGATCGGGGCGGGCCACCGACCGGCAACGACCCGCCGGCAGCCGAGCCGCGGCCCCAGACCGCCTGACCTGCGATGCAACGCCTGCTGATTGCCGGCTGCGGCGACCTGGGACAGCGCCTGGCTGTGCACCTGCCCGATTGGCAGGTGCACGGGCTCAGGCGCAAGCCGCAGGTTCTGCCGAAAACGATCCAGCCGATCCGGGCCGATCTCTCGCAACCCGAAACGCTGCGCGCGGCGGCCGGGCAATGGGATGCAGTGGTGTACAGCGCAACACCCGGCGAGCGCACGCCCCAGGCCTATCGCCAGACCTACCTGGAAGGCATGCAGGCCTTGCTGCGGCATGTCGATGCCAGGCGCCTGATCATGGTTTCGAGCACCGCCGTGTTTGGCCAGTGCCGCGGCGAATGGGTCTCGGAATCGTCACCGACAGAACCTGCGAGCTTCAACGGGCAGATTCTGCTCGAGGCCGAACAACTGGCGCGCGCGGCCGGCGGGATCGTGATCCGCTTTTCCGGCATTTACGGGCCCGGCCGTGATTACCTGATCCGAAAGGTCAAAGCCGGCGGCCTGCGCTGCCGGCGCCGACCGCCGATCTGGACCAATCGAATCCATGCCGATGACTGTGCCGGGGCCTTGGCGCATGTGCTGCGAATGCCCGCACCCGAGCCGTTGTACCTGGCCTCGGATGCCTTGCCGGCACCGCGCTGGGAGGTGCTGAACTGGCTGGCCGAACGGCTGGGCGTGGCCGGCTCCGAAGAAGTTGCCGAGCCCGGGGACGAGGTCGACCAGGGCAAGCGGGTGTCGGCCGACAAGCTGTTTTCCAGCGGTTTTGAGTTACAGTATCCAGACTTTCGCTATGGCTACGAGGCATTGCTGCAATGAAGCTCGACCAGGAAATTCTCAAGCGTTTTGGCGACGGCTTCGACCAGGCTGTGGGCAGCGGCATGCCGGAACCGACCGCGATGACGCTGGCAACCGCAGATGCTCAGGGCCGGCCCAGCGCCAGGACCGTGCTGCTAAAGGGCTTTGACGCCGACGGTTTTGTCTTCTACACCAATCTTGGCAGTCGCAAAGCGGCCCACCTGGCCGAAAACCCGAATGCCGGCCTTGTTTTTTGGTGGCGCGAGCTCGAACAGCAGGTTCTGATCGAAGGGCAGGCCAGTCTGGTTTCCGACAGGGAGGCCGACGACTACTTCGCCTCACGCCCGCGCGGCAGCCAGATCGGGGCCTGGGCGTCGCTGCAGTCATCCGAACTCGACCAGCGCCAGACGTTGCTGGACCGGGTTGCCGCGCTCGAGCGCGAATACGACCAGCGCAAAATCCCCCGGCCGGCGCACTGGTCCGGCTTCCGCGTCGACCCGGTTCGCGTTGAATTCTGGTACGGCCGCGAATTCCGCCTGCACGAGCGCATCGTTTTCACCGCCGACGATCGCGGCTGGCGGCGGAGCTTGTTGTATCCGTGAGAAGATTGTTGCTTGGTGCGTTGGTTGGGATTGGGGATTGGGCTGTTTGGGGCTCACATCCGGCAACCATAACCCGTCTTGCCACAGGCAGCCACCAAAATGACGAAGCGACGAAGCGAAAATTCCCCCGCACCGACGCCGATTCCCAAAGACGTCTTTTGCCACCCAATTCCCAATCAATCCGTCTCGGGGAGCGGCGTTTTGCGGCGCGCCAGGTCGCGGGCGATCCATTGTTCGATGAGCTGCCGCGCCGAATCGCTGGTTTCGTCGCCGGGTTCGTACATGCCGGCCAGTGCGCGCTGGCGTTCGGCTTCGTAGAGAATCAGGGCGCAGGCGACCGAAACATTGAGCGATTGGGTCATGCCGTGCATCGGGATGACGATGTGCTGGTCGCAGGCAGCCGCGGTGTGCTCGCTGATGCCGAATTTTTCCGTGCCCAGGACAATGGCTGTCGGCGGGGTGTAGTCGATGCTTCTGAAATCGACCGCTCGCTCGGAAAAATGCGCGGCGATGCAGGCAAAACCCTGTGCCTTGAGCGCCTCAAGCCCGGACGGCGCGTCGGCGTGGCGGCTCAGGCCAACCCATCGCTGGGCGCCCTGCGCGGTATTGTTCAGCGCCGGCAGCCCGTGCTCGCCGGGCACGGCGTGGGCGTGCATGACCCCGACGGCGTCGCAGGTGCGTAAAATCGCGGCCAGGTTGTGCGGCTTGTGAACCCGTTCCATGAAAACGGTCAAATCAGGCTGGCGTGCCCGGGCGGTATCGCTGATGCGTTGCTTTCGTTGTGGCGTCATGCTGATATCGTAGCGTTAAACGCCGGTCACGAGTTCGACAGCGTCGTTCGGCTTGTCGCGCCGGGCCGCAATCCTGTATTTTTAATGGTATTGGCCAGTTTGCCTGGATCCGATTTTTTAGAGCGCGATTTTTTCTGACCCGAACACGGAATTTTAAATCATGTCCAATCTGCTCGATCGTCTGAAACAGATCGTCAATCGCCACGAGCCGGCCGAGGACGCGGATGCACTGCCGCGGGCTGCGGCGATTTTGCTGATCGAGATGGGGCTGAGCGACGAAGGGGGTGATGTGGCCGAGCGCCGTGTCATCGAGCAGGCGATTCGGGCACACTTCGATCTGGAGCCTGCCGAACTGGACGAGTTGCTTGCCGAGGCGGCCAGGCAACAGCGCCAGACCGCCTCACTGCACGAATTCACTCACCGATTGCGAACCTCGCTCGCAGCCGGGGTGCGGGCCGATTTGGTCGAGTGGCTGTGGAAGGTGGCCTACGCCGACGGCCGGGTCGATCCGCATGAAGAGCAGCTGGTGCGACGCCTTTCGGATTTGCTCGGCGTGGCCCACCGCGAATTCATCCGGCGCAAGCATCGGGCCGCCGCGTCCCAGTCGATCAAGGCGAATGGCGACAACCGCGAGTAATCGATGGGGCCGCGCTCAACCGGTAAAGAACTGCTTGCGAAATTCCAGCGTGTACGGGGCGCCGATGTGTTCCTCGGGATTGACCTGGACCTTGAAATTCAGATTTTCCTCTTCGTGGATCCTGAACTGGCCGATATAGTAGATAGCGCCCTGGTCGCGGATTTCGCGCATGTTGATCTCGCGCCGCTGACCGGTCAGGTTGATTGCCGTGGCCGTCACCGTACCTGCGATCGGTTCGCCCGAGACCTTGTCCAGAATCGTGATGTTCAGCATGGCCTGGGTTCCGGCGCGCTGGATGCCGTAGCTTTGCGCCACCTCCGGGCTCAGCATGTTGGTGTTCAGAGTGTTGTAGTGCACCTCGTAGTCGCCGAAGACTTCGGCCTGCTGCGAGTGCGCCGCCAGTGACAGGCTGAACAGCAAAGCGGCGGTAACAAACTGGACCGATGTTCGCATATTGGTTTCTCCTGAAAAGCGTTGATCAAATTCCGATTCTGACCTACGGATCGGATGATGCAAAGGCCGGCTGGATTGGAATCTGCACGTCTGCATCGTACTCTTTCCTTTTCCGTACTTGCAAATTGAATGTTTTTGAACCTGCCCGACCATTGCTGACGGTGGAACCTGCGTCGTTGCGAAGCTCGGCAGAATGGGTTGATTGATTGCTGGCAGCCTGTCATGTTTAACGCTGATCTACTGTTCATGTACTGCCGCGGAAAAGCCGGATTGGGCCAGATTTCCCGCTCTTTATCGTTAAATAGACGCACTATTCGCATCAAAAAATCAAAAAACCTGACTCCAACCGGCTTTCCATCGCTTTGGATTGGTCAAGTCCGACAGGCTGCTAGACAACCAGCCAGCAACCAGTAGACCGTCGGGACGCGGGAAAACTTACCGGATGCCGATCAGGATCATCAGGAACTGGATGCCGATGATCGCAATCAGCGGTGAAAGGTCGAGACCGCCGATGCTCGGAACCACGCGGCGAATGGGCGCGAGCACGGGTTGGGTGAGTTGGTAGATCAACGGGATGATCGGATGGCGCATCGCGCCACCGACCCAGGAAAGAATGACCTCGGCGATGATCAATACCATATACATCACCAGCAGCATCCGCAGCAGTCGAAAAAATGCCAGCACGAAGGCCTGCAGCGGGTCGACGCTGTAGCCGGAAACTGCCGTGACGATGATGATCGATACGGTCTGCAGGATGATCAGCAGCACAACCGCGGCAGAATTGAAGCGCCCCAGACGCGGCACCAGCTTGCCCAGCGGGCCCACCAGCGGCTCGGTGATCTTGAGCAGAACCTGGCTGACCGGGTTGTAATAATCGGCTCCGACGGCTTCCAGCAGCACCCGCATCATCAGCGCGGCAATATAAAGACTGAACAGCGTTTCAATCAGAAACGCGAATGCATTGCCGACCGAACCGCCCATTATTGATTCCCCATTTCGCGGCCACGACGAATGGCGGCCTCGACCGCAGCCTGGATCGCGCCGTTGAAATCAGCCTGTTCAAGCGCCTCCAGCGCGGCGGCCGTGGTGCCGCCCGGTGATGTGACCTGCCGGCGCAGCTGGCCGGCGTCGGCGTCGTGCTCGGCCAGCATGGTGCCGGCACCGGCCGCGGTCTGGCAGGCCAGGCGCCGGGCCTGCTCGGCGTCCAGGCCGGCCTTGATCCCGGCCTCGGTCAGTGCTTCGGTGAGGGCAAAGAAATACGCTGGTCCGGAGCCCGATATGGCGGTGACGACATCCATCAGGGATTCGTCTTCGATTTCCACGACCGTGCCGACGGCCTCAAAAAGAGATCGGGCGGCAGTACGCTGCTGTTCGGAGCATGCCGGCGCTGCATATAGCCCGGTCGCGCCGGCTCCATACAGCGCCGGCGTGTTCGGCATGACCCGAACGATGGCATGTCCGCGGCCAAGCGTTTTTTCCAGACGCGCCACCGGAATGCCGGCAGCCACGCTGATGATCAGCGTGTCGTCGTCCAGCGCAGGCACGATGGAGGACGCGACCTCGTCGATGACCTGCGGCTTGACCGCCAGCACCACGATGTCGGCATTGCGCGCGGCGGCCTCGTTGTCGGCATAAGTTCGAATGTCGAATCGGTCGGCGACCGCCTGCAGGCTTTCGGCGCTCGGGTCGGCGGCGGCCAGGTTATCGTTTGACTGGCCGCGCGAAAGCAGCCCGCCGATAATCGCGCGGGCCATGTTGCCGGCGCCTATGAACGTGATTTTTGACTCCATGGACCGATTCTAAATCACCGGGCTGTTCGGCACACGGCCGGTGGGCATCGATTCAATTATTTGGGCGAATGCGGGGACCGAACAGCGCCGTGCCGACTCGCACCATCGTCGAACCCTCGGCGATGGCCGCCTCCAGGTCGGCCGACATGCCCATCGACAGCGTATCGACCCGTAAGTGGTCTGCCCGCAGCGACTCGAACAGCGCGCGCATGGCGGCGAACGCGCTGCGGCTTTCGGTGGCGCTGCTTTCAGCCGACGGGATGGCCATCAATCCACGCAGCCGCAGTGTTCGGCAGGCCGCGACCGCGCAGGCCAGGTTTGCGACGTCGGCGGGATCGCAGCCGGATTTTTGCGGCTCGCGATCGATATTGACCTGCAACAGGATATTGATTGGCGGCAACTGCGCCGGCCGCTGGTCGGCCAGGCGCTGAATGATTTTGTTCCGGTCGACGCTTTGAATCCAGTCGAAATGGCCGGCCAGCATGCGCGTCTTGTTCGATTGCACCGGGCCGATGTAGTGCCACTCCAGTTCAAGGTCGGCCAGGCCTTGCTGCTTGGCGAGCGCCTCGTCGGCGTAATTTTCGCCGAAGCGGGTTTGGCCGCTCGCGCAGAGTCGGCGGATTTCATCGGCCGAACGGGTCTTGCTGACCGCCAGCAGTGTGACCTCGGCGCGCGCCCGTCCCGCCTGGCGGCAGGCCGTGTCGATCCGGCGTTCCACGTCGGCGGCGCGCCCGGCAAGTGCTTCGGCGCTGAGTTCGGCGGTCGGCATTTTATTGTGGCGCTCCAATCGGTTATGATCAGCTATTCTACGTAACCATCGGTCGACTGCGGCCGGCTATCGAGCTCAGGGGAACACCATGGACATTACCGAACTATTGGCGTTTACCGTGAAGAACAACGCCTCTGATTTGCACCTTTCAGCCGGCTTGCCGCCGATGATTCGCGTGGATGGCGATATTCACCGGATCAACGTCCCGGCGATCGAGGCCAAGGACATGTCGGACCTGGTCTATTCGACCATGAACGATCACCAGCGACGTGATTTCGAAGCCGAGCTCGAGGTTGATTTTTCCTACAATATTCCCGGCCTGGCGCGATTCCGCGTCAACGCATACCACCAGGACCGCGGCACGGGTGCGGCGTTTCGCGTCATTCCGAACGAAATCTGGTCGCTGGAGGATTTGCAGGCGCCGACGGTCTTCCGCGACATCATCGATGTGCCGCGCGGTCTGATCCTGGTGACCGGGCCGACCGGTTCGGGCAAGTCGACCACGCTGGCGGCGATGGTCGACCACCTGAACAAGAATGTCGCCGGGCATATCCTGACCATCGAGGACCCGATCGAGTTCGTCCACACCTCGAAAAAGTGTCTGATCAACCAGCGCGAGGTCAAGAAGGATACGCTTGGCTTTCCGCAGGCCCTGCGTTCGGCGCTGCGCGAAGATCCCGACATCATCCTGGTCGGCGAACTGCGGGATATCGAAACCGTGCGGCTGGCGCTGACGGCTGCCGAAACCGGCCACGTCGTGTTCGGCACGTTGCACACCTCGTCGGCCGCCAAGACGATCGACCGAATCATCGATGTGTTTCCCGGCGACGAAAAGGCAATGGTTCGCTCGATGTTGTCGGAATCGCTGCGCGCCGTGGTTGCCCAGACGCTGATGAAGAAGGTGGGCGGCGGCCGTGTGGCGGCCCACGAAATCATGATCGCCACGCCGGCCATCCGCAACCTGATCCGCGAAGACAAGATCGCGCAGATGTATTCGGCGATCCAGACCGGGCATAACGTCGGCATGGCAACGCTGGATCAAAGCCTGACCGAACTGGTTCGCCGCGGCCTGGTGGCCAAGCCCGAAGCGCGCCGCAAGGCCGTAGACAAGAAGGCATTCGCATGAAGCTGAACCGAGGAGTCGACAAATGAGTGTCATCGACAGCTGGTTGAAAATGCTGCACGAGGAGCGCGGATCCGACCTGTTTATCACGGTTGGCGCGCCGCCGTGCATCAAGGTGAACGGAAAAATCCGGCCGGTCAATCGCGAGCCCTTGTCGAAAGAGTCGGCGAGCAGCATCGTGCTTGGCACCATGTCCGAGGAACAGGTCGCGCAGTTCAAGGCGGAGAGTGAACTCCAATACGCAATATCGATCGAGGGCTTTGCCCGTTTTCGCATGAGCGCGTTTTATCAACGCGGATCGGTGGGCGTGGTCTGCCGGCGCATCGAAACCCAGATTCCGAGTTTCACGGAGCTCGACCTGCCGGAAATCCTGGGCGACATCGCGATGTCCAAGCGCGGCATCATCGTGATGGTAGGGGCCACCGGCACGGGTAAATCGACTACGCTTGCAGCGATGGTGGGCCATCGCAACGAAAACTCCACCGGCCACATCATCTCGATCGAGGATCCGATCGAATACGTCCATCGGCACCGACGCTGCATCGTGACCCAGCGTGAGGTGGGCATCGATACGGCTTCTTTCGAGGTGGCGCTGAGGAACACGCTGCGCCAGGCGCCGGATGTCATCCTGATCGGCGAGATTCGTACCCGCGAGTCCATGGAGCATGCGATTACATTTGCCGAAACCGGCCACCTGTGCCTGACGACTCTGCACGCCAACAACGCCAACCAGGCAATGGACCGGATCCTCCACTTTTTCCCCGAAGATCGGCATCACCAGGTTTTGCTGGATCTGAGTTTCAACCTGAAGGCGGTTGTGGCCCAGCAACTGGTGCCCTCCATTGACGGCAGCCGCCGTCACGTGGCGCTGGAAATCCTGCTGAGCAGCCCGCTGGTGCAGGAAAAAATCCGCAAGGGCAAGGTTGAGGAAATCAAGCAATTGATGAAGGATTCCACGCACCACGGCATGATTACCTTCGATCAGAGCCTGCTCAAGCTGTACCAGGACGGGCTGATTTCCTACGAGGAAGCGGTTCGCCATGCCGACTCGGCCAATGAAGTGCGGCTGGCGGTCAAGCTCAGTGAAGGCGGCGACGCCGAGTCGCTTTCCAACCGCTTGCGCGATGTCAGCTTGCTGGACCAGGAGTAAAAGAACCATTAAATGCGCCCGACCACTGTGGGTTATCGACCGGCTAGCGACGGTAGCTGCGCGGAACTTCGGCGATCCGACGTTAACTGCTGCTTAACGTTGAGAGGTTTAGACTGACACTGCTTGAAAAATGTTTTTCAACACTCCATTGTTTTACATTGCTCATTGCTGGTGATTATCGAATAAACACCGTTGGCCCGGGCAGGCGCCCGGGCTTTTTTATTCGGTCACAGCAAACCTGCCGACAGCGAGATTCCGAAAATGCGAATTCTGATCATTGAAGACAATCGGGACATCGCCGCGAATCTCGGCGACTACCTGTCCGATCTGGGTCACGAGGTGGATTACGCATACGATGGCGTAACCGGCCTCCACCTGGCTATCGTCAATGAGTTCGACGCCATGGTGCTGGATCTGGCCCTGCCGGGCATGGACGGGCTGGAAGTGTGCCGCAAGCTGCGCGAAGAAGGGCGCAAGGAAACGCCGGTGCTGATGTTGACCGCGCGCGATCAGCTCGACGACAAGCTGGCCGGATTCGAATCGGGTGCCGACGACTACCTGGTCAAGCCATTCGAGCTGCGCGAAGTCGAGGCCCGCCTCGAAGTGCTGGCGCGTCGAGGCCAGCGCATTGCGCCGCGCGAGCTGGATGTCGACGACTTGCACTTCAACCTCGAAACCCTGACCGTCACGCGCCAGGGCAAGCGCATCAATCTGAACCCGATTGGATTGAAGTTGCTCGAAAAGCTGATGTCCGCTTCGCCCGCCGTCGTTTCCCGTGCCGAACTCGAGCATCACGTCTGGGGCGAGGAATTGCCAGACAGCGACAGCCTTCGGGTCCACATCCATAGCTTGCGTGCGGCAATCGACAAGCCGTTCGACAAACCGCTGCTGACCACGCGTCACGGCATAGGCTACAGTCTGGTTGATCCGGATGCAGTATCGTCATAGGCTTCGAAGCCGGATTGTTTTCTCGTTTCTGTTCTTCGGTACGCTGCTCACGATCCTGTTTGCTGGAGCCGTGCTGTTTTTGCAATCCTGGCTCGAAGATGCCCTGATTGCGCGCACGCTCGAGCAGGAACTCGACCAATACATGGTCGAACTGCGCGAGGACCCTTCGCTGGTCGAACCGTTCTATTCGCGTATCCAGGGCTATGTCACGCGTCCCGGACGCGCCGAAATCGTGCCCGAGCCGTTTCGCGACTTGCCCAGCGGCGTTCATGACGTCGATACGAATGAGTCGGCATTCAAGGCCGCGGTTCGAAAGGACAGTGACTTTTGGGCGTTTCTGACCTATGACATCTCCGAGAATCGCGAATTGTCGCGACGGCTGCTGTGGGCGCTGGCCGGCGCGGTTCTGTTGTTTTCGCTGTTGTCGCTGGCTCTGGGCATGTGGTCGGCCGGTCGCGTGATGGCGCCGGTATCCAACCTGGCGCGGCGCCTGGAGTCGTTGCAGGGCACCGAAGGGCAGCTCGACCTCGCACGTTATTTTCCGGACGACGAAGTGGGACAGTTGGCGACGACGGTCGACGAATATTCTATGAAGCTGCATGAACTGGTCGAACGTGACAAGGCCTTCAACGCCGACGTGTCACACGAGCTCAGAACGCCGTTGGCGGTCATTTCCGGGGCCACCGAACTGCTGCTGAGCCAGCCCGACCTGCCTGCCAGAACGCGTGAACGGCTGCTTCGAATCGCCCGCGCGGCACGTCAGTCCAGCGATATCACGACAGCGCTGCTGCATTTGGTGCGAGCCGAGCGCGGCTCGGGTGGCGAATTCTCGAACCAGGAAGTTGGGCAAATCGTCGAGCAACTGGTCGAAAATTATCGCCCCTTGATCGAAGGTCGCCCGTTGGAGCTGATTACGCATCGAAAAGAGCCGCTCAACGTGATTGCACCGGAGGCCGTGATTGCGGTCGTGCTTGGCAACCTGCTGGGAAATGCGGTTCGTTATACGCACGAAGGTTCGGTCAAAATCGAGGTCGGTAGCGGGCGAGTCCTGATCCTGGACACTGGCCCGGGCATCGCTCCGGAAGAACTGCCGTACGTGTTCGACCGACATTTCAGGGGAAGCAAATCCGGCGGCAAGGGCTCAGGTCTTGGCTTGTCGATCGTCAAGCGCCTGTGCGATCTGTATGGCTGGACCATTGAATTTGAGAACCGCAGCGATCGATCCGGGCTTGCGGTCACCGTTGGGTTTTTTCCCGACCGGGACGCGGTGGAGCGACAGGAGCAAGCCTGAGGATCGAGTATGCCAATCCAGGCTGGCCAGGCATGGTCCTGCAATATTCTGCGTGGATGTGCATAATCGCAAATTCATTCAAAAACTTATCTGGAATATGGCAATCATTCGATGCCCAAACTGCTCACGCCGCATGTCTTCGCTGGCCAGGTCCTGCCCGTCGTGTCACGAGCCGATCGGCGAGCTGACTGACACCGAGCGCGAGCGGCTGGCTTACGCACGCTGGCGGAAACGCCTTTACCAGGCCCGAAACATCACTTACGGCGCGATGACGCTGGTCGTTGTCGGGATGATTTTGTGGTGGCTGGATGAGCCGCAAGGCCTGGGTCTGCCGATCGGGACGCTGCCGGGGGTCTTGCTGGGCGCAGGCTTGATCGTTTATATCGCCAGCTGGTGCTGGCTGGCCTGGCTACGGTTCAGGGGCAACCCGTCGAAGGATTGACCGGGCTCGATTGGTCATTGCCTTTGCTTGCCGGATGGCCCTGCAAGCCCAGGTCAATGCAGTAAAGTCAGCGAATCCTTTCGACCGTGACCGTGGAATTGTAGCCTTCCACGCTCAGCCTCCAGCTACTCATGAAGCTTGGCTTGATCGTGACGACCGGATTTTCGATTTCCCCGATGAAGAATTTCGTGTCGTCGGCCTGGCGCCAGCGCATGCCATTTTCCAGTTCGAATTCGGTATCACCGGTCCAGCCGTTGAAGGCGCCGACGATTCGGGTCTGGAATGGCTCTCGCGCCATTGCGTTGATTGCGGGAAGCTCCGATGGCCGATCCGGCAGACTTTCGGAACCGCCCACCGGCGTATCACTTTCAGCCAGCGAACGCTGCCGAATCCATCGATTGAGCGCAGCAAGTTCTGCGGCGGACAGCTTTTCGAGGCCGGTGTTGCGAAATTCGGCCCCGGTCATCCGCTCCTCGAGTGACGAGAACGACTCGGCAGGTTGAGCATGCAGCGAAGAAATGACGAACAGGGCCGCCACGGCAGTCATCCATTTTGACAAATTCACGATTTCAATTCCGGTGGTTCAGATCGACGTCATTCTACAGGTCATGCTTGTAACGGACATAAGGGATGCGCCCGTAGATTCCGTCGACCGTTTCTTCCACCGATTGATCGGCAGCGCTTGAGACGGCGCCCGGCAAGCGGTTGAGCACGTTGGATACGCCCACGACGATGGACGATCGGGCGGGGGCTTTCCAGGAAAATTCGATATCGAAGGACCGAAAACCCTCGCCCTGCAGTTGCTCGCCGGCCCAATAAGGCAGTTCCTGGTACTGGCCGGTCACATCGGCGCCAAACTGACCGCCGCGCCAGCCCACGCCGAGTTGACCGGCGTTTTGGTAACCGCTCGTGCCTTGGTAAGGGCTGGTGCGGCCCAGCAGCGAAGGCTCGATATCCACCAGCGAGGCAATGCCGTTTTGCAAGGCAAAGGATTCGGGTTTGCGCCGATAGCGCTCCAGTTGCAGGTCCAGCAAAAGGTTGCCAACCCGGCCCATGCGCAGGCCGAAGCTGATGTTCATGTTGGCGCCCTGGACCTGCTCGGATAGCTGCGGCAGGCCTGTGTTGATGCCGCCCAGTTCGAGCCCCGGAATGCGCGCCGATGAATCGAGATCGCTGCCGGCGAAAAGTCCGGCGGCCACGGACAGGCCGGGTGCGGTCATCCATTGCCCCTGGATCTGGACAAGGTTGGCCGAATTGTCGGGCAATGGCTGGTCGACAAAGCGGCAATCCTCGACCAGGAATGTTTCGATCGTTTGCGTGGCCCGGCTGCACTGGATATGCGCCAGGCTGGCAGTGTTCATTTCCCATGCCTCCAGCGACCAGGAAAACATTTGCCGTTCGGCGAAAGGCAATTCTGATCCTGGTTCGGGCTGCAGCGCCTGGCTGGGTGCCAATGCCACGGCGAGTCGGGGCCGGCTCGAAAGCGGGGTCGACAATTGGGCACTGATCGGGAGGCGGTCGAGACTTTCGCTGTCGAGGACCTCGAGGGCCGGCGACCAGGCTGCATCCTGCCCGAACGCGCCGAGCGCGAACAACAATACGAACGATGCTGTGACAGCCTTGATCATCTTCATGCCTTGAAATCCATGGCGCGGCCGGCCGAGGGCATATTCGATGCCGAAACCGGTTTTGTCATGGTGTCGCTGTTCGCTCCTCATTGCCAACTTCGATCGCAGATTCGGGAAAAAGTTTAGCAATGACAAGGTTAACAGAAGCCGAGCGGATCGGCAATAAAAGTCACCTGTAAATAATGTTATTAAAACCAGTTGTTTATCACTATTTTAGGGTATTTATCCGATGCACTCCGGCTGTTTTTGACTGAAATAAATTTGCAAATTCGAGCCGGCTTGGGTAGCTTTGCGCAGTCGACAACATTCAGGAAATTTCCATGGAGCGTCTACTGGTCGGAATTGATGACAGCGAATGCGCAGATCGAGCGGTTGAAGTCGCGGCTCGGCAGGCGCGCGATGGCAACGCCAAATTGCTGGTTTGCTATGTCATCGCCTGGTCGCCTTTCACTTTCTCCACGCCGGAAGAAAATGCCCAGCGGCATCGGCGGCGCGAGGAGGAACTGGAAATCGCACGCCGGAAAATTCTCGAGCCTCGAATCAGTGAGCTTCGCGGGTCCGGGCTGCAGGTCGAGGGATTTGCCCGTCACGGCCATGCCGCGCGTACCCTGCTGCAACTGGCCAAGGAGCACGAGGCGGACATGATCGTTGTCGGCCGGGCCGGCGACAACCCGCTGAAGTCAAAAATATTCGGCGGCACGGCCGGCGCGCTGGTGCAGTCTTCGCCGATACCGGTGCTTGTGGTTCCTTAAACAGCCTGGACCGTTTCCAAAGACTCATCTCGTGAAGAATCGGGCCCTGCCTGATTGACCGTAAAAAAATCAAGTGATCAGGAGACTCGAATGACCCTTTCCCGAATCGGGCTGGCTTTGCCGGCGGTGCTGGCATCCACTTTGGTCACGGCCCAGGAAGGCGTGGACAGCCTCATCGACCGTGCCGTGACGCCGCTTTCCGATGGTCTGTCGGCCATCATTTTTTACGAAATTCCACTGCCATACATCGAGCAGGGCGTACCGTTCATCGTGCTTTGGCTGGTCGTTGCGGCGCTGTTTTTTACGTTTTACTTCGGCTTCATCAACCTGCGCGCGATGAAGCACGCGTTCCGTCTGGTGCGCGGTGACTACACGTCGCCCGATGCGGCCGGGGAGGTCACCCACTTCCAGGCCCTGGCCACGGCGCTTTCGGGCACGGTCGGGCTTGGCAACATCGCCGGCGTGGCACTGGCGGTTTCGCTCGGCGGGCCGGGGGCCACGTTCTGGATGATCCTGGCCGGTTTGCTGGGCATGAGCACCAAGTTCGTCGAGTGCACGCTCGGGGTCAAGTACCGCAACGAATACGCCGACGGCACGGTATCGGGCGGCCCCATGTACTACCTGAGCAAGGGCGTGGCCGAGGAATACCCCAGCCTGGTGCTGTTGGGCAAGGCGCTTGCGGTGGTGTTCGCCGTGTTCTGCATCGGCGGTACGCTCGGTGCCGGGGCCATGTTCCAGACCAACCAGGCCTTCAGCCAACTGCTGAACGTAACCGGCGGCGAAACCAGCGCGCTGAATGGATATGGCTGGCTGTTCGGGCTGGTAATCGCGCTGCTGGTCGGCATGGTCATCATCGGCGGCATCAAGTCGATTGCCCGGGTCACCGAGAAAATCGTTCCGATCATGGGCGTGCTGTATGTCTCGGCCGGGCTGCTGGTCATCGGCATGAATATCGAGCACTTGCCGGCCGCATTCGGCTCGATCATCAGCGGCGCGTTCCGGCCCGAGGGCGTCTATGGCGGCTTTGTCGGCGTATTGATCATGGGTTTCCGGCGCGCCGCCTTCTCCAACGAGGCCGGCGTCGGCTCGGCTGCCATCGCGCATGCCGCGGTACGCACCGACAAGCCGGTCACCGAGGGCCTGGTTGCGCTGTACGAGCCGTTCATCGATACCGTCGTCGTCTGTACGATCACCGCGCTGGTCATCATCATCACCGGCTCGCTGGTGCCCGGCGGCAACATCGAGGGCGTGGCGCTGACTTCCAGGGCGTTTTCCACGGCATTCGACTGGTTTCCGATGGTGTTGCTGCTGGCGGTGCTGCTGTTTGCCTTTTCGACCACGATTTCGTGGTCCTACTACGGGCTGAAGTCGTTCACCTACCTGTTCGGCGAGGGCCGCAACAAGGAACTGGTCTTCAAGGCCGTGGTGCTGGCTTCGATCGTGGTCGGTTCGTCGATCAACCTGGCCTCGGTAATGGATTTTGCCGATGCGATGATTTTGGCGATGGCCCTGCCCAACCTGGTCGGCGTGTACCTGCTGACCCCGGTGGTCAAGCGCGAGCTCAAAACCTACTGGGCCGACTACAAGGCCGGCCGACTCCAGACCTACCCGCAGCTGTAAGTCCGATCGATACGGCGGGCAAGTGGCTCGCCGTATGGATACAATGTCGGCATGACAGACCAGCATGCCCATCGACGCGACGAGTCCCGCGGCGGCCGGCTCGAAATTATCAGCGGCTACCAGTTCCGATCGCTGGACCAGCTGGCGCTGGCGCGCCAGCGGATCGAGGCGCAGGTTTCGGCGCTGGGCCTCAAGGGCACCGTGCTGATCGCCGCAGAAGGCATCAATTTCAGCCTGACCGGTCCCGGTCGGGCGCTGGACGAATGGCTGGACTGGCTGGCTCGGCAGATGCAGATCGATGCGCCGGTGGTGAGTCGCCAGGCGGTTGAACAACCGCCGTTCCTGCGCTTGAAGGTGCGCGTGCGCGACGAGGTCGTGACCTTCGACACGAGCGTTCAGCCGGATGCCGGTACCGAGGCGTCGGCGTTGTCGGGCGCTGAATGGAACCGGCTGCTGGAGCGCGACGATGTCCAGCTCGTCGATACCCGCAACGATTACGAGTTCCGCCTCGGCAGCTTCGTCGGCGCGCAGAACCCCGAGACCGGCTCGTTTGCCGAATTCAAGCGTTATTCCGAAAACCACCTCGACCCCGAGCGCCCCGTGGCCATGTTCTGCACCGGCGGGGTTCGTTGCGAAAAGGCCGGCCCCTGGCTGAAGTCACGCGGCTTCAAGGCGGTCTATCAGCTCAAGGGCGGCATCCTGGGCTATCTGGCCGAAACGCCACCGGAGCAGTCTTTGTGGCGCGGCGAATGTTTTGTGTTCGACGATCGGGTCAGCGTTGATTCGAGCCTGACAGCTTGCGGGCGCGTGATCTGCCGCGGCTGCCGCGAGCCGGCCGAAGGCCTGGACGCGGCCGGCAATCCACCGATCGGCGCGGCCGGTGGCTGCCAGTTGTGCAACAAGGTTTTTGACCAATCCATGCTCGGCAGCCTGCGCGAACGCGCCCGCCAGGTGGCGCTGGCCCGGGCGCGCGGTCAAAGCCATCTTGGGCCTACCGCACAAGCCGGCGGGTCCGATTCCTGAGCGTGGACGCGACGGCGCATCCTCGACTGGCTGCAGGCCTGCACGTGTTGTCCGACTCCTGTTGCTGCTTTCGCTGATGGTGCCGGTCGCTGCATCACGCCGGCGCTGATCGTGGGCCGGATCACGCCGTTTGCCGGGGTCAGGGTGGTGCCCCGCCTGTCGGGCGAACGCGGCCGGCCCTGCATCGAGGTTCCATTTCCGCGAAGAGATGTGTGGATGCGCGGGCGGATTACCGAGTTCGAGTGACCTTCAACCGGACGCGCAAGAGCCGAGGCTTTGCACTGATTTTCAGGCTTTGAATGTCACGGGCCCGGCATCGGAAAAAGCCGGAGACGCTGATTGATGAGCCTCTTTGTCACTTTGCATGCCCAAGCCGGCGGACGCGTAGCGCTGTTGACCTGCTGCGAATACCAAGGCCCGGAATGTTGAAAATCGCTGCCGGATTCCTTCGCCATCCGGGCGAAGGCTGAAATCGAAAGCCGTTTCTGTTACCCGCGCTCGGATGTCGTCTGAATCTTTTCCCGGAAACCGGAAACCCTCAACCTGCCCGAACCAGCCCCAGTGCAAATTCCAGCGCCTGGTCGACCGCGACTTCGCTTTGTTCACCGCCGCGTCTGCGGTATTCGACGATGCCCTGGTCGAGGCCTTTTTCGCCGATGACCAGCACGTGGGGTATGCCGATCAATTCGATGTCGGCAAACATGACGCCGGGCCGCAGCGGGCGGTCGTCGAGCAGCACTTCGACGCCGGCCTGCTTGAGCTTTTGATACAGGTCTTCGGCGAATTCGCGCACGCGGTGGGCTTTTTTGTGATTGAGGCCCAGGATGGCGACCTGGAACGGCGCCAGCGGCTCGGGCCAGATGATGCCCCTGTCGTCATGATTCTGTTCGATGGCGGCGGCCACGATGCGCGACACGCCGATGCCGTAGCAACCCATCCAGGGGTGCTGGCCGCGTCCGTTTTCGTCCATGACCATCGCGTTCATGGCCTCGGAATACTTGGTGCCGAGCTGAAAAATGTGCCCCACCTCGATGCCGCGGATCAATTCCAGCGGTCCCGAACCATCGGGCGCCGGGTCGCCGGCGACGACGTTGCGCAGGTCGGCAACTTTTGGCAACGCTACATCGCGTTCCCAGTTAATGCCGAAATAGTGTTTGCCTTCTTCGTTGGCGCCGGCCCCGAAGTCGCTCATGACGGCCACGGCGCGGTCGGCAATCATCGGGATCGGCAGTTCGACCGGCCCGAGGCTGCCCGGCCCGGCGCCGATCGCCGCGCGGATTTCCTCTTCGCTGGCCAGCGTCAGTGGTGAGGCGACTTCGCCGAGCTTTTCGGCCTTGACGGCGTTGAGCTCGTGGTCGCCGCGAATCAGCAGCGCGACCAGCGCCTGCTGCTGATCTTCGCCGGCGTGCACGACCAGCGTCTTGATGGTTTTTTCGACCGGCAGCTCGAATTGTTCGACCAGCTGGTCGATGGTTTTGGCGTCGGGCGTGTCGACTTTGCGCATCGGCTCGCCGGGTGCCGGGCGTGGTCCGGGGGATTGGGCTTCAGCCAGCTCGACGTTGGCGGCAAAACGGCCGCCGGGAACGTGGGCGATCTGGTCTTCGCCGGAGTCGGCCAGCACGTGGAATTCGTGGCTGGTGGCGCCGCCGATGTTGCCGGAGTCGGCGATGACGGCTTTGAATTCAAGCCCCAGGCGCTCGAAGATGTGTGTGTAGGTGGCATACATCACCTGGTAGAACGCATCCAGGCTGGCCTCGTCGATGTGGAACGAATAGCCATCCTTCATCAGGAATTCGCGGGCCCGCATGACCCCGAAACGCGGACGGATTTCGTCGCGGAACTTGGTCTGGATCTGGTAAAAACAGACCGGCAACTGCTTGTAGGAGCGCAATTCGGCGCGCGCGAACTCGGTGATGACTTCCTCGTGCGTTGGCCCGAAGGCAAATTCGCGTCCGGCCCGGTCGGTCATTTTCAGCAGCAGCGGGCCAAAATCATCCCAGCGACCGGTTTCCTGCCACAATTCGGCCGGTTGAACCGACGGCATCAGCAGTTCCAGGCAGCCCGAGGCATCCATTTCCTCGCGCACCACCTGCTCGACGCGGCGCAGGACCTTGAGCCCCAGCGGGGTCCAGGTATAGATGCCGGAGGTGAGTTTGCGGATCATGCTGCAGCGAAGCATGAGCTGGTGGCTCGCGATTTCGGCGTCGGCCGGAACGTCGCGCAGGGTGGCGAGATGGAAGTCGCTGGTTTTCATAAAATGGCTTTGCCGTCGGGTAATTAGCCGGCAAGTTTAGCAGCCTGTCGGTGTCAAGGGAGCCGCTGGCAGCTGTGGCGCTTCAATGCTGCAGGCCCGCTGGCGGGACGGGAGGGAGGCTGAGCCGGCGAATCGGTAGTGCTCGGACTTACTGGTTGCCGTCGTCCTGGCACCATTCGTCGATCAGCGCCTGGCTTTGCTGGGCCATTTTCTGCTGTTCTTCGGCGTCGATGAATTCCTCGCTGCCGTCGTCGCGCTCGACCACGATCCTGCGCTTTGCCTGAAGCCAGAACAGGTTCTCGCGGGCCTGCTGGCAGCGCGCCGCGATCAGTTCGGGGTCGGGTGCTCTTTGCCGCGGCATCTGCGCTGCAGGTTCCGGTGCCGCCTCGATCGCCGGGGCAGCAGCCGGAGCCGTGCTGCCGAGCACCCGGCCGGTGGTGTTGATGGTTTCGTAGTCGCGATCCAGCGGTGGCTCGGACGAGAAGTGCACTGTGCCCTGGTCGTCGACCCACTTGTAAAAGGATTGCGCTGCGAGCGTGGTGCTCAACGCGATCAGCGCCAGGATCAAAAGAAGATTTCGAGTGTGCATGGTGATAGCCTGTCGTTGCAGCCGTATCGGCAGAGCTTAGCCAATTTCCGGCGGCTGGTGTGGTTTTTTGCATGTCGCTGTACGTGCTTGCGTTGCCATTTCAGCGTCGCAGCGTTTAAAGTGAGCCCAATGGACAAGGATAGCATCGACTTGAACAAGCCGGACGAACCAGCCGCCAAACCACCCCTGGCCCGCGGCGCCTACCTGTTGCCCAACGCGTTGACCACGGCGGCGCTTATGGCCGGCTTCTACGCGATTATCGCCGCCGTGCAGGGCGATACCGTGGCCGCCTGCATTGCCGTAGTCGTGGCCGGGCTGCTCGACGGCATCGACGGCCGCGTTGCGCGCATGACCGGCACGCAATCGGAATTCGGCGTGCAGTACGACAGCCTTTCGGACATGGTTTCGTTTGGCCTGGCGCCGGCCATCCTCGTGTGGGCCTGGTCACTGTCTTCGCTCGAACTGGCCGGCCCCATCGGCGAAAAGATCGGCTGGCTAAGCGCGTTTTTTTATTCGGCCTGCGGCGCACTGAGGCTGGCGCGCTTCAATACCCAGGCCGGGGTTGCCGACAAGCGCTACTTCCAGGGGCTTGCCAGCCCGGCAGCCGCCGGCACGCTGGTCTCGACGATCTGGTTTTGCGAAAGCCGTTCGATTGGCCCGGAAGTCGTGGCCTGGCCGATGCTGATCCTGACCGTGTTTCTGGGTGCGTTGATGGTTTCCAGATTGCGATATTCCAGTTTCAAGGGCGGCGCCAGCCGCGAGCGGGTGCCGATTGCCTGGATTTTCGGGCTGCTGGTGGTCATCGTGCTGCTG
>JAVVET010000013.1:0-47912 GCA_032251235.1 Wenzhouxiangellaceae bacterium
TATCGTAGGCGTTGATAAATCGAATCGATTGCTCAAGTCGGGCGTACTGGGCTTTCGAGGTGTCGGCGGCAATCCAGCGCAAGCTGTCGGCAAAGGCCTGTTCGCTGCTGCCGTTGATAATGATTTCAAGACCATTGCCGTCCTCTGCGAGTTCGCCGTCGGCTTTCGGAATGAAACGATAGCGGCCCTGTTCGGTGCTGCGCAATTCCTCTTTGTCGCCGTTATCCAGCGCTCGCTGGGCCGGCTTACGCTGCGGTGCTTCGCGAGTGATCATTTCGGGGGATTCGGTAGGATTTTCCGCCTCTTCGGGTTCGGAACTGCAACCGAAAAGCGTCAGGCTCAGGGTAGCGGCAATCAACAAAAGAATGGATGAGCGGGTGTTTGATTCAACAATCATTTCCGATAAATTCCCAGGTAGTTCAAGTGAGTGTAAAAGTGATGATTCGGTTGCAGCCGATTCTGACGAATTGAGAGTGTACATAGCCGTATTAGTTCAATTTCGTTGCCTGCGTCGCGACTGCACGGGCATTCAGATCATAGTCGTCGCTGGACTCGATTTGAACATCGACAAAGTCGCCCGGTTCCAGTCCGGCGCCGTCGGCGATGAACACATTGCCGTCGATTTCCGGTGCATCGCCGTAGCTGCGGGCAATGGCCAGCCCGCCTTCGATCGAATCGACGAGCACCGGTTCGATTTGTCCGACCCGGCCGGCCAGGCGCGCCCGGCTGATGCCTTGCTGGTGCTGCATGAAGCGGTGCCAGCGCTCTTCCTTGAGCGTCTCGGGCACCGGATCGGGCAAATCGTTGGCGCGGGCCCCGGCGACGGCCGAGTACTTGAAGCAGCCCACGCGTTCGAGCTGTGCTTCGCTCAGCCAGTCGAGCAGCAGCTGGAAGTCGGCTTCGGTTTCGCCGGGAAATCCGACGATAAAGGTCGAGCGAATGACCAGATGCGGGCAAAGCGCGCGCCAGGCGCGAATCCGCTCCAGCGTGTTTTCGGCCGATGCCGGCCGGCGCATGGCCTTGAGGATTTTCGGGCTTGCATGCTGGAATGGGATATCGAGGTACGGCAGGATGCGGCCCTCGGCCATCAGCGGGATGATGCGGTCCACGTGCGGGTAGGGGTACACGTAATGCAGACGAATCCAGGCATCGAGCTCACCGAGTTCCCGGGCCAGGTCGTAAAGCCGCGTTTCGATCTCGCGGTCCTTCCAGTAGTCTTTCTGGTAGCGGGTGTCGACCCCGTAGGCACTGGTGTCCTGGCTGATGACCAGCAATTCGCGCACGCCACCATCCACCAGTTGCTCGGCTTCCCTGAGGACCATGCCAATCGGCCGGCTGACCAGGTCGCCGCGCATCGACGGGATGATGCAAAACCGGCATCGATGGTTGCAGCCTTCGGAAATTTTCAGGTACGCGTAATGCCCGGGTGTCAGCTTCAGGCCGGCCGGCGGCACCAGGTCGACGAACGGATCGTGTGGGCGCGGCAAATAGTTGTTGACCGCAGCAAGTACGGCCTCGCTGGCATGCGGGCCGGTAATGCCCAGCACGCTTGGATGAATGGCGGCGATGTCTTCGGGTTTGGCGCCCATGCAGCCGGTCACCAGGACCCGCCCGTTGGCGCCCAGCGCATCGCCGATTGCCTCGAGCGATTCGGCCTTGGCCGAATCGATGAAGCCGCAGGTATTGACGATGACGAGGTCGGCCTGGCTGTGTTCGTTGACCAGCCGGTAACCCTGGCGGCTCAGGCCGGTAATGATCTGCTCGGAATCGACCAGCGCTTTTGGACAGCCCAGGCTGACCAGGCCGATGGCCGGGGCCGTGGACTCGGAAGGAATGCTCATGGCGCGTATTGTAACCCTCCTGATTCGCTACCCGTTCGTCACCAGCGGTGACAGTTCCTGCAAAGGAGGCGCTTTGCCGGCGGGCGCCTTCGAGCGAAATGTGCTGGATGCGGGCGTGGGGGTCAATGCTGTCGCAGTCGATAAGGATTGTGGGTCGGCGGGTGCAAGCCTCAGCGTGCGCGACAGCCATCGACGACGGCTTTCAATCGTTCGATGCCATCGAGCAGCCTCGGCCCCGGTCGGCCCAGCCAGGCCTCGCTGATGGCTGTGATGCGATGGTCACGAATCGCCGGAATCGACTGCCAGCCTTCGCGCCGGGCAACGACATGCGGCCGGTATTTGGACTCATCGACGCCGCACCAGCTCATCACGATTGCCTCGGGCGCGCCGGCAACGGCTTGCTCGGTCGAGATTTCGGTGCTTTCGGCATCGATGTCTGCGAAAGGATTGAAACCGCCGGCCAGTTCCAGCATTTCGTTGACCCACGAGCGGCGGCCCGGAACAATGACTGGCTTGGGCCACCATTCGACCAGTACGGCTGGTGCGGTCTTGTCCGGCTTTGGCCGTTCCAGGCGATCGAAGCGCCCGGCGATTTGCTCGGCCGGCACGCTGGCGTCAAGCGCCCGACCGATGCGCCGAATATCGGCGGCAACATCGGCCAGCGACTGTGGCCGGGTAACCAGGTGCGCCAGGCCGGCCTCGCGGATCCGCTCCAGGCAGCGCTCATGTCCGGGTACCGTCAGCGAGGTGATCACCAGGTCGGGTGCCAGCTCGAGGATCTTCTGGATGTCGATATCGAGATCGGCGCCAATGCGCGGCAAGCCGGCAACGACCCCGGGCGGATAGTCGGAATGGTCGTCGATCCCGACCAGCCAGTCGGCCCGGCCCAGCGCGCAGACGATTTCGGTGTTGGAGCAGGTGTGGGCAACGATGCGCATTCGGCGAGTTTAATGCAGCGTTGTTGCTCGGTGGTCGGTGGTCGGGCAGACTGTTGGCGTGTGGATTGGAGCCTGGATGGACGGGCATCAAGAGAAGCTCCATGACCGCCGCCCCGGGATGGCCCGGGGCGGTGGCTTGTTGCATGCCTACTCGAAATCGTTGGCGAAGATACGGTCGGCGTCGATGGCCAGCACGTAGCCGTCGTGGTCGGACGCGCGGGCGACGGTTTCGAGAACGAACTCGAATCCGTCCCAGTAATCGGCGTTGGCTCGGGCATAGCCGAAGTTAGCGACCAGCGGGGCTGCCGACCTTGATACCAGGGCATGGTCGAGCGTCTGCGAGACGGCGCGGAAGATGAACGAGTAGCGTTCGACTTCGGGCAGCCCGGACAGCGCATTGAGCAGCACCGGATCGGTGATGTTGCTGTCGTCGAAGTCCGGGTTGCCGGCGTTTTCCTGCGAGACCAGGTTTTCGGTCGGGTCGGCCAGGCCTTGCAGCTGGCCGACGACGTCGACGTAGCCGTCGGAGAACTGAAATGCGTTGAAGTCGCCGACCAGAACCAGCGGCAGGTCGGGCTCGGCGCTCTGCAGGCTCTGCACCGCGGTGGCGATGGACTGGGCCTGCTGCTGGCGCTTGAGGCGGGTGCGGGTACTGGTGGCGATGCCGCCAAGCGAGCGCATGTGGTTGTTGAAAGCGGCAAACGCCAGGTCCTGGCCTTCATCGATGAAGCGGCCTCGAAGCAGCAACGGCGGGCGGTCGTGCAGCGGTGAGTTGTCCGAGCTCAGACACTCGGTGGCCGCCAGCAATTCGACGCTGTCGACAGCCACGCGCGCCGTGTTGACCAGGTAGCCGTTGTTGATGTTGCCGATGTCGTTGCCCGGTTCCAGCCAGGCCTCGTAGGCCACGCCGGCCAGGGTTTCGATTTCGGCGACCAGGTCCTGAAGCACCGCGCGGCTTTCGACTTCCTGCAGCGCCAGCACATCGGGGGCGTTCAGCCCCTGGACGATATAGGCAGCCAGCTTGTTGAGCTTGGTGGCGTAATCGACGGTGCTGAGCACCACCCGGTCGTTGGCCTCGCGCCCGCCGCTGCAGGCATCGATCGGTCGTGCGGCACCCTGGGCATCGTCGAACAGGTTCAGTGCGTTCAGCGAGCCGATCGTCAGCATCAGGCGGTCGGTCTCGGCGACCGGGCGGGGCAGCGGCGGCGTCGACTGGATTGCCAGCGTGGTCGGCCAAAGAGCATAGTCGCCGAACGAAAAGCCGATCACACCGGCACCGGACAAGCGGCTGCCGGCAGCCAGCGGGTCGGTGGCCGGGCCGAAGCGGTCGGGATCGATTTCCAGCAGCTGCGGCGCTCCGCTCCAGACCGGGCAGGTCGGACACTCGGCAATGCCGGGGAATTCGGCGCCCTTGCCTCGTAACACGCGCCGACCGGTGGTGCTGATCCAGGCCTCGGCGACCGGATCGGAGCCGAACGACTGGCTGGGCGCGGTGACAAAGCCGTTGGCGACCGACACCCGCATGCCCTCGAAGCATTCCAAGTTGGCCTCGACGACCGATTCGAAATCGGTATCGCCGATGCTGGTGGCAACGCACGACGGCGCTTGCGGATCGGGCGACGGCGTCAGCGCGTTGAACTCGACGGCTGCGGGCAGCGCAACGCCGGAGGCGATGATGTCGATGGAATCGGGCTGTGCGATCTGTGTGAAGTCGAAGAATTCGGCGACCGGTCCGGTCACATCGACGCGATCGCCAATGCTTACCACCGGCACCTGAGCGGTGAACACAAACAGCCCGCGCGAGGCCGTCGGCGCGCTGGCGCGGTCGTCGGGGGTCTGGATAAAGAAGCCGTTGCTGCCGACCGCGGTGACGATGTTATCGCTGCTGCGAACGACCTGGCCAGCATCATTGCCACTGGCCGGTGCAAACGGCGAGCGCCGCCCCGGGCCCTGGATCTCGGCGATCTCGAAGGCCTCGACTTCAAACTCGATGTCACTGTTGTTGCGCGGCTGGAGCTTGTAGTCGCCGAACGAGAACCAGCCGATGCCGCGCAAGAACCCGTATTGATCGCCGACCGCCGGCGTCAGCGTGATGCTGCCGCTATCGTCACCGCGGGCCGCGCCGCTGCCGTCGTCGAAGCGCCATTCGCCGAAGTCCAGCGCTTCGGTGACCACAACGCCGCTGAACTCGATCAGCACCGATTCCCACTGCTCGGAGGCGGCCGGGTCCTGCTGCGGGAACGCCAATGTGTTGAGCATTGCCGGCGCCGGCAGCGCGGCCTGGCCCAGGAGTTCATGCCCGGCACTGACCAGCCGAGTCAGCGTGGATGACTCGACGACCTCGCCGACGACGCGAATTTCATCGCCGCGCTGGATGCCGGAACTGCCAAAATCGCCATCAACGACCAGGCCGCTCCATGCTCCGCCGGCGGTGGTCTGCATCACCAATGTTCCGCTGCCGGCGATCTCGCCGGGTGCGGCCGTCACGACCCCTTCGGTCCAGACGACCTCGCCGACCCGCAGCGAGGTGTCGGCCGTTGCCGGGTCGGCGACTTGCTGGATTTCGTTGATCGTGACCCGTGCGCGGAACGTCGTATCGAATTCGGCAGCCTCGCTGGTCGGGGCACCGTTGAGCGTGGCCCCGACATTGAGCAGGTTCGTCGAAATGGTGCCGTCGGAAATGCCGGCGTCGCTGTCGACGCTCAGCTCGAAGCGGATCGATTGTGCCGGCCCCAACCTGTCGAAAGCCCATTCTACGGTGTTGCCTGAGACCACCGGCGTCACACCGCTGGTGTCGGCGACATAGGTCAATCCGGAAGGCAGCGTATCGGTTGCCGTGATGGCCGACAGTTCGTCGCTCGCCGAGGGATTGGTGATTTCGATGGCATAGACCAGCGGCTGCCCGGCAAGACCGTTGGCCGGCCCCTGCAGACCCAACGCCAGTTCGGGTGCCGCGACGACGTTGATCACGATATCGTCGATGCCCAACTCGTCGCGCGAGCCACCGCCGGAGACATCATCGCTGGTCCAGCGCAGGAAAATAACGTCGCCGGGGGCCAGCGTGAAGTCGCTGATCGTGGCCGACCGCGGGGTCTCGGTCCACGTGGCCGGGCTGTCGGGGTCGGCCGGACTGCTAAAATCGAGTGCATCGACGGCCGCGTAAGTACTGTCGTCGACAGACCACTGCAAGTTCATCGAATTGGCCCGGCTCTGGTCATTGAAGGTCCAGACCGAGTAGGACAGCTGCAGCGCATCGATGGGCGCGCCGGTTGTGTTCTCCAGCCGAAGGTCGAACGAGCCGGGCGTGAAGTCCGAGCCGCCGGGCTGGGCTCCGAGGGCGGTGTTGGCGCCACCGGTTTCGAACGCGTAGCTTCCGCCGGAGCTCACGCCGCCACTGGATGTGCCGCGGGCGAAATCGCCGCCGATGTGGCTGCCGTCGAAACTGCCGTTGCCATCGGAAAACCCGAGCGCGCGCCAGCGCGACGAATCCAGTTGCCCGGCCGCCGGAGGCTGGTCGAAACCGGCGCCTGAAAAAGCGCTGAAATCCTCCGAGAACAAGACAGCGACGACCCCGCGGGCCGAACTCTTGCGCGCGGCGTCCGCATCGGCAACTACCGTGGCGGGCATCGACAGCGCGCAGGCGCACAACAGCGCGGCAACAGCCGCGGTTTTCATCGGTACTGGAAGCATGGGACTCTCGAATGTGGGTTGTCAACCGCGTACACTAGTGGCCAAGCATGACGCAACGATGATGTTGCGGTTTCACTTTATATGGTTTGCCGGAAATCAAGCGGGGGTCGGTCCCGGGATTTGTTCCACGCCGTGACCCGACTCGATCCGCGGTGATCCGCAGCAACACTTCGAAAGGCAGCAGCCGATGAGCCGATGGCGAGCCCCGCAACCGAAGTCCAGCCCCTACATCACCGCCGACGGGCTGGTCCGGCTGAAAGCCGAGCTCAAGCAGCTGTGGGTCGATCGTCGCGAGGTCGTGGCCGCGTTGAGCGCCGCTGCGGCCGAGGGTGATCGCTCGGAAAATGCCGAGTATATTTATCGCAAGAAGCAGTTGCGCGAGATGGATCGGCGCATTCGCTACCTGACCCGGCGCATCGACGAGGTCGTACCGGTTTCCGGCCGGCCATCGAACCCCGACAAGGTTTATTTCGGCGCGCAGGTCACCGTGGACGATGTCGACAGCGGCGAGTTCGGCTATCGCATCGTCGGCGCCGACGAAATCGATCCGGGGCGCAACTGGATATCGGTGGACTCGCCGCTGGCCCGAGCGCTGTTGGGCAAGTCACTCGGCCAGGAGATTGCTGTCGAAACACCGGCCGGGGTTCGGCAGCTGGTGATCGACGAAATATCCTACGGCGCAGACGATTCCGGGTCCGGCGTCGAATCGTAGCCTTCCAGACCGATTTCCACCAGCCGGCCGGCGGCGTCGCGATCAACCGGGCCGGCGATCTGGTCACGCATTGCCCGATGGCCGGCGACGTTGCTGAAGCGAAGACCGAATGCCGTGCTGCTGATGCCCAGCCGGTCAAGCGCGTCTGCAAAGGCCGGTTCGGCCCGTTGGTCGATGGTTGCCCGATACTCCTGTTGCCAGACTTCGGGAATGCTCAGCGCGCCCATGCGGTCGATGAGTTGACGCGCATTCCACCGTCGGCGCTGGTCGATGCAGCATTCATGGAAGGCCGCCAGCGTAGAGTCCAGCGAATGCTCGCCGCCGCTTTCGGCACGCAGGCGTGTATCGACGCGCAGAAAGAACGCCGCGCCGGTCCAGTAAACCCGTCGGTAGGCCCTTTGGCTCCACATGTCCGGGCTGAGTTCGCGCAGCGTTTGCCCGCGTCCGCTGGTATCGCGCAGTCCGCGCTCGAAGCCCGCCAGCAGGTTGCGCCAGGCCTCGTTTTGCGAAACCACGCCGGCCCGCGACTGCAGCAGGTACTGGTAATACGAGGCAAAGCCCTCGGTAAACCAGATGTCGTCGTTGCCCGGGAACGGAATCAGCAAATGGGCGAACTCGTGGTAGCCGCGCCAATCCTTGTTGAGGTCCTCCAGCGTGGCGTTCGGGTCGACGTAAAATTTGATCTGGGGCGGGTTGCTGCGCCGTACCTGGCCGAATGCGATCGCATTCGAGCCGCGCGGGCTGGCGTGGAGGTTGATCGTGACCTGTTCGCGCGGAAAGGATCCGGTCACGCTGCGCGTGGCCTGAAGGCTGGTTCGAAGCCATTCGATCCAAGGCCGTCCGTCGGCGGCGGCCCGCATGTCCGGGTTGAACTTGACCGCCAGCTCAACCTCGCCGACGGCGAGATGGTGTTGTGGTTTTGCCATGCCGGCCGTGCTGCCGAGCACGGCCATTACGCCCAGCAGAAGAGATTTCGCCACTCGCGATTGCGCCATAACACTGTTTTCCGCCTTGGATGTCCGGGAATTGTTCTGACCGGACCGGATTCAAGTATGGACCATTACAAGTGAATTTCCCGACAGCAATAAAGACCGTACCAGGATCGTGGATCGTGGCAATTCGTTGTTAGGTGAACAGCGTGGCCACCAATTTAGACTTCGGTGTCGGGCCGGGATGGATTGTAGATTCTGGCGCCGCGTTTTCGATAATCTTCCAGCACACGGGCGGCATCGGCGCGCAAAATGCCGGTTTCGACGCGGATGCCGCGCCGATTGAGCATGCCGATCCAGTCATCGATGCGCTCGCCTTCATCAAAGCCGGTGGCTGCCGCATCGGCCTTGGTCGCGCCGCAGACCAGGCGCTTGATGCCCGACCACGGGATGGCGCCCAGGCACATTGCACATGGCTCGCAGGATGTGGCCAGCTGCAGCGGTCCGGTTTCGGCTGCCGACAGATCGAAGCTGCCGAGCCGCGACTGCGCCAGGCTGAGCGCCACGATTTCGCCGTGCGCGCTGGAACAGTGGTCGGGCTCGACGCGGTTGACGCCGATTGCGATGATTCGACCGTCGTCGATTGCGCTGACGACCGCCGCAAACGGGCCGCCCGTGTCTTCGACCACGTTGCGGCGCGACAAATCGATCGCCAGGCGCATCGCGTCATGATCTGATTGCAGCCGCTCGGGCAGTGTTTTCGAAAATTCCACACACCACGCCGGCAGGCTGATCGTAAACGATACCGGCTGAGTCCTCATTTGCTTCTCTGGCGCAGCGCCTCGAAAAGCACAATGCCGGTGGCGACCGACACATTCAGGCTCTCGATTTTCCCTGGCATCGGAATACGCGCCAGGCCGTCGCAGCGCTCGCGGGTGAGGCGCCTGAGGCCACGCTCCTCGCCACCGACGACCAGCGCCAGCGGGCCGGTCAAGCCGGTTTGATAAATGCTGTTTTCGGCATCAGCCGCCAGGCCGACGCACCACACGCCAAGCTTCTGCAGCCGCTCCAGTGCGCGCGCCAGGTTGGGGACTTCGACCAGCGGCAGGGTTTCGGCCGCACCGGCCGCGGCACGTCGTGCCGCCGAAGTCAGGCCGGCCGCCCGGTCGCGCGGAACGACCACCGCATGCGCGCCGGCCGCGGCCGCCGAACGCAGGCAGGCGCCGAGGTTGTGGGGGTCCTGAACCTGGTCGAGAACCACCAGCAGCAATTCCCTGCCGGCCAGGCCGGCCAGCCGCTCGAGGTCGGCTTCGGCCAGTGGCGGCTCGGGCTGAAATTCGGCTACGACGCCCTGGTGATGCTCGCCGTCGACCAGCTTGTCCAGCCCGGCGCCGTGTGCGCTCTGGGTGCTGACGCCGGATTCCCGGGCCAGTGCCTTCAGCGCGTCCAGCCTGGGCCCACCGGCGCCGAACCAGATTTGGGTGACGCGCTCGGGATGCCGCTGCAGCAGCGCCTCGACGGCGTTGATACCGCCCATTCGCTCGCGCTTCATTCGCCGTCTTTGTTCTTGGCTTTCCGCTTGCGGCGCCGGCCGCCGGATTTTTTGGATTTGGGCTGCCCACGGCGGCCGCCGGCGCGCTTTTCGGGCGCATCGGCTTCGGTTTCGCCGGCGATTCGGAAGTCGATCTTGCGCTCGTCGACGTTCACGCCCATGACTTCGATTTCAACCGCGTCTGCCAGCCGATAGCGCAGGCCGCGGCGTTCGCCGGTCAGAACCCGGCCGACCGGATCGAAATGGTAGTAGTCGTTGGGCAGCGAGGTGACGTGAACCAGCCCGCTGACGCCCATTTCGACCAGTTCGACGAACAGGCCGAAGCCGGTGACGCCGGTGATGATGCCGCTGAACACATCGCCGAGGTGGCGCTGCATGTACTGACACTTGAGGCGCTCGTCGACTTCCCGGCCGGCCTCTTCGGCGCGCCGCTCCAGGTAGGAGCATTCGCGGCCGAATTCGGTCATCCGCTTGGCCGAATACGGATAGGACTTGACCGGCTGTTTGCGCAGGTAGTGCTTGAGTGCGCGATGCAGCAACAGGTCGGGGTAGCGCCGGATCGGCGACGTGAAATGGGCGTAGGCCTCGAGCGCGAGACCGAAGTGACCCCGATTTTCCGGCTGGTAGGCGGCCAGCGCCAGGCTGCGCAGCAAGACCGCGTCGACCAGTGGCTCGATTGGCGTGTTGCGTGCCTTTTGCTGGATTCGGGTCAGGTCTGCAGGTTCGGGCTCATCCTTCCATGTCGGTTTGAAGCCGTGTGCCAGCAGAAAGGCCTCAAGGTCGGCAAGCTTGTCGGCCGGCGGCGTGTCGTGGACCCGATACAGAACCGGCCGTCCAATCGTTTCGGCCGTTTTCGCGGCCTCTACATTGGCCGCGATCATGCATTCCTCGATCAGACGATGGGCATCGTGGCGTTTATGTCGCTGCAGCTGTTCGACCCGCCCATCGGGCGCGAACACGAAACGCACTTCGCTGGAGTCAAAGTCGATTGCGCCGCGCCTGGCTCGGCGTTTGGCGAGCAGGCGGTAGACATCGTACAGGCAGTCGAGGTTGGTCCGTGCGTGCGCGAACTTTTCGTTCAGAAGCTCATCGCCGTGCTCGACCATGCGGTGCACCTGGTCGTAGGTCATGCGTGCAGCCGAGTGCATCACGGCCTCGAAAAAACGGCTGCCGGTGATCTTGCCCTGGGCGTTGAGCTGCATCTCGCAGGCCAGCACCAGCCGGTCGACGCCGGGCTTGAGCGAGCACAGACCGTTCGACAGCGCCTCGGGCAGCATCGGCACGACCTGGTCGGGAAAGTAGGTCGACGTGCCGCGTTTTTGGGCCTCGTCATCCAGCGGCTGGCCGGGCGTCACGTATTCGGCGACGTCGGCGATGGCCACGATCAGCCGAAAGCCGTCGCCGCGCTTCTGGGCAAACACGGCATCGTCGAAATCGCGCGCATCGGCGCCGTCGATGGTCACCAGCGGCCAGTCGCGCAGGTCTTCCCGATCGGCCAGCCGCGCCGGATCGACCTCGTCGCCGTAGGCCTCGGCCTCGCGGTTGACTTCGGCCGGGAATTCATCCGGCAGCTGGTGATTGAAAATGGCGATTTGGGTCGCCATTCCGGGCTCGTCGGCGTGCCCGAGCACGGCGATGATTTCGCCGACCGGCCCGTGTTTGAGCGTTGGCGGGCTGATGATACGGGCAACCACGATCTTTCCGGGTGCCACGCCGGCGACATTCGGATTCGGGATCGCCACATCGTGGGTCAGCTTGGGGTCGTCGGGCACCACCAGCGCAACCCCGCTTTCGGCCACGAAGCGGCCAACGACCTGCTGGTGGCCGCGCTCGATCACCTCGACGATCAGGCCTTCCTTGCGGCCGCGCCGATCGACGTTGCTGACCGCGGCCAGGACCCGGTCGCCATGATAGACCTGGCGCATCTGTCGCGGCGGCAGGAACAGATCGTCACCGTCTTCATCGGGAATCACAAAGCCGAAGCCGTCGGCGTGAGCGGTGACCCGGCCGCGCACCAGGTTCATGTTTTCAGCCAGGCCATAGGCGGCGCGCCGGTTGCGCACCACCTTGCCCTCGCTGATCAGCTGCAGCAGCAGCGGCTTGATCTGCTCGTCGGATTCGGCATGGCTCAGGCCAAGCGAGTCGGAAAGTTCTCTGCGCGTGATCGGCCGGCCGGCCTCCCGCAGCAGGTTCATGATGGTGTTCAGGTCAAGTTCCAAAATCAGGCAAACCCCGGTTCGTTTATCAAGGCTGTTATTGTAGCGCTTGTGTGGTCCAAGCTTGACCTGTGTGGCAGCTTGGGTCTATGCTCGCGAAGTTTTGCAATAACAACCATCAAGAATATGATCAATTTGCGAAAAAATCTGTTCCCGCTTCCGGTTTTGGTGTCTGCCTTGTTGATCGGCTGTTCGGTCAACGAGCAGCAGGCCGAGCTGCCTGTGGAGACCGTCATTGCGCAGGATCAACTCGAGCCGTCGCCATCCGATCCGTTCGCAGCGATCGATGCGGCCCTGGTTCGAATGGCCGCCAAAGCAACGCCGGAGCAGCCCGAGGTCAATGCAGTGGAGACTGCCGAAGTCCTGATCTGGCCGCGCCTGGTGCGGAATTTCCGAATCGCCAGTTGCCCCGACGACAGTTCATCGCAGCGCTGGGCGCGTTGGTACGCGGACAACGACGAATACATGCAGCGCGTGCTGACGCGAGCCCGTCCCTGGTTGCACCACATCGTCAACGAAATCGAGCGACGCGGCCTGCCCGGCGAGCTGGCGCTGCTGCCGGTGGTCGAAAGTGCGTTCGATCCCTTCGCCTATTCGCAGGGCCGAGCGGCCGGGCCGTGGCAGTTCCTGAGCGGCACCGCCGGCGATTTCGGCATCAGCATCAACGATTGGTACGATGGCCGGCGCGACTTTATGGCCTCCACCGGGGCGGCACTGGATTACCTCGAGTACCTTGCCGGACTGTTCGACAACGACTGGGCGCTGGCGCTTGCCGCCTACAATGCCGGCCAGGGCCGTGTCAGAAGGGCGATCAACCGGAATGTGGCACGCGGCCGCGGTACGGCCTGGCATGAGCTGCCCCTGCCGCGCGAGACGCTGGGCTACGTGCCCAAGCTCAATGGACTGGGTTGTCTTTTCAAGAATCCCGAACAGTTTGGTTTTGAATTGCCCAGGCTCAAGGACCAGCCGCGCATTGCCGCGCTCGAGCTTTCCGAACCCGTGGACCTTGTTTCACTGGCACTGCTGGCCGGGCTGGACCTGGCCGAGCTGGTGGGCTTGAATCCCGGCCTCAACCGCCACCTTACGCCGCCGTCGGGCACTTATCACCTGATCGTGCCGCTGGAGCGCGCCGAGCAGACGCGCGCCGCGCTGGTCGACCTGCCGCGCGAATCGGCGCTGGGTTGGCAGCAGGTGCGGGTCAGGCGGGGCGATTCGCTGTCGCTGCTGGCACAGCGGCACAACACTTCGATGGATGCATTGCGGCGCATCAACGGCTTGCAGGGCGATCGCCTGATCGCCGGCCAGATGATCAAGCTGCCGGGCCTGGTCGATGTCAGCTCTCCGAGCATCGATCCGGCCTATCGCCGGGCCTATGATGAAATGCTCGCCCTGCAGCAGCAGCTGCTGCCCACCGATCGCTTCGTTCACCGGGTTCGCAACGGCGAAAGCCTGTGGCTGATCGCAAGGCGCTATGGGATTGGCGTTCGCGAACTGCAGCGCATGAATGGCCTTGGCGGTTCGGCGCTGATCCGTCCGGGCCAGCAGCTGGTCATCGAGACCGGTCGAAAGGTCAGCCCGCCGGTGATATCCAGCGAACGCTACGTGGTGCGCAGCGGCGATTCGCTGTGGACCATTTCTCGCCAACATCGGGTTGCGCTCAACGATCTGATGCGCTGGAATGATCTCAGCTCCAGCAGTATCCTGCGCCCTGGACAAAAACTGATTATCGTCAAGGGCAGTGATGCCTGACCGTCCTGGCTTCCCGGGCTTTCTGGCCGTGCCGTTCAAGGCGCTGATGCTGGCCGCATCGGTGCTGATCGCACCGGCGCTTGCGGCCGGCGAACTGGTGCTGGTCGGCGAGCCGGTGCAGGGTGGCTTGGTCATCGGTCAGGCGCCAATCGAGGCCCGCGTCACGCTCGACGGGCAGTCGCCGGAGCGCGCATCGGACGGCACTTTTCTGATTGGATTCGGCCGCGACGACGTTGCACCGGTGCAGCTGGTGGTGGAATTTCCCGATGGCCGGCAGCAACGGCGCGAGCTGACCCCGCGCTCGCGCGAATTCGATATCCAGCGCATCGACGGCCTGCCGCCTGCCCAGGTCACGCCGAACCCGGAATCGCTGGCGCGCATCCGCGCCGAGGCCGCAGCGACGCGTGAAGCCAGGACCCGGCGCGACGACCGGACCGACTTCCTGCACGGCTTCGTCTGGCCGGTCGAAGGTCCGATCACCGGCGTTTACGGCTCGCAACGGATCCTGAACGGCGAGCCGCGCAGCCCGCATTGGGGCATCGATATCGCAGCCCCGACCGGTACGCCGGTGCGTGCGCCGGCCGCGGGCATCGTGACGTTGGCGCACCCGGACATGTATTTTTCCGGCGCCACCCTGCTGCTCGACCACGGCCTGGGCCTGAGCTCGGCGTTTTTGCATTTGCACCGAATCCTGGTCGAACCCGGTACCCGCGTGGCCCAGGGCGATTTGATCGCCGAGGTCGGCGCCACCGGCCGGGTCACCGGCGCGCACCTGGACTGGCGCATGAACCTGGGACCGGTGCGGATCGATCCAGGCCTGTTGCTTGAAGATTTCCCCGAAGACAGCGGCGCAGAAGCAAGCGCTCGTGACTGATCGGCGACCCGGAGTATTCGTGCGCATTGTCGTGGTTTGCCGTCGACTCGCCGCTCGAGAGCCCATGACCCGGCAGTTCACCAATTGCAGACAGGCCGATCGGGACCTGTGCCCGGCCGTGGGCTGCATCGGCCGGCCAGGCGATGGGCTCGGCGCATGGTTGTTGCCGGTTTTGATGCTGTTGGTTTTGAGTGCCTGCGCGGTGCCCGAAAAATCTGAAATGCAAGCAGACGACAGCCGCCTGGCCGCTGAACGGGTGGCCCGGATACTGGTCGGCCGCTACGCCGGTCGCGACAACGATGACACGCTGGTGCGGCTGCAGGCGCGGGTTCAGAGCCGCGAAGCCGGTGGCGTGGTGATGCAGATGCTGCAGCAAAGTGGCGACCAGGCCGCGCGATCCTTTTTGCTCGGGTTTCGCCCGACTTCCATGCCCAATCGCCTCGTCGGACGTTTTGCGCCATTGGCCGCAGACGGCGGCGAGCTTGGATCCTGCCCGATCGAAGTCCTGATTCGCGAAGACGGTTTCGTGGCTCGAACGGACGCACAGAGCTGTCGTTTCGGCAGTGACGATCAGGCTTCGGCGCTGGTCAAGGAAATTGCCCACGACGGCCGGCGCCTGGTGATTGGCGACCGCGTGCTCGACCCGGCGTCCGGCGAGCCTCTGATGGCCGACCGGGTGCTGGAGTTTCAGCGCGTTCGAACTTTCCAGGGCTGGGTGGGCGTGCGCGATGCGCCGGATTCTTCATGGCGGCTGGCCGAGCGGGTGCAGCTGGACTCCGACGGCTCCACCTTGGTGCCCGATGACGCTGCGGCCATGACGCTGGGGGTTGCGCTGGACCTGGCGCCGTACCAGCCTCGTGCCGATGCGGCTGCGGTTCTGCGCCTGCGGGCGTTCGACGCCGACAGTGGCGCACTGTTGGGACAGGCCTGGGCCGATTCGGCCGCCACGCGCATCGGCCTGGCGCTGCCCGATCTGCAAATTGGCCTGGCTTTGCGAGAAGTCGAGTAACAAGGCGTCGAGTAATCTTGCCGCGCGCCGGTTCGGCGCGCTATACTATGCAGCTACCCGTTTTGCGGGTCTTGCTCCACGATGGTCGCGCCCGCGATCGATCGGGGGCTTCTCGGGCTGGAATTTTCCAGTCGGTTTATCCACAAGGAGAACATGAAGTTGAGACACTATGAAATCGTGTTTCTGGTCCATCCTGACCAGAGTGAACAAGTGCCGGGCATGCTCGAACGCTACCGGGCGCTGGTGGAATCCAAGGGCGGACAGGTACACCGTTCCGAAGACTGGGGTCGGCTGCAGCTGGCCTACACCATTTCCAAGCTGCACAAGGCCCACTACCTGCTGCTCAACATCGAATGCGATGCCGAAACGCTTGAAGAGCTGGAAAGCATTTTCCGCTTCAACGACGCCATCCTGCGCCACCTGACCGTCAAGCGCAAAGATGCGGTCACCGAACCGTCGATCATGCTCAAGCGCAAGGAAGAAAAAGACGAGCGCGAGTCGCGTCGCACGCGCCGCTACGAAGACGAGTCCGAAGCCGGAACGACAAGTGACGCTGGCGACAAGCAGGACAGCACAGACGAGGATGCGGACACAGAGACCGCATCGGATGAAAACGACCGCGAATCCGAGGAGGCTTGAGAGCCATGCCAAAATTTTTCAGACGCCGCAAGTTCTGCCGCTTTACCGTTGAGGGAATTACCGAAGTCGATTACAAGGACGTCGACTTGCTGAAAGACTTCGTCGGTGAAACCGGCAAGATCATTCCGAGCCGCATTACCGGCACCAAGGCGCGCTACCAGCGCCAGCTTTCGACCGCTGTCAAGCGCGCCCGCTTTTTGGCGCTGTTGCCGTATACCGATAACCACTGAGGCCGACCATGCAACTGATTCTGCTTGAAAAAGTACACAACCTTGGTGATCTCGGCGATACCGTCACGGTCAAGCCGGGCTACGGCCGCAATTTCCTGTTGCCGCGCGGCAAGGCTGTTCCGGCCACGCCGGCAAACGTCGCCAAGTTCGAAGCCGAGCGCGGCGACCTTCAGCGCCAGGCGGCCGACAAGCTGGCCGCAGCCGAAGCGCGACGTGAAGCCATCGATTCGCTCGAAGAGCTGACCTTCAACGTCAAGGTTTCGCCCGAAGGCCGACTGTACGGCTCGATCAGCGCGCGCGAGATTGCCGACCAGCTCACCGAAATGGGTTACCCGGTCGAAAAGGTGGAGGTCGACCAGCCCGAGGGCCCGATTCGTGAAACCGGCGAATATACGGTTGGCCTGATTCTGCATGCCGACGTGATCACCGAGCTCAAGATCAAGGTGATCGGCGAGCCGGACTGATTTCAGGGTTTTTGGATGCGGGTTCGCCCGGCGGGCTCGCATCGTTCGATTCAATGTCATTGCCTGCAAGGGCCTGCTCGATGGCTCGGATAAAACGGGTTACGATAGCTACAGATCCCCACTGGATGCATCTCTTTTGGCTGAGCCACGTCTTACAGCACTGAACCCGGTTCGTCAGCCCCCGAATTCCATGGAGGCCGAGCAAAGCCTGCTGGGCGCCCTGATGTTGTCCGAGCATGCCTGGGACAAGATCGCCGACCGCATATCCGAAGGTGATTTCTACCGCGAAACCCACCGCCTGGTGTTTCGCGCGATCGTCGAACTGCAGCAGCAGCATCAGCCGACCGACGCGGTGACCGTGGCCGACTGGTTTTCGAGCCACAACCTGCTCGACCGGGTCGAAGGCGGCGCCTACCTGACGATGCTCGCCAACGATACGCCGGGCACGACCAACATTCTCGGCTACGCCGAAATCGTGCGCGAAAAATCGATCCTGCGCCAGCTGATCGAGATCGGGACCGACGTTTCCGATTCGGCACTCAACCCTTCGGGCGCGACCAGCAAGGAACTGCTGGAAGCGGCCGAGCAGAAAATGTACGCAATTGCCGAGCAGGGCATGCGCGCGAGCGCCGGCTATCAGCACGTTCGCGACGTGATGTCGCGCGCTCTGGACCGGCTCAACGAACTGCAGGACAATGCCGGCGAAATCACCGGCGTACCGTCGGGCTTTGCCGAACTCGACAAGCGCACTGCCGGGTTGCAGGAGACCGACCTGATCATCGTCGCCGGCCGGCCGGCCATGGGCAAGACCAGTTTCGCAATGAATATCGCCGCCAGTGCCGCGATCAAGGCGCAGGTGCCGGTTGCCGTTTTTTCGATGGAGATGTCGGATTTGCAGCTGGTCCTGCGGCTGTTTTCCTCGCTGAGCCGGATCAATCAGAACAAGCTGCGCACCGGCAGGCTCGACGACGCCGACTTTGCCAGCCTGCAATCGACCATGAACGTGCTCAAAAAGGCCGATATCTTCATCGATGAAACGCCGTCGCTGTCGCCGACCGATTTGCGCGCGCGCGCCCGGCGCATGAAGCGCGAACACAATATCGGTCTGATCCTGGTCGATTACCTGCAATTGATGCAGGTGCCGGGCAACAAGGAAAACCGGGCCACGCAGATCGGCGAAATTTCACGCGGCCTCAAGGCGCTGGCAAAGGAATTGAAGGTGCCGGTGATCGCGCTGTCGCAGCTCAACCGGGCGCTCGAACAGCGCCCGAACAAGCGCCCGATCATGGCCGATCTGCGAGAGTCGGGCTCGATCGAGCAGGACGCCGACATGATTCTGTTCATCTATCGCGACGAGGTCTACAACGACGATTCCCCGGACAAGGGCAAGGCTGAAATCATCATCGCCAAGTACCGAAACGGGGAAACAGGCGAATTCATGCTGCACTTCGAGGGCGAATTCCTGCGGTTTCGCGATTACGTCGAAGACCGCTACGGCATCGACGATCACGCTTGATCCCGGACCAGTGAATGCCGGCCTTCGCTTGCGGTCAAATTTTTTATTCAAATAAGCGAACACCTACAAAAATGACCAAAAACCGAATCGAATCCGACAGCATGGGCCAACTCGACGTGCCCGCCGACGCGCTCTGGGGCGCACAGACCCAGCGCGCGGTCAATAATTTCCCGATCTCCGGCCAGCCCATGCCGAAGGCTTTCATCCAGTCGCTGGGCCAGGTCAAGCGGGCCTGTGCACGCGCCAACCAGGCGCTCGGCCTGATGGATGCCGAGGTCGCCGATGCGATTGCCGCGGCGGCCGACAAGGTCATCGACGGCCAGGTGATCGAACACTTCCCGATCGATATTTACCAGACCGGATCGGGCACCAGCACCAACATGAATGCCAACGAGGTCATCGCGCACCTGGCCGCGAAAGGCGGTCACAGCGGCATTCATCCGAACGACCACGTCAACATGTCGCAAAGCTCCAACGACGTCATCCCGACCACCATCCAGGTTTCGGCCTGCCTGGCCACGGCCAACGAGTTGCTGCCCGCGCTCGACCATCTCGAGCAGGCCATCCGGCGCAAGGCCGGCGAGCTCGACGAGGTCGTCAAAACCGGCCGAACCCACCTGATGGATGCCATGCCGGTGACCTTCGGCCAGGAGCTCGGCACCTGGGCTGCGCAGATTGCCTCGTGTCGGGCGCGAATCGAATCGGCGCTGGAGCGCATGCAGCGGCTGCCGCAGGGCGGCACGGCGGTGGGTACCGGCATCAACGCACCGGCTGAATTCGGCGCCGAGTTCGTGCGCCAGCTCAGCGCGCACAGCGGCTTTGAATTTGAATCGGCCGAAAACAAGTTCGAAGGCATTGCCGGCCAGGACAGCGCGGTTGAACTTTCGGGCCAGTTGAAAACGCTGGCCGTGGCGTTGATGAAGATCGCCAACGACCTTCGCTGGATGAATTCCGGGCCGCTGGCCGGTATCGGTGAAATCGAGCTCGAAGCGCTGCAGCCGGGCTCGTCGATCATGCCCGGCAAGGTCAACCCGGTCATCCCCGAAGCGGCCTGCATGGTCGCGGCACGCGTGATCGGCAACGACGCCACGATTACCATCGGCGGTCAATCGGGCAATTTCCAGCTCAACGTCATGCTGCCGCTGATCGGCGCCACGTTGCTCGAAAGCATCCAGCTTCTGGGCAATGTTGGCCGGCTGCTGGCCGACAAGGCCATCGCCACTTTCGAGGTGCGCCAGGACAACATCCAGCAGGCGCTGGAACGCAACCCCATCCTGGTGACCGCGCTGAACCGCGTGATCGGCTACGAAAAGGGCGCAGCGACAGCCAAGCAGGCCTACAAGGAAGGCCGGCCGATCATCGATGTGGCCATGGAAACCACCGGCATGGATCGCGAAGAACTCGAAAAGCTGCTCGATCCTCTCAAACTGGCGCACGGCGGCGTGCAGGAATAGGCATGGCGAGCTTGCCGGAAAACACGGGCCTGCAGGAGCATTTCGCGCCGCACAATGCCTGCTTCGGCTGCGGCCCGGCCAACCCAAAGGGCTTGCGCATTCGCTCGATTCCGGCCGGCGAGCAGGTGCTTTGCCACTGGACGCCCGAGCCGCACCACGAAGCGTTTCCCGGCGTGCTCAACGGCGGCATCATCGGCACTATTCTCGATTGCCATTGCAACTGGACCGCGGCCTGGCACCTGATGAAAACCCGCGGTCTCGACGTACCGCCGTGCACCGTCACGATGGAATTCAGCGTCAAGCTTCGTCGCCCGACGCCATCGGATACCGAGTTGAAGCTGATCGCGCGCCCGGTCGATGTCGACGGAGAGATTGTCACGGTGCAGTCCGAATTGTTCGCCGACGACAAGCTTTGCGATCTGTGCACCGGCCGCTTCGTGGCCGTCAAGCCGGGTCACCCGGCCTACCACCGGTGGTAGGCCGGATCGACCTCGAGGCCTGGCGCAGACAGATCGAGCAGCAGATCGCCGAGCTTTCCGAACTCAGTGAACAATCGCGTGAATCCCAGGCGCCGGTCGAACTCGATCAAACCCGAATGGGGCGGCTCAGTCGAATGGATGCCATGCAGGGGCAGCAAATGGCCCAGGCCACCGATGCGCGCCGACGTCGGCAAATCGCGGCCTTGAAGCTTGCGCTCAAGCGTATCGACAGCGGTGAATTCGGCGAATGCCTGGAATGCGGCGAGCCGATCGCCGAGGCCCGGCTGCAATCGAACCCGGCCGTTACGCTTTGTATCGGCTGCGCGAGCGCGAGCGAAAACCACTAGCCGCCTGTCGGGCTGAATGCCGATCTACTGCCGACAAACCGGATTGGGCCGGATTTCCCGCTCCTTTTCGCTAAATAGACTCACTATTCGCCTCAAAAGATCGAAAAATCTGACTCCAGGCGGCTTTCCCTCAGCGAAGATCTGTCAAGCCCGACAGGCTGCTAGCCCAAACGGCAGCCCAGGCGATTGCTGCGCCGGATCAGACCGCGCAGAAAGTCGTGGTGTGCGACGGGCTCGGCCCGATTCGACGATTCAGCCTGTTTTTGGCTGCAGGTATTTCAGGTACAGCTCCGGGTCGGGCCGCAGGCGATAGTTGCGCGCCACTTCGATGAATCGCACCGTGCCCTCGGCATCCACGACGATCACGGTCGGCATGGCCGCATCGGGCGGATAGCCCAGCACCTCCATGCCGGCAGGCGCTGCGCCCGGTGCCGCGATGCCCAGCTTGTCGGCGGCGCGGTTGCCGGGGTCGCGCAGAAAATCGGCTGGTATCGAGAACTGTTCGGCGATCTGGCGGGTCTGCTTTTGCGGCTGGCTGCTGATGAACCACAGCCTGGCATTCAGCCGTGCCACCTTGCGCCAGGCCGCGGCCAGTTCGCGAATCTGGGCCGTACACAGCGGGCACCAGTTGCCGCGATAAAAAACCAGTACCGCGGCGTGGCCGAGCAGGGCCTCGGTGGTTACCGCGTTGCCGTCGGCGTCCTCCAGTTCCAGTTCGGGCAAGGGCTCGCCGGGGATCGGCGCGCCTACGGCTTCCGGTTGGCGCGAATACCAGTTGACGTAAGCCATCCAGCCGGCCAGGGCCACAATCGACCCGCCCAGGTACCAGCGGTAGGCATCGCCGTAACGGTACATCGCGGTCATGGCGATGACCGCACCCAGTCCCGAGAGCATGGAAACCGCCACTGGGTGCTCATGGGTACGGGCCGGGCGTGCGCTGGCCAGCCAGATGAAAAATGTCAGCGGCGCGGCCGCGGCCAGCAACAATCCGGCCGGCGCGGTCCATGGCAGTGGTTGGGTCAAGCCGTAAATTGCCACCACGACCAGCGCCGCCAAAACGGCCAGATAAGCTGAAATGAACCAGCGCTTCATAGAAAATTCCATTGGAGTGCCGGTGTTCATTGTGAATTACATTCAGGTCGGCGTCCACAAGACAAAACAAAACATTTTCTGTCCGATCCTGCTGCAGATCTTTGTGGCTCAGGCGGACTGGGGTTTCTTAGCCAAAAAGACCGTGCACGAACCAGCCCGTGCGCGGCTTGTATTCGCGGAAAATCCATAGCTTGTTGCCGTGCCGGTCGCGCGCCGTCCAGTAATCGCGGCGACAGTCGTGGCCATCCCACCAGCCGGCCTCGATTCGTTCGGGCCCGTCGATCAAGCTGAAATGCTCGACCCGGCAGGGCCTGGGCTGCTGCAGCAGCCAGTTCGGCCGCGGCGGCGTTTCGCAGCCCGCATCGGTGGTGCCAGGTGCGCTCCATTTCCAGGCTTTTTCAGGACGATGGTCGGGGCAGGGAGTAATGCTGCACAGGCCGTCGTCTCCAACACGGGCGCGGAGCCTGTCGAGCAGGGCTGGCCAGGCGTCGTTGACGTTGTTGCTGGTCCACAAATCGGCTTGCGGCGGGCGCTGTCCGGCGCTGCTGTCGGCGCGCAGCACCAGTGATTCGATGGCTGATTGCAGCCGCAGCGGTTCAAGCTTCAGGCGCAGAATTTCCAGCAGACGCTCGCGTTGAAAGCTGGCCTGCCTCAGCCCGGCTGCCAGTTTGACGGCCGGATTGCCGTTTTCGGGCTGCAGTTCCACTTCCAGCCGGGTCAGCGTCCGGTCGCGCACGCGCAGCCATTGGTGCAGATGACCCAGCACGCGGTTGAGCGCAAACAGCAGCGCCTGGCTGCAGTTCGTCGGTACCGGCAGATCCAGTGCCCGGCGGAAATTGTCGGGCGGCTGCCAATAAACCAGCGGCGTTTGTTCCAGCCCCTGGATCTGGTCCAGGTAGCGATTGACGGCCCGGCCCAGGCGGCGATCGCGTTCGAAGCGCGGCAGCGCGATCACGTCGCGCAGCCGTTTCATTCCCAGGCTTTCGAGTTTGCGCAATTCGGCTGGCGCCAGTGCCAGGCGCTGTAATGGCCAGTCGGCGAGTTGCCGCCGCAGTTCTTCCAGGTTCTGCACTCGCTGCTGCGACCGTGCCAGCAGGCAGGCAGCCGCGGCGACCGGGGCCGTACCCAGGCGCGCGATCAGGCCCATTTCGGTCAACTTTCCGGCAAGCATGTCGAGCAAGCTGTCCAGATTGCCGTGCAGGCACAGGCTGCCACCGATTTCGAGCACGACGCCGTCGCCGGTAATGGCCACCTGGTGGCTGTATTGATACGCTTCGAGCGCGATTTCTTCCAGCAGCCGGGCCTCGGCCTTTTGATCGCGCGCCAGGCTTTTGAGTTTGGGCGAAATCGCCAACGCATCGGCCAGGCTTTGTCCGGGATAGACCCCTTGCCGGGCCGCCAGCCGGTTGCTTTCGATGATTTTCGACCGCCCCCCGACGACTTCGTGCACGGCCAGCGCGGCATCTGCGGCAAAGGTTTCGGGCAGCAGCCGCAATAGCGTTTGCAACGCCGCTTGCGGGCAAACAATGCCGGTCCAGAGGGTTGCCGGCTGCATGTTCAGCGTGCGCTGCGGGTTGCCAGCGAAACCACGTTGCTGGCCTGCAGTCGAATCGTGTCGCCGGATTCTGCCTGGCGGCTGCGCAGAATTTCCAGAACGCCGCCGTCGAGAATGGCCAGTCTCAATGCGGCCAGCGATGCCGGCGGGCTGCAGCCCGGCGGGTAGCACAAAAACAAGGGCGCTTCGCCGTTTTCGGCGGCAAGTTGCAATCGGCGCACGGCCCGCTCGTTGACATCGGCGCGTCCCGGCCAGGCAACGACCGCGCCGCACAGCCCGCTTTTCAGGCACTGCTCGGCGGTCCAGAAGGCATGCGCCTGCTCGCGAACGATCAGCAAGCGGGTCAGGTCCAGGCCGTTTTGGTGCAGACTTTGCGGGCAGGGTATCAGCGGTGGGGCGATAAACAGCACGCGTTGGGCGTGCCGGGTCAACTCGGCCAGGCACGGCAACAGCAGATCCAGCTCGCCGGCGCCAAGGCGCTGCGGCAGCAACTCGATCAGTTTGCCGCGCGGCCAGCCGCCGCCGGGCAATTGCCGGTCCAGCGCAGCTCGGCCGGTGCTGATTGATGGCTCCGGTCGTCGGTGGCGGCCGCGCCAGAGATCGTCGCGTTCGGCAAGCAGTTGTTCAAGTGCAATCGGTGATGACATCGGCGAATTCTCCATGGAGACAAGAATACTATATATAAATACAGTTTCTCAAAAATGGAGAAAGCCGGGAATCCTGTTTACGAGAAGACAAATTGTCTGAACCGGGGGCGTTCTGAATCCGGGGGGGTGTCGGACTTGAGCTGCTGTAAACCCGCCTTATTCACCACCCTTCCTACTGCGGCGCCGTCAGTCAGGCCCGCGTCTGCGGCGTTTCGCTCGGTCGCGCATCCTCACACCTGCCGTTATTGACAAGCAGGGCGAGTCCGCCTGCGGTGCGCTCGGTCGCGAAACGCCACAGCCACTGGGCCTGGTGACCCCTCGCGACGAAAGGCTGGTGAATAAGGCGGGGTAAAGAAACGATCGTCTCGACGGCAACCCAGTTGGCGTCGGATTTTTCGACCTCCTGCGCGAATATCGAGCCTGGTGAACGAAAAAAGCCCGGCGAATTGCCGGGCTTTCAGGTTTGCCCGCCGCAGGGGCGGCGGTTTGCCTGGGTTACTCGTTCGACGGGCTGGGCTCGAACCGGATCACGTCGCGATTCTTGTCCACGGTGGCCATGCCGATGCCGCGAACGTTGATCAACTCGTCGATATGCGTGAACGGGCCATTGGCTTCACGATAATCGACGATTGCCTGGGCCTTGGATTCACCGACGCCGTTGAGTGCTTCGGCCAGTTGCTCGACGGTGGCGGTATTGACATCCAGCGCTTCCTGCGCAAAAACTGCATTGCTGATGCCGAGTGCCAGAACCAGTGCCAAAAGAATGTGCTTGATCATGATGTTTCTCCTTGTCTGTTTTCAGGTTTGTGTTTCGATTCGATCAACGACCTGTTGCCGTTGACCGTGAGCACAGATTAGAGGGCGGTCACGATTTTGAACATCGGAAGATTGCCCGAAAATCGATCAGACAATGGCACTGGAAAAGGGAGGTAAAAGGAGCGCGTTTGTAGGAAAAACACCTACGCGGCATCAGCAGAAGGCCGGTATGACCGAGCTAACATAATGAAAAATATGTGTAAGTTATTTCATTTGCCAGGGCGCCAGATTCCGGAAAAGCAGTATTTCCGAATGCCGGGGGGCGGTTGGTCGGCGAGAAAGCAGGGGTTTTATCCCGGGTTTGTATGGGAGTTTCGGTCTGTGGTGGACGGCCATCGCTCAAATCCGCCGGCCTGGAAAAGAAGAGGTGACCCCCGACCGCCCGATCCCGTCACCCACGCCTCCGCTGCCGCTGCTCCCTTCCGGGCCTGACGGGATTCACGGATTTGTGGTGCGGGGAGACCGACGAGGGCCACCAGGCGCTATTGTCGCAAATTCCAGCTGTTTGTGGGGAGGGATTTTCAGGCAAAACTCGGCATCAATCAAGCGGCTATGGAATGGGTCACCGGGCGCTGCATATAAATCCGGGTTCCGAGAAATCCATCCGGTTTACGATGCCAAAATCGCTGATGGTTGACAGCCCGTTTACAATTGAATTATCGTTCTGTACGGGGCAGCGTAAAATTGCAGGCTCCGAGTACTGAAGCTGCCCCGGGTCCGGCCATGCTCGCGACCGGTGGCATTCCTTCCAACTGGAGTGTTGGCTATGTGCACATTCCTTTCCCTTCTTTTCTATGCAATAGTGCTGGGCGTTTTTTCTCTCTATTCCAGTCTTGCCCAGGCAGACAACCAGTTCGACGATGATTTGGCTTTTGCCGTCGATTGACCCGTCAGATGGTCGACAAGCAGGCACCAATTCGGCCATAATACGCGGGTTGTAAAAATCGGAGAGGTGGCCGAGTGGCTGAAGGCGCTCCCCTGCTAAGGGAGTATAGGGTTTATACCCCTATCGAGGGTTCGAATCCCTCCCTCTCCGCCAGACACGCAAGAACCCGCGCAAGCGGGTTTTTGCGTGTCTGGCGGAGAGGGAACGAGGATTGGAATCCCAAAAAAATCCGAATGAATCTCGCTTTTAACAAAGCCACGTTTCTCCACGTATCTCGATCTCCGGTCACAAGGAAGCTGGTTCGAACCGAGGCGTAGCCGAGCTCACGAGACCGGACGCCGAAGGCGACCGGCGAGCCCGAAGGGCCAGCGACCGAAGGTCGCGCAGTAATCCCTCCGGGATGAGAACCGGAAAACCGGAATGGCCACTGTAATAACCAGAAAGCAAAAACGTTCAACGCATCCGAGATCCTGGAACAAACGGGCAGCAGCTTCGAACCGATGGACCGGCAGCGGCTTTGAACCGACAACGCTGCAGGCCTGCAGCCGCCATGTCTGAAAAATCAAAATCAGTCGGCATCACCCTCGATGCGCTGCTTTTCCGGAATGCCGCTTTTGCGAATGTCGGCTGAAAGTGCCTGGACCATGCCGTAACAGGCGGCGATCAGCAGCAGTGTCATCGGCAGCGCCATCGTGATGGCTGCCTGCTGGATGGCGGCCAGACCGCCGACAATCAGTAGCGTCGCTGCAACCGCGCCTTCCGACAGCGCCCAGAACAGCCGCTGCGAGACCGGCGGGTGCGGGTGGCCGCCGGAGGTCACCATGTCGTCGACCAGCGAGCCGGAATCCGACGATGTGACGAAAAAGATGATGATGACCAGCGTGGCGAAAATGGTCGTAATGCTGCCCATCGGCAGTTCGCTCAACAGCAGGTGCAGCGATACGGCCACGTCGTCGACGGCCTGCTGGGCGATGTTGATGTCGGTGAATCGCTCCAGGTACAGCGCCGTGCCGCCGAAGGTCGCCATCCAGAAAAAAGTCACCAGCGTGGGCACCAGCAGTGCGGCCAGGATCAGTTCGCGAATGCTGCGGCCCCTGGAGATGCGGGCGACGAAAATACCGACGAACGGCGACCATGAAATCCACCAGCCCCAGTAAAACAGCGTCCAGTTTGCCTGCCAGTCCATCGCGGTCGCAAAATCGGTCTCCAGGCTGGTTTTGATCAGGGTCTGGAAGTAAATGCCCAGCCCGCCGACCAGCGTTTCGAGGATGTACGAGGTTGGGCCTGCCAGAAAAACGAACAGCATCAGTACCACTGCCAGCCCGATGTTGAGCGCAGAGAGCCGCCGAATGCCGCGCTGGACGCCCGAGACCACCGAGATGGTCGCAACAGCGGTGATCGAGGCGATGATCAGCACCTGGGTCGTGGTCGATGTCTCGATGCCCAGCGACATCGACAGCCCGGCGTTGATCTGCATCGCGCCCAGTCCCAGTGAGGTTGCCACACCGAGCAGCGTCCCGACCGTGCACAGGATGTCGGTGAGGTGCCCGGGCAGGCCGTAGATGCGCTTGCCGATGATGGGCCACAGCACCGAGCGCGGCGCCAGCGGCAGGCCGATCCGAAAATGGTAGTAGGAAAGGGCCAGCGCCAGCACCAGGTAGATGGCCCACGGGTGCAGGCCCCAGTGGAAAAATGCGTAGCGGATTGCCTCGTTCATTGCCGCGCTGGTTTCAGGCTCGGCATAATGCGGCTGCATGTAATGATTCAGCGGTTCTGCCACGCCCCAGAACACCAGCCCGGTGCCCATGCCGGCCGCAAACAGCATCGCAAACCAGCTGATCAGGCTAAACTCGGGCCGATCGCCTTTTTTGCCGAGCTTCAGCTTGCCGGCCGGGCTGACGACCACGCCCAGCGCAAATATCACCAGCGTTGTGGTCACCAGCATGTAGTACCAGCCCAGGGTCTCGGCGATCCAGCCCTGGATCGACTCGAAGGTCTGCGCGGCCGTTTCTGTAAAGCCGCCGCCGAAGACGCAAAACGCAACCACGAGCGAGGCCGAGCCGAAAAATACCGTCGGTTGCATGCGCTTGAACGGGCCGATCGGTTTCGCCAGGATCAGGTCGTGGTCTTCGTCGCTCATGCAGGCTCATCCATCGTGTGGAGTTTATTAGCATACGGTCTTGCAGGGCGTGGTTGGTGTAGACTCGTCGGGAATGTTTTTTTGCCGTCCAAACTTTGATCGATTGAAGGGTTTATCTTGAGTTATCAGGTGCTTGCTAGAAAATGGCGACCGCGGGATTTCGCTGGTCTGGTGGGTCAGGACCATGTGGTCAAGGCGCTTTCCAATGGTTTGAACGAAGGCCGCCTGCACCATGCCTTCCTGTTCACGGGCACGCGCGGGGTCGGCAAGACCACGATCGCGCGAATCCTTGCCAAGTCGCTGAATTGTCTCGAAGGGGTATCGGCCACAGCGTGCGGAAGCTGCGCCCATTGCGTGGCTATCGATGAAGGGCGGTTTGTTGATTTACTCGAAATCGATGCCGCCTCGCGCACCAAGGTCGACGACACCCGCGAAATTCTCGACAACGTGCAGTACGCGCCTTCGCGGGGCCGTTACAAGGTCTACCTGATCGATGAAGTCCACATGCTGTCCACGCACAGCTTCAATGCGCTGCTCAAGACGCTTGAAGAGCCGCCCGAGCACGTCAAGTTCGTGCTGGCCACGACCGACCCGCAAAAGATTCCGCTGACGATCCTGTCGCGCTGCATGCAGTTCAACCTGCGCCGGCTCAACGTCGATGAAATTGGCGGTCAGCTCGAACACATCCTCAAGGCCGAGCAGATTGAATTCGACGCGGCCGCGATGCAACTGCTGGCGCGCGCCGCCGACGGCAGCATGCGCGACGGCCTCAGCCTGCTCGACCAGGCGCTGGCCGGCGGCAAGCTCGAAATGCAGGCGGTCGAGGATATGCTGGGCACGGTTGAACAGCGACACCTGAACCAGATCATCGAGGCCCTGATCGAGGCCGATGCGGCCTCGGCGCTGGATGCCGTGGCCGAAGTTTTCAGCCTGGCGCGCGATCTGTCGCGGCTGCTGGGCGACCTGGCCGAAATGCTGCACCGCATCGCGCTGATCCAGCAAGTGCCCGATTATCGCGACGACAGCCGAACCGACTGGGAGCAGCTGGTCGACTATGCCGGGCGCATGGACGCCGAAGACGTGCAGCTGTATTACCAGATCGTGGTCAGTGGCCGCGCCGACCTGGGCCTTGCCCCGTCGATGCGTACCGGCTGCGAAATGACCATTTTGCGCATGTTTGCATTTCAGCCCGTTGTCGCCGAGTCGGCGCCTTCGCCTGCGCCAGCGCGGCCGGCACAGCCCGCTGCTGCATCACCTGCAAACACGGCCTCTGAAGTGCGTGAAGCCGCAGCTGAAAAGCCGACAGCATCGGCCGACTTCGTGCGGCCGGACGCGCCGCCCGCTTCAAGCGCTGGCGCTGCAAGGCCCGAGGCGTCGGCGGCATCCAATGCATTGGAGCCGGCCAATTGGGCCGGTGCACTCGACCGCCTCGAGCTCAACGGTCCGGTCAAGGCCGTCGCCGGCATGCTGGCCTTGCACGAAATTGATGATCAGCGGGTTGAATTTCGGCTGTCCCGGGACGATCTTATGCTCGTGACCGATCGCTTCAAGGCCAGCCTGGCCAACGCGCTGGAAAAATATTCGGGCCTGACGCGTCGAATCGAATTCAAGCCGGTCGACGATGATTCACTGCAGACTCCGGCTGTTCTGGCCGCCGACGATCGAGCCAGGGCCCAGGCCAGTGCCGAATCGGCGCTTGCTGCCGATCCGGTCGTCCAGCGCATTCAGGAAACATTTGATGCCGAAATCGTGCCTGGCTCGGTTCGGCCTACTAAAAGTACGGAGTAAGCAATGAAAGGCAATATCGGGCAACTCATGCAGCAAGCGCAGAAGATGCAGGAAAACCTCAAGCAGGCGCAGGCTGAACTGGCTGACCTGGAGGTCACCGGCCAGTCCGGCGGCGGTATGGTTTCGGTCACCATGAACGGTCGCCACGAAGTGCACAAGGTTGCCATCGACCCGAGCGCCGGCGACGACCTGGAAATGCTCGAAGACCTGGTCGCCGCGGCCTTCAACGATGCCGTCAACCGGGTTCAGGAAGTCAGCCAGGAAAAGCTCGCCGGGCTCACCGGCGGCATGCCCATGCTGCCCGGCTTTTCGCTGCCCTGATGCGGCAGTTCGGCTTTGCCGGCCTCCAGTCATGAAAGACCCGCTGCTCGACGAACTGCTCAAGGCGCTTCAGTGCCTGCCCGGCGTCGGTTCGCGCACGGCCCAGCGCATGGCGCTGCACCTGCTCGAGCGCGACCGCTATGGCGGGGCGCGGCTGGCCGGCGTGATCGAACGAGCCATGCAGGAAATTCAGCGCTGCCGGCGTTGCCGCAACTTCACCTCCAATGAGTTTTGCGGCATCTGTCAGAGCCCGCAGCGGTCGGACTCGATTCTTTGCATCGTCGAAACGCCCGGAGACGTGCTGGCAATCGAGCAGGCCACGCCATTCAACGGAAGATATTTCGTGTTGCTGGGTCGGCTGTCGCCGCTGGACGGGATTGGGCCGGAGGACCTGGGGCTGGACCAGCTGGCCCGGCGCTTTGCCTCCGAACCGGTCGAGGAGGTCATCGTTGCCACCAATTCCACGGTCGAAGGCGAAGCGACGGCGCACTACATCGCCACGCTGGCTTCCCGGCACGGCATCCGCCTGTCGCGCCTGGCCCAGGGCGTACCGCTGGGCGGCGAGCTCGAGCACACCGACCAGTCGACGCTGGCCCACGCCTTTGCATCGCGGCTGCCGGTTGCCGGCGAGGGCTGATTTCGGCTCGTAGTCGATATGCGGTGCCGATTTTCCGGAATCTGCTTGATGGCGTATTGTTTCCCGCGATCCGGATTTTTTTAAAAGATTCGCTCATCGGGTTCCCGGTTTCTCATGTTTTGAGAAAAACACGTGTTTCAATCGCCTTGAACCCGTATGAAGAACCCGTCATGAACCCGATTCAACCCCGATCAAGCCGCGCGGTCCGAGACCAGATTGTTGGCAAGTGCATCCGTGGCGTTATTGCGCGGCCCGGCCGCAACGGCGAGCCGCCGATGGTCATGATGATGCAATTCGACGATGGCAGCGTACTGGAATTTGTGTCGCCGAGAAGCGACCAGGTTTTGAAAGCCGCCATTCGACAGACCCGCGATGCACAGGGCAATTCCCGATCCGTTTCCCGGGCAAATGCTCAAACGGCGCCCGACCAGTTGGCGCTGGCCGTGATGTAGCGCGCGCGGCTGCGGTCATTGTGCTTTTGTGGAAACAGCCTTATCCACAAAGACTGTGGATAACTCTGTGAACAAGAGGGCGGCGTTGTCCATGGGCCGAGGGCTTCACGGGGTTGAGCAAATTTTGATCACATGAAGTTATTTCAATATATTCAATATCTTACAAGACTTAATTGCGTAACTGATTGAGGTAAATGGCGTAAAGAAAGTGTCAAAGAGAAAATCAAGGGCTTGTGCATAACGAGCCGCGGCAAGTTGAAAAAAAGTGTCCTTAAGTCACTGATCTTTGGTCCGGCATGGTCTAGCAGCCTGTCGGACTTAACGCTGATAAACCGCGGAAAAGCCGGATTGGGCCAGATTTCCCGCTCTTTATCGTTAACCAGGCTCACTATTCGCCTCAAAAGATCGAAAAATCTGACTCCAACCAGCTTTCCCTCAGTGAAGATCGGTCAAGTCCGACAGGCTGCTAGCTCAGTCCAATTTCTCCTGGCCATTCCAACAGCGCGCCGAGCAGCGCCCGCGCCTCCGGGCGCTGTTGCAATAATTGCGAGATCGTCTCCCGATAGTCGGCCAGCCGCAAGGTAGCCAGGTCGGGATCTTCATGCAGGCGTCGCTGGCGATATTGCTGCCACTCGGACAATGGCTCTGCCTCGAGCAGATCTTCGGCGTGGCGACCCAGGTAATGCAGCAGCAGCTGGTTCAGGCGTTCGTCTCCAAACGGATTCGAGGCAGTCTTGAACCCACGGGCGGTCTCGGCCACGGCCTGACCGCGCAAACGTTCGCAAATCATTCGATCGGGTCGCGAAACAAAACCCTCGTACAGTGCGGTTTCGGCATCTGCGGCCGCGCCGGCAGGCAAGTCGCGGAACAAGCCGGCCAGGCAAGCGGTGAATCCCGGGTTTTGCTGCAGCGCCACGGCATGTCGGGCGGCCAGGTCGGGGTCGATGCCGGTACGCTGGCGCGCGCGCGCATCGAGTACGCCCATCGGTGAAATCATCGGGCAGCGATTGCTGCGAATCCATTTGACCGGTAGACGACGATAGCCTTCGGGCAGGTCCTTGTTGGCGGTCCAGAACAGGTCCGACAGCAGCTCCGGGTCCAGTTCCATGAATTCGGCCGGATCTTCACGCAGGTTCCAGACCAGCCACTGGCTTTTGATCTTCGGGTGCTGAAACAACGGCAGCACCGGTGCGATACAAAATTCGCTGGCCGGGAAACGCGATGACACGTGCAGCATCGGCTGGCGAGCCGCGAGCAGGGATTCAACACGGTGGCGTGCCCGCAGGCTCAGGCACCATTGCCACAATTTCGGTTGATGTCGCTGCAGCAGCCGCGCCAGGTTCAGCGTATTTTCGACATCGGCCAGCGCATCATGCGCCCGTTCGGTCGAAAATCCATTGGCTGCGGCCAGGTCTTCGAGCCGAAAGCCGGGCGTTCCATCTTGGCGCTGGTGCCACTCGATGCCTTCCGGTCGCAGCGCATGGGCCAGGCGCATGACATCGATCAGGTCGAAGCGGCTGTTGCCATTGGCATATTCGCGCGCATACGGGTCGATGAAGTTGCGCCAGAACAGGAAGCGCGAAACCTCGTCGTCGAAACGAAAATTGTTGTAGCCCACCGAGCAGGTGCCCGGAACGCTCATCAGTTCGAAGATGCGGTTGGCAAACTCGTATTCGGGCATCCCGCGTTCGCGTGCGATCTGCGGCGTGATGCCGGTGATCAGACAGGCCTCGGGCACCGGCAGGACATCGCTGGTCGGCTGGCTGTACCAGACCACGGGTTCATCGACGATTTCAAGGGCGCTGTCGGTTCGAATCGCGGCAAACTGGCACGGGCGATCGCGGCGCGGATCGGCGCCGAAGGTCTCGAAATCGTGCCACAGGAAGGTTTCAGTCGTCATACTGCTTATTGTCGCGCGAATGTCGGGCGCCCGTCCAGTTCCATCCCTGCCGATGCCGGCCCGAAAAATGCGTCGGCATCGACTTTTCGATCACCGGCAAGCATCAAAATAAGGCCGACTGAAAATACACGAGAGCCATTGCCATGCGCAAGACCGCAACCTTTGCCGCCGGATGTTTCTGGGGCCCCGAAGCACGCTTTCACCGCCTGGACGGCGTTGTCGCTACCCAGGTCGGCTATACCGGTGGAAAAACTGCGAATCCGGATTATCGCCAGGTTTGTTCCGGCCAAACCGGTCATGCCGAGGCCGTCCAGGTCGTGTTCGACCCGGAACGCATCTCATACGAAGCGTTGCTCGAAGCGTTCTGGGACATGCACGACCCGACCCAGCAGGACCGCCAGGGGCCCGACATCGGTTCGCAGTATCGCAGCGCGATCTTTGTTCACGATGAGCAACAGCGACAGGCCGCCGAACAGTCGCGCCAGCTACTCGAAGCATTGGAAAAGCCGAACGGACCGATCGCGACCACCATCGAGCCGATCGACCGGTTCTGGCCGGCCGAGGAATATCATCAGCGCTACCTGGAAAAGCACCGCTGAACTGGTCTTATGCACCACCCGCTCCGCCGCCTCGCGACAAACGACCGGTGGACCAGGCGGGCTAAAATCATCTGGCAGATGGCGATTGTCTGTCGACCCTCTCGCGGCTATTTCCTCAGCAGCTGCAACAGGCCCAGCAGTACCGCGGCGCCAACGATGGCCGTGATCAGGTTGCCGATCAAGCCGCCGGAGGTGATGCCGAAAAATCCGAAAATCCAGCTGCCCAGCAGCGCGCCGATGATGCCGACGACGATGTTCATGACAATGCCCTGGCCCCGGCCTCTTACCAGCAGACCCGCAATCCAGCCGGCCAGCCCGCCAATGATCAGGATGCCGAGAATGCTTTCGATAGTCATCTTTCAAAACGCCCATGAGTGGATGTTTTTTTTTGATTTTTTCGGTAGTCTACCCAAATGTCTGAACCATTACGAAAGTTGATGCTGGTCCGCCACGCCCAGGGAAGCCTGGGGACCGACGATTACGATCGGCTTTCGGCGCTGGGCTTTCGTCAGGCCGAGTGCCTGGGGCTTCACCTCGACCAGCGTTTTGCCGCCAGCCCAATGGTGCGCGGAGAACTGAAACGGCATCGGCAGACAGCCGATCATTTCCGCACGGCAGGCGTCTGTCATATCGATGCCGATCTCAACGAATATCGAGTTGATTACCTGCTCGAGGCCGCCTATGCAAATGCAGATGCGCTGGCGATGTCGTTGCCGGGACCGGATGCCGTGGCCGACCCGGTCGCCTACCTGGACACTTTTCTCGAAATGTTTCCAGACGTGCTCGAGGCTTGGCAGGACGAGCGGATCCAATGCGGCATCAACGGCCTGTGGCGCGTATTCAGCGCCCGCGTGGACGCTGCCGGCCGGCGCCTGGTCGAACGCACGCGGGAATCCGAAACGATCGTCGCGGTAAGCTCGGCCGGCGTCATCAGCACGCTGGCCGCGGGCTTGCTGGGTCACGATCTGGCTTGGCAGCGACGTCTGAATGTAACGTTGTACAATGCTTCGGTCACCGAATTGCACTGGGTCGAGCCGGGCGGCTGGCAGCTTGCGCGCATCAACTGCGTCGCCCATTTGCCGCATGCAGAGCTCCACACGCTGGCCTGAAAAACAACAACACGGAACCTGATCGATATGAGCGACAAGCCAATAACCATCATCACCGGCTCGAGCCGCGGCATTGGCCGGGCGGCTGCCGAATTGCTGGCCTCCAGGGGTCATCGCCTGGTGATTTCCAGCCGCAACCAGGAAAGCTGCGAATCGGTTGCCGAGGCCATTCGCGCCGATGGCGGGGACGCGGTCGCGATCGCCTGTCACGTCGGCGTCGAAGAGCAGCTGGCGGCATTGATCGAAAAGACCGTTGAGCACTTCGGCGGCCTGAACAACCTCGTGCTCAATGCGGCCAGCAACCCGGTTTACGGGCCCTCGGACAACGTCGACCAAAAAGCCTTTGACGTGATCATGCACAACAATGTTTTCAGCGCCCTGCGCCTGGGGCACCTGGCGCGACCCCACCTGGCGCGCGCCGGGCAGGGCGCGCTGGTGCTGGTTTCCTCGATCGCCGGCCTGCTCGGCAACCGCGTGATCGGTGCCTATGGCCTGTCCAAGGCCGCCGAAAACCAGTTGGTGCGCAACCTGGCGCTGGAATTTGGCGGTGACGGTATCCGCGTTAACGGCGTTGCCCCGGGCCTGATTCGAACCGATTTTTCCAAGGCATTGCTAAGCGACGAGCGCATGGTCAAGCATTTCGAAAAAACCACGCCGCTGGGGCGCATCGGCGAACCGGATGATATCGCTCGGGTCATCGCATTCCTGACCGGCCCGGATTCGGCCTGGCTCAGCGGCCAGATCATCACCGCCGACGGCGGCATCACGGTGACCGGCGGATTCTGACATGGCCGGCCCGCCGCGACGCGCGCCGGCCGTGCCGTCGGCTTCACTGCCGATCAAGGCCGTGTTGCTGTTGCTGCTGGTCTGTAGCTGCGCCCCGGCCTGGGCCCAGGTTTATCGCTACGTCGATGAAAACGGCATCACCGTATTGACCAACATCAAGCCCGATTCGAAACAGCACGGCAAGGTCGAAAGCATCGGCTGCTACGGCACCTGCATCAAGGGCGTGGACTGGCATACCACGCCGCTCAAAAGAGCCGATTTTCGGGTCGAAGTGCAGGCTGCCTCGGAACTGTTCGGGGTCGACGAGGCGCTGGTGCGCGCCATCGTACATGCCGAGTCCTGGTACAACCCCGAAGCGGTCTCGCACGCCGGCGCCCAGGGCCTGATGCAGCTGATGCCGGCCACGCAGACGCGCTTCGGCGTTGTCGATCCCTTCGATCCGTTAGACAACATCTCGGCCGGCGTCGCCTACCTGGCCGAACTGCTCGATCGATACGGCAACGACGCCGAGCTCGCGCTCGCCGCCTACAACGCCGGAGAAGGCGCGGTCGCACGATTCGGTGGAATCCCGCCGTTCGAAGAAACCAGGGAGTACATCCGGCGCGTGACCATCTTGCGCGGTCGCTACAAGGGTTAAAACACAACGTTTCCGGGGCGCCGGACAACCTTATTCCGGGTTTTGGCGAAGTACCCCGTCGCTTTTTTCAGGATTTCATTGCCCAGCGTCTGTCGCTCCAGGCGCTTTTTGAGCCGCCGAGCCCCGCGCTCCAGACTTGTATTACTGCGAGCTGGTGTCGCCAAATTTATGAAAATCCGGCTCTTTATCGTCCTTTCGGCGGGCCATCTGTCTTTTCCATCTGCTCAGCAGCTCAGGGTGGAACTCCAATTTAGCAGCCACAGCCGCGACCGAGTCCGGCGATTCGAAAGATGCCTGAACCGCTTCCTGTTTGAATTCCTGCGAGCAGAAACGACGCATTTTTATGGACATAGAACACCTCGATGATTATTTTCAAAAAGGTGCCTACTTTTCGGGTGCGGTCTGAATCAACGAATCAACGTATCAACCTTCTGCCCGACAAGTCGGACATAGGCGATCAGCGCCATCGCCGCGATCGGCAGGCAGATCCACCATGGGACGCCGAAGCCGGCAGGCAGGGCGCCGAGCAGCAGCGCGGCCAGGCCTGCGAGCAAGGCGTAGGGCAGTTGCGTGCGCACGTGTTCGATGTGGTCGCACTGGCTGGCCATCGAGGACAGAATGGTGGTGTCGGAAATCGGCGAACAGTGATCGCCCCATACCGCGCCGCCCATGACCGCAGCGATCGTTCCGTACAGGATAGGCAGGTGTTCGGCTCCGTTCATGCCCTGGGCGGTCATCAGCGCCCAGGAAAGCGGCACCGTCAGCGGCAGCAGGATACCCATGGTGCCCCAGCTAGAGCCGGTGGAAAAAGCGGTGGCGGCGGCAACGATCAGGACCAGCGCGGGCAGAAAGCCGACGTGTAGGTGATCGCCCAGCAGGGAAACCAGGTAATCGGCGGTGCCGAGCACGTCGGTTACGCCCGCCAGCGCCCAGGCCAGCACCAGGATGAAAATGGCATACAGCATGGCACGCGCGCCGGAGAACCAGGCACTCACGCTGTCGGTCAGCGACAGGATGCCCTGGCTCACCGATAGCGCGATTGCGACCAGTGATCCCAGCAGCGAACCCCACATCAGCGCCTTGTAGGGGTCGGCGTCGCCGATGATTTCCCGAATCGATTCGCCCTGGCCGGTGACGAACATGCCGGTGAGCACGCCGCCGACCAGGAACACAATGGGGATGACGGCATTCAGCGCCCGTCTGGGGGCTTGCTCGTGTGGCTGTACGTCTTCCATGTCGTCTTTGGTCAGCGCCGAGCCCGATGTTTCCGGCGCCACGCGACCGTCGTGGCGCGCGCGCCGTTCGGCGCTCAGCATCGGTCCGAAGTCGCGACCGCTGGCCACGACCGTCACCACCAGCACAAGGGCCAGCAGCGGATAAAAGCTGTAGGCGATGGATTTGAGAAAAACCATGTAGGCATTCAACTCCAGCCCCTCGATGCCCGAGATGGCGTCGCGAATCAGGCCCACTTCGTAGCCGACCCAGGTCGTGACCAGCGCAATGCAGGCAATCGGGGCTGCGGTGGAATCGACCAGGTAGGCCAGCTTTTCGCGCGATACCTGAAGCCGGTCGGTAATCGGCCGCATGGTGTTGCCGACCACCAGCGTGTTGGCGTAGTCGTCGAAGAAGATCGCCAGGCCCAGCGCGATGGTCGCCGCCATGGCGCGCTGCGCCGTGTACGCGACATCGACGATGCGGTCGACGATGCCGAGCATGCCGCCGTTTTTGGAAATCACGCCGACCATGCCGCCGACCAGCAATGTAAACAGCATCACCGATGCGTGGTCCGGCTCGGCGATGGCCTCGACAATAAAGGTGTCGGCGGTGGTCAGCAGCGCGGTTACGGCGCCGGCCGGCGAGAAATCGGTCAGCGTCCAGGCGCCGATCCAGATGCCCGCGAACAAGGCCGGGATGACTTGTCGAATCAGCAGCGCCAGGCCGATGGCCACCAGTGGCGGCAGCACCGAAAGCCAGCCAAAATCGGCGACCGTTTCGATTTCCTGAGCCAGTGCCGCGCACGGCAGCAGGGCAAGCACCGCCGTCGCGGCGGTAGCGCGAGATGCCGCTTTTGTGATTTTCATGGTCAGGCCGTCATTTGTTTCAGAATTTTTTCGGCCGCTTCAAAGCGTTTTTTCAGCTTGCCGTGCTGGTCGGGCTGGTGTGGCAGGCTTTCCAGCCAGCGCTGTTGCAGTCCGGTACGTTCGGAGCCCAGGTCCGGACGCGGCGCGCCGTCGGCAAGCCGGTGCGACAAGCGGTTGATCTGGTAATCCATGCGCTGGCGTCGATCCTCTTCGGGAGTTTCCACGCCGGCCAGGCACTCCATTTCGATGACCACCTGGCGGGCATCGCCGGTCAGAGCCTGTACTTCGGCGGTCAGCTGCCCGGTATCGATTTCGCTGTCGGCAAAGCGTTGTAATCGTTCCAGCAGCGACTGGCCGAGCGCGTCGCCATCCGGCACCTGGGGAAGGTCCTGCAGCGGCTCGACAGGCTTGCCCGCCGCGCGCTGTTTCCAGGTGTCCTGCAGCGTTTCGATCAGCTTGTCCAAATGCGCCCGCTTTTGCTGTTCGCGCTGTTGCCTGAGATCGTCCATGCGCTTGCGATAGCGAGCCGTGGCCTGGTCGAATCGCTTGCGCAACCCGGGTGGAATGGGTGAAAAGCCGTTGAACTCGCGCTCCAGTCCGGTCAGCGGACCGGCAAGGGATTCGAGTTCGTCGGTTTCGCTGTCGACCAGTTCTTCGGCTCGTGCGCACAGCGCCTTGAGCTCTTCGGTCTGGGCCTTTTCGGCCTGTTTGTGCTCGTCGCGGGCTTTCTTGAGTTCTTCGAACAACGGGTCGATCGGTTCGCGGAATTCGCGCCACAGCTTGTCGTCGACCTTGCGCCGGGAGTGGCCGGCCTTTTTCCACTCGGCCTGCAGCGATTTGGCGCGATCGATCGCGACGGCGCGGTCTTTCTCGTGGGCCAGCTTGCAGGCCTCGGCAATCAATCGGCGTTTTTCGCTTTCGATGGCATCGAAATGCTTGTCCAGGGCGGCCGAAATGTCATCCATCAGGCCGCGCAGCGTGGATGCCATCTTGCCGCGGGCCTTGGGCGGCAGCGTGTCGAGGTTGCGAATCGCCTGGCGGGCTGCGCGCTGGTAGCGGATCAGCTTGTCGCTGGAGGCTTCGGCATCGTCGGCGACCTGACGGGCGTCGACGAGAAAATCCTTCAACTCCTGCAATGACTGGTCGCGGACTTCGCTGCGTTTTTCCAGGAATGGTCGCGCGCTTTCGAAGACTTCGTTGCAGGCTTTCTGGAAGCGCCGCCATTGGCCCTGGGGTGCGGAAAACTGGCGCTTGTCGCCGGGCATGACCTCTTGCTGGTCGAGTTCCTTCCAGCGTTCGCGCAATTCCTTGAGCCGGGCGGTGACCGCGTCCGGGTGCAGACCGGCCACGTCGATTTCGCCGACCCGCTCGATCAGCCGTTCGCGCAGCTTGTTGTTCGACCAGTGCTGCCAGTCGCGCATTTCCTTGAGCTTGCCGGCCATGCGGGCCAGTTCTCCGGGAACCGCTCGCGGCTGGTGTTTTTTCGCCAGCCGGTCAAAGGCACTGCGAGCCTTGTCGACGGCACTTGCCGCATCGCTGATGTGGCCGGCTTCGAGCGACTGCTCGGCGGTCTGCAATGCCTGGTTCAGTGCCTCGATCAGCTGCGGGTCGGCTGTCGCGGCGGGCTCGGGCCGGGATCCATCGGCATCCGATTCGGTTTTGGTCCGGGTCGGCGGGCGGTTGCGAAGCGCTTGCTGGCGCGCTTGAAGTTCGCCTGCCAGCGCGCTGAAATGAATGCGAGCATCGAGGTCGGCCTGGCTGGGTGAGCCGGTCGCGTTCCAGGCCCGGTCGAAGTCCGACATCAGCGCGTTCAATGCGGCATCGGTTTCATCGCTGGCGGGTTGAGCGGCCATGTTGCGGGCCTTTTCGGTCAGCAGCGTCAATTCGCTTCGGGCCTCGGCGACCACGACTTTCTCGGGCACCGCGGGAGCGACTTTTGGCTTTGGCTTCAGCGCACTGCGCACGATCTTCATGGCACCTTCAAAGCGCCTTGCGGCAGCCGGGTCCGGGTCGGGCAATTCATTCCACTGATTCTGCAGATGATCGGCCTGGGCGAGGCGGTCGCCGCTGAATTCGCCGCGCGCCAGTTGTTCGAGCTTGTCGATCAAATGCTGGGTCAGTTCGTCGCGCGCGTCGTGTGATCCGGTGTCGCCTTCAAGCCGTGCCAGGCGATGCATCACGGCCTGGTGGCGATGTTTGTGGCGTTTGCGCAGCGCGCTGCTGATGCGTTTGAGCGTCGAGACCTGGTCGATGCGTTCGAGCAGCTCGGTGGCGATTTCCTCGTCCGTTTCGGCCACGTAGCAATCGCCGAGAAAGCCTGGTGACTCGATGCGTGCCAGGGCAGCCCGGCGAATCGGCGCATCGGCGCCCTCGCGCGCCAGCCGGCGGATGCTGTCGGCGTCGGTGAGGGTCTTTTGCCAGCCCAGACGATGCTCGAGTCCGTCAGCGGCCGGCTCGGCGCAAGCGCGCCGGAGCAGGTATTGATCGGCATGCGACCGGATGGCTTCATCGGTTTCATTCAGGCGCGCCTGCAGCCACGCCGATTCATCGTTCAATCGCCGCAGCGCGGCCAGGCGCACCGATGCGTCTGCATCCTTGCGGGCAATCTCGGGCAGGCTGGCAAACAGCTGTTGCTCCATGCCGGTATTGACAGACTGGATGCGTACAGCGGGGTCCTTGCTTTCCCAGGCTGGTCCGAACAGGCGTTCTTTCAAACTCATCGAGAGTCTCTCAAAATAGTGATGCAATTAAAGGAATTGTGCTTGATTTCCCGTCGATTTACCAGCGTTGCCGCGGGCCGCGCCGGCCCTGGCGCTTTTGGCCATCATTCAAGCCAGTTGCCGGATCATGCTGAAACCGGCCAGCCAGGTCCCGGCCACCGAGCCGACGTTGGAAAGAAAAAACACCAGGAATACGCGTGCGACGCGGTTCGTCCACCAGCCCGAAAGCTTGCTCAGATCGTCGCGCAGGTCTTCGAAATCCGACATCTTGGGTTTTCTGAGCCAGGCCTCCATCGCGCCGGTGACCATGCCGGCCCCGATCGTAGGGTTCAGCGAGGTCAGCGGGGCGGCAAACAGTGCGGTCAGCACGGTCAGCGGATGCCCGCGCGCGATTGCAGCACCGAGCGCCGACAGGCCGCCGTTGATGACGACCCAGGTCAGCACCAGCGACCAGCCCAGTTCCGGGCTGCGCCAGAAGCCGATGCCGAAGCCGGTCAGCACCGCGATCATGATCAGCCACGGGATCAGCTTCCAGAACCTGCTCGGTGGCGGCATGTGATTGAGTTCGCGCAGCTGGGCTTCGGGGTCGTTGCCGACCTCGTCGTCGCTGCCTTCGAGCGCGCGCCGCGTGCCGTCAAGGTGGCCGGCGCCGATCACGGCCAGCACTTTGCGTCCGGGGTGGTCCTCGTTCTGCTGGCGCAGCCGCGCGGCCATGAAGCGATCGCGCTCGGCGATCAGGCTTTCGTAAAGCGCCGGCGAGCGGGTTGCGAACTCGCCGAAGGTTTCTTCCAGAATGTCGCCCTGCTTGAGGCGCTCGATATCTTCTTCCGAGATCTTTTCGCGCGAAAACAGCGAAAAAATCAGGCCGTTGACCATCATCCAGCGCTGCCAAAGCGACAGTGAGCGGCTGGTGCGCTTGAGCGTAATGCCGATTTCGCGATCGATCAGTTGCAGCGGCACGCCGGCCGATTCGGCGCATTTCATGGCAGCCTTCATTTCCGCGCCCGGCTCGATGCCGAACTGCTCGGCAATGCGGCGCTGATACGCAGCCAGTGCCAGGCTGGCGATCATCATGTTGGCCTTGCCGTCGCGAATGATCGCGAACAGGTCGAGTTCGCGCCAGGCGTCGGTATCGGTCAGCGCCCGGTGGCGCGACTCGCACAGCTCGATCGCGACGGCGTCGAATTCGCCCTGTTCGATATGCCGGCGCACCGCATCGACGCTGGCCCGGGAAACGTGCGCGGTGCCCAGCAGCGTGTAGTGGACGCCGTCGCGCTCGACTTCACGCACCGGTTCGTCGGCGAATGTGTGCTGGTATTCAGTGCGCTCGTCGATGTCGGCAGGCGCTACGGGTTCGGTCGAATCGGTCATCAAGAAGTCGTCATCCGGGCAAACGGCAAGTTTAGCAGGGCCAATGCCCATGAGCCTGGTTCGAGCAGGTCTTTCGAGGGCGTGTCCAAACGCATCGCGGCGGGACCGTCCAGGCGGCCGAGAATGCAGCCTGTCACTTTCACATCAGGGTTTTCATCTGTTAGGGTAGTGGCCTTGGCATTTTCGTGCCATTTTCTACTGACGATTCCCCAAACCATTACCAGACCCTTAAACAGGAGTGAACTTTGATGCTCAAGTTTCATCAACCGAATTTTCGCAATTCCAGATCCATGTTGCTGCGCACCGGCCTGGTCGCGGCGACCCTGCTGTTGGCGGCCGGCCCGGCGCTCTCGCAGCAGGCAGCGCCCGGTGCAATGGCAGATCCGAACCAGGTCATGCAGCAAATCCAGAGCATGCAGGCCGAGATGCAGCAGATCAATCAGCGGCTTGCCGGCATCCAGGAAGAAACCCTGCAAGCAAACCCCGAGCTTGCCGAGCAGCGCGACGAATTGATGGCGACGATCGACAGCGGCATGCAGGAAAGCGGGCACGATCCGGAATCGAGCCGCGAGAAGATCGAACAGTTGCAAAGCGAGCTCCAGGCCCAGGATTTGGCGCCCGAGCAGGCGCAGGCGCTAGAGCAGGAATTGCGCGAAACCTACGGCAGCCTCGAGCAGGCGCAGGCGCAGGTCATGCAGCAGCCGGAAGTCCAGCAGCAGTTGACTTCGCTGAACGAGGCAATGTTGCCGGCCATGGAAGCGCAGAATCCGCAAACCGAAGCATTGATTGCCCGGCTCCAGAGAACGCAGCAGGAATACCAGGCCATGGTCCAGCAGGTGATGCAGGGCCAGCAGGGCCAGCAGGACCAGCAGGGCCAGGCAGCGCCGGATCAGTAATCACTGATTGAATGAACCCGTACCGATCCGGTCGGACAACGGTTCCGACCGGCCCGTCCGGTGTCCGCCGTGATCCCGGCCTTCGATTGAAGTTTTCAAAAAACTCTTGTTCAATAGTTTCCTGCGGATCTTAAACCGTCAGCGACGAAACCGGCCGTGACATCGGCATGATGTCCATCTCCGCCAGCTGATCCTTCGACCCGCCTTATTCACCACCTTTTCTGCTGCGGTGCCTTCAGGCCCGCGTCTGCGGCGTTTCGCTCGGTCGCGCATCCTCGCCGGCCAGGCGAGTAGGCTTGCGGTACGCGCGGTCGCAAAACGCCACAGCCGCTGGGGCTGACGACCCCTCGCGACGCAAGGGTGGTGAATGAGGCGGGTTGAGTTCTGTCTCAAGCCAAAAAATGCCCCGAGGTCGGGGCTTGAGCTCGCTGGACGAAGGTCGACAGACCGGATGATCTGTTATATTTTGGGGCCATGCTCTTAAAAGAACAAAGTCAAACTTGATGAATAGGGCTCGCGGACCACAGCACACGGCAAGCAGCCAACTGCCGTGTCTGCGCTTGGCTCATCAGGTTTTGCAAGTGCTTTCCGCCCACACAATCCGGAGAAATTGAATGAAGCGTTTTGTCCCGATCCTTTTACTCGCTCTGGTTTTTATGCCGGCCTTCTCGCAGGCCGCTGGCATGACGCTTGAGCAAATCGCCGAGCTTCGCCAGGTCAGCAGCGTCAGCATTAGCCCGTCCGGCGACCAGATTGCTTACGTGCGTTCGGTGCCACGGGATCTGTCGACCGAACCCGACGGTCCGGCCTGGCAGCAACTGCACGTGATCGACGTCGAGGGCGTATCAAAGCCTTACGTGGCCGGACAGGTCAACGTCGCTTCGATCGGCTGGACGCCAGACGGCAACGACGTGACGTTTCTGGCCAGCCGCGGCGACGATGAGACGACCCGTCTCTACGCCATAGCATTGAGCGGTGGCGAAGCGCGCGTATTGGCCTCGCTTGAAACCGACATCAGTGGCTATTCGTTCAGCCCGGACGGCCAACGCGTCGCCGTCACCGCGCTCGAGCCCAAGGGGTCGGAACAGAAGGCGCTGGAGGAAGCCGGCTTCAACCAGGTGGTCTTCGAAGAGGATATCCAGAACCGGCGGATCTACATTCATGATTTGAGCGACGAGGCGGCCGAGCCGCGCATGCTTGCACCGGAAGGCTCGGTCCAGGACGTCGCCTGGTCCCCGGCTGGCGACCGCCTGGCGATCAAGATTTCGCCGCGCCAGCTGGTGGACGACACGCTGATCTTCACCAAAATCCGGATCATCGATCTGGACGGGGAAGAAATCGGGCGAATCGACAGCCCCGGCAAGCTCGGCGAAATGGCCTGGAGCCCGGATGGCAAGCATTTGGCCTTCATTGCTACCAATATCGTCAACGATCCACGCGAAGGTCGATTGATGATGGCTGGAGCAAGCGGCGGTGAATTTACCGAGCTGTTGCCGGGCCTGGAAGCGCATGTCTGGCATCTGGCCTGGGTCAAGAAGGACTACATCGGTGCGCTGATCTACGAGGGCACCGGCGTGAACCTGACGACGATTCGCGCCGATGGCCAAAACCGGCGCACGATGCTCCGCAATGGCCCGATCTTTACCGGTATTTCGAGCTCGGATGGCGGCCATATCGCACTGGTCGGCAATACGCCGGCGCATCCGAACGAGGCGTTTCGGCTTGAACTCGACCAGCCGGTACGCCTGACCGACTCCAATCCATGGCTCCATGATGTCGACCTTGCGCGCCAGCAAGTGCTGCGCTACACGGCACGCGACGGGCTGGAAATCGAAGGCATCCTGTTCTACCCACTCGACTACCAGGAAGGCCAGCGCTACCCGCTGATCCTGAATGTGCACGGCGGCCCGGAGGCTCATTTCTCCAACGGCTGGCTGACGCGCGCTTCTGCGCCGGCCCAGCACGCCGCGGCCAAAGGCTACCTGGTGTTTTTCCAGAACTACCGCGGCTCGACCGGGCGCGGCGTTGAATTTACCCTGACCAGCCAGGGCCGCCCGGCCATGGAAGAGTTCGACGACCTGGTCGACGGCATCGATTACCTGGTCGAGCAGGGCATGGCCGATGTCGACAAGGTGGGCATTACCGGCGGCTCCTACGGCGGCTATGCCAGCGCATGGGGCGCGACCCACTATTCCGAGCGTTTTGCCGCGGCCGTGATGAACGTTGGCCTGAGCAACCAGATCGCCGCCTTCGGCACCTCCGACATCCCCTGGGAGTTCAACCTGGTGCACCTGGGCAAATGGCCCTGGGAAGACTGGGATTTGTTCCAGCAGGCCTCGCCGCTGTATCACGTGACCCAGGCCAAAACGCCGATCCTGATCCTGCACGGAGATGCCGACCCGCGCGTCGATCCGACCCAGTCGCGCATGTTCTACCGCTTTTTGAAGCTGCAGCAGGACCCACCACCGGTGCGCCTGGTGCTGTATCCCGGCGAAGGCCACGGCAACCGTCGGGCCGCCAGCCAATATGATTACTCGCTGCGCCTGATGCGATGGATGGATCACTATCTAACCGGAGAAGGTGGACAGCCGCCACCTTTGGAAGTCGATTATGCAATCGACTTGGACACTGATAACAAAAAGCTTAATGATTGACAAATCAGCGTCTTGCCGGTATTTTCTAAGATCCAGCTTAATTGCGCCGGTCTGCGAGGTGATAACATAGGGCGCAATGGCGCAAGCTGACAAGGGTCAGGGACCTCACTATCATGGCATCAACGGTTGAATCGATCGGCGCAGCCCGGCTTCCCGGAACGGGCAGGCGACTGGTTGAAGAAGGCTTGATCAGCGAAGACCAGGCAATCGAGGCGCTTGCAAGCGCCTCGGAGCTGGGGCGCACGTTCACCAGCCACCTGGTGCGCGAGAACCTGATCGATCCGGCCGGCTTTGCTCACGTGGCGGCCGACGAGTTCGGTCTGCCGCTGCTCGACCTCAACGCCCTGGATCTTCGCATGGCGCCGGCCGAGAGCATCAAGGAAGACCTGATGCGCAAGCACCTGGTCTTGCCGGTAATGCAGCGCGGTAAACGCCTTTTCGTTGCCATTGCCGACCCGACCAACCAGTCGGCGATCGACGAGGTCGCCTTTACCACCGGCTTCAATGTCGAGGCGGTCCTGGCGGCCTCGGACGCCATCACCCAATCCATCGACCGCTTGATGGCAGGGTCCTCGCAGGCGTTCGAAGAACTCACAGCCGGCGATGAAGACCTCGAATCGCTCAGCTTCGAGACCCAACCGGACCAGGAAAGCAGCGAGGAAAACTCCGACGATGCGCCGATCGTGCGCTTCGTCAACAAGATTTTGATCGACGCCATTCGCAAGGATGCATCCGACATCCATTTCGAACCCTACGAGGACACTTACCGGATTCGCTTCCGCATGGACGGTGTGCTCAAGACCCAGATGAAGCCGCCGCAGAAAATGGCGAACCGGCTCTCGGCACGCCTGAAGGTCATGGCCAGCCTCGACATCGCCGAGCGGCGCGTGCCACAGGATGGTCGAATCAAGCTCAACCTTTCCAAATCGAAAGCTTTCGACTTTCGTGTCTCGACCTGCCCGACGCTGTGGGGCGAAAAGGTCGTGCTGCGTATCCTCGATGGCTCCGGCGCCTATCTCGGTCCGGAAAAGCTGGGATTTGAAAAAGAACAGCAAGAAGTCTACATGGATGCCATCAGCAAGCCCTACGGCATGGTCCTGGTCACCGGCCCGACCGGTTCGGGTAAAACCGTATCGCTGTACACCGCGCTCGGCTTGCTCAACGGCGACGGCGTCAACATCTCCACGGTCGAAGACCCGGTCGAAATCCGCATGCCCGGCGTCAACCAGGTGCAGCAAAACGCCAAGCAGGGCATGACCTTCGCCGCCGCGTTGAGATCATTCCTGCGCCAGGATCCCGACGTCATCATGGTCGGGGAAATTCGCGACATCGAAACCGCCGAAATCGCCATCAAGGCAGCCCAGACCGGTCACCTGGTGTTGTCCACGCTGCACACCAACGATGCACCGCAATCAATCACGCGCCTGGCCAACATGGGCGTGCCGCCGTACAACATCGTTTCGGCCGTGCACATGGTCATGGCCCAGCGATTGGCCCGAACGCTGCACAAGTGCAAGGTGCACGAAGATGACATCCCGCCCGAGGCGCTGCTCAAGCTCGGCTTTACCGAAGCCGAAGTCGAAGACGGCCTGCAATTGTTCAAGGCCAAGGGCTGCAACCTCTGCAACGAGGGCTACAAGGGCCGAAGCGGCGTGTTCCAGGTCATGCCGATTACTGAAGGCATCGAGCAGGTTATCCTGTCCGGCGGCACCGCGCTGGAAATCGAGCGTCAAAGCAAGAAGGAAGGCGTCATCGACCTGCGCCGGGCGGCGCTGAACAAAGTCAAAAACGGCATGATCAGCCTCGTCGAGATGAACCGCGTCACCAAGGACTGACCGGCACGCCACGGTCGCACCGGCCGACCAATTCGTCTTATAATATGCGGCTTCGCTGCAAACAGCCGACGTAGCTCAGTTGGTAGAGCAATGCATTCGTAATGCATGGGTCGGGGGTTCGAATCCCTCCGTCGGCACCAAGTTTAGAAAAGTTCCCGGTAAACCTGCAGGCCCTGAATCCTCTGGTGCCCCATTCGAACCCCCGACCATAAACAATCAGGTTCGACTTGTGCGCCCTCTGCACAATCGCTGAAGCGCAGCGCCAGCCCGAAGGGCAAGCCGCAAAGCGGCGCAGCAATCCCTCCGTCGGCACCAAGTTTAGAAAAGTTCCCGGTAAACCTGCAGGCCCTG
>JAVVET010000013.1:48012-53060 GCA_032251235.1 Wenzhouxiangellaceae bacterium
AATCCCTCCGTCGGCACCAAGTTTAGAAAAGTTCCCGGTAAACCTGCAGGCCCTGAATCCTCTGGTGCCCCATTCGAACCCCCGACCATAAACAATCAGGTTCGACTTGTGCGCCCTCTGCACAATCGCTGAAGCGCAGCGCCAGCCCGAAGGGCAAGCCGCAAAGCGGCGCAGCAATCCCTCCGTCGGCGCCAATCAATTGAACCAAATCCCCGGAGCCATGATGGCCCGCGTGCTATCCGGCGCCACCCATTCGAACCCCCGCCCAATAAAAAAATGGCTCGTCGGAAAACTCTGTGGGTAAACTTCGGCTCATGCTGGCGGCCGCTCTGGAAAGCAGCGACCAAAACGGATTCCATTTCGATCTTTAAGGGGCGGCCTGTCCAGGCTGGCTCTTTCAACCATCCCGCGACGCTTCCGGCATCGAGTCCATGCTTGCCTGAATTCAGCCAACCGTCTGCAGGCGCGAATTCCGACGCGGTCGATGTTGTAAGCGATGAGAAGAAGCAAGCGCCAAGCTCCGCCGAACCATTGGAGCTCGCAGGCTGGCGGCGAAATGATTTCACGCAGCCCTTGACCTCGAGTCCACTCCAGGCGTTAAGCTGGAATTACACACGCTTCGAGAGAGGTTTTGTCATGTTTGCAAGATTATCCGTGCTGCTGGCGGCTTTGATGCTCAGCGTTGCCGCGCTGGCGGCCGACAATCAATACCTACTGGGTGTGGACGGCCTGGCTTGCCCGTTCTGTGCCTATGGCATCGAGAAGCGTCTGAACAAGATCGACGGCGTCACCGAAATATACGTCGACGTCGCCGACAGCGTGGTGCGCGTGACCCTGCAAGAGGGCAAGACACTGAGCGAGGAGCAGGCGCGTCAGGCGGTCAACGAGGCCGGTTTCACGCTGCGATCCTACTCCGTGGCCGGGAGCTGACGATGCGCAGTAACCGCCATCCAGATGGCGTGTTGTCGGTACTGGTCAGCATCCTGCTGCTTGTTGGCGTGACCCCTGTGCATGCCGCAGCCAACACGTTCAACACCGCGCTGCCGGTGGCCCAAGGGCAATACCTCTGGCGCGAGCAGTTCGTATTCCGAGAGCGCTCCGGCGGCGGCCCGATGGATCGCGACGTTTCGGTGCAGGCCCTGGGCAGCGTGCTGGGTTACGGCGTCAATTCAAAGTTTGCGATATTTGGCGTGGTTCCGTTCTTTTTTAACAGGGAACTGGACGTCACTACGCCCATGGGCCGGGTTGAGCGTGACACCGACGGCCTCGGTGACGTTTCGCTGTTCGGCCGCTACACGGCCTTCCAGCATGACTTCACCGGCGGGACGTTCCGGATCGCTCCATTTTCAGGTGTCACCGCACCCACCGGCGATGATAATGATCGCGATCGCTTCGGCCAGTTGCCGCGGCCGCTGCAGACCGGCGATGGCGCCTGGGATGGCTTCGGCGGCGTAGTGACCACCTATCAAACGCTGCAGTACCAGATCGACGCGCAGCTGCAGTATCGGGAAAGCGGCAGCCACGACGGCTTCGAACGCGGCGACGAGGCGCGCTTCGACGCCTCGCTGCAATACCGGATCTGGCCGCTCAGCCTGGAAGGCGCATCCGGCACGCCGGCCTTCGTCTACGCGCTGCTGGAATCCAATCTCATTGACCGCGAACGCGACCGGACGCGCAGCGGGGTCGATGCGGACTCCGGCGGCAGCCAGTGGCTGCTGGCGCCGGGTTTGCAATACGTCAGCCGGACCTGGATCATCGAGGGCACGATCCAGCTGCCGGTGACCCAGGACCCCAACGGCAATGCCATCGACGACGATTACATCGTGCGCTTCGGATTTCGGCGCAATTTCTAGTCTCGGAGATCAATATGATCGAATTCGTGAAATGGTCCGGCTACATCCTCATTACCGTCGTCGTGGTGCTCGGCCTGTTGGTCTGGGCCGGCGGCGGCATCAACTGGAACCAGGAACCACCGTATGAACGGGTCCAGAGCTGGGGCGAGAAAGGCAGTGGCCCGCGCCAGTTCAACGACCCCACCGGCATCGCGGTGACCGCCGACGAGCTATTCGTTGCCGACGCCCGCAATAGCCGCATCCAGGTGCTGGATAAACAAGGCAACTTCGTGCGCGCCTTCGGCAGCGAAGTGCTGGGCCGACCGATGAACCTGGCAATTGCCGACGGCAAGCTCTATGCGCCCGACTATTTCAACGATGTGGTGCATGTCTTTACGCTGGCCGGCGAGCACGAACGCGCCATAGAAGCCGAAGACGGTCTAGACAGTCCCGGCGGTGTCGCGGTGCGCGCCGACGGCACGCTGCTGGTTGCCGATACCTACGGCCAGCGCATCGTACAGCTGGCTGAAAACGGCAAGGTGCTGCGGGCCTGGAACGGTGCGGGCAACGGCGCTGGCGAGTTCAGCTACCCGACCGACGTGGCGATTGCTCTCGACGGCGGCTTTTACGTGGCCGACGGCTACAACGACCGGATCCAGCAGTTCGGGCCTGATGGTGGTTTTGTGCGCAAATGGGGCGGCCCGTTCGGTGCAAATGTGTCTGGCCCGTTCAAGGGCTGGTTCGCCGTTGCGACCTCGATAGCTGTCGGTCCCGGCGGAAATGTCCATGTCGCTGATTTCTATAACGACCGTGTCCAGAAGTTCACGGCCGACGGCTTGTTTCTGACCGCCTTCGGCAGCCCCGCCGAGGCCCCAGGTCACTCCGAGATCGCGCTGGCTGTGGACGCCAACGGCAGCGTGTGGAGCACCAACTTTGCCGGTAACCGGGTGGAAAAGTGGCGGCCGGCAAAGAATCGCTGAATCGCTGAATCGCGGGGAAAGCCCACAACATGCCAAACCTCAGGTCCGGAAACTGGTACAGCTGAAATTGACGGAAATCGAGAATTATCTGGCAGAACTTTCTACATTGCGCAGCGAGTTGCGGCTTTTGATTAATTGATGCCGCGCAAGCGCCGATGGATGTCCAATTATCGAATCATTCGATCGGGACGACAAGAATTCGTACCTGACAAGGCTGCCAATCGCTCGGTCCAATCGTCCAAAGCGCATCCAGAACTCGACACCGGCACGCTTTCGTCCGAGTTGGGGCGCTGAGTCGGGACAGGCACGACGAAGCTACCGCTTACGCCTGCGCCTGGTGCGAGGAACAGTAAAAACCGGTTCGGCTGCCCATCTTCAATGTCTTGATCGTGCCATCGCAAACCGGGCAGGTGTCACCGTCTGTGCGATGTTGTATCAGCCAGCTTCGGGGCATTTGGGCGGGTTCGGCGCGCTTTTCGATCGCCGTTTTCAATATCTGGCGCATGCACTGGAAAAGTTTTTCGAGCTGGGCATCGTTCAGCTCCGATGCCCTGGTTCGCGGATGGACGTGGGCCCGGAACAGGATCTCATCGGAGTAGATGTTGCCGATGCCGGCCATTTTCGACTGATCCATCAGCGTCGACTTGGCCATTGCCCGGCTGGCGCCGACGATTTCCCGGAACTGCTGATGTGAAAGTGACAGTGCGTCCGGCCCGATTTCATGGTCGATCAGAAACCGGCCGATTTCGTGGATCCATCGGATGCGACCGAACAGGCGCGGGTTGACGAATGCCAGGTGGCTGCCATTGGCAAAGTCGAAGCGCACGCGGGCGTGCTCGGGTGCGGCGTCATTGGCCTGGTAATATTTCAGCGCGCCGGTCATGCCGAAATGCAGTGCCAGCTGTTCACCCGACTCGATTTCTGCGAACAGGTATTTGCCGTGCCGGCGGCTGCGCTCGAATGATCGGTTTTTCAGCGCCCGGCCAAGCGTCTGCGGCGTAAGCTGGTCCAGCACCTGCTCGTTTTCAACACAAACCCGCCGCACCGGCCGGTGCAGCGCGGTGGCATCGAAATACTGTTTGAAGACTTCCACATCCGGCAGCTCTGGCATGACTGGATCTCGGGTTGCGAACTGGAGTGGTTTTACTATACCGCGCTGTATTGACCGCGCCTGGACGCCTGAAGGCAGGCTTTGATCCGGCACCTGGATTTGCGGGAATCCGCCCGCTTTCCACCGATCAGGCCCGCTCGGGTGCGGCTTTTCTCTCGACCCCGGTGACCGGGGCGAGCTTTGGCGTGACGATGGTGCTGGCGATCAGGTCGCCGGTGATGTTGACCAGGGTTCTGGACATGTCGAGGATGCGGTCGACGCCGATGATCAGCACGATATCGGCGGCTGGTATGCCGATGGTGCCGAGCAACATGGCAAGGATGACGATGCCGATGCCTGGCGTACCGGGTGAGCCGATCGATGCGCCGATGGCCAGCACCGCCACCAGCAGCAAGCTGCCAAGGCCGACGTCGACGGTGAATACCTGGGCCAGGAACAGCGTGGCGGCGACCTGGTACAGGACCGTGCCGGCCATGTTGACGGTGGTGCCCAGCGGGACGACGAATTGCGCGATGACCGAGTCGACCCCCAGCTTCTCTTCGGCGGTCTTGATCGTTACTGGCATCACGGCCGCCGAGGACGAAGTGGAAAAGGCCAGCAATTGCACATCGCGCACGGCGGCCAGGAAAGCAAGCACTGGCCGCCCGGTCAGGACCCGGTAAATGATCAGGTACACCATCAGCAGCATCACGGCCATCCCCAGCAACACGGCGATGAAGGTGGTCGACAGCAAAAACGCCACAACTTTCAGACCGATTTCGCACAGCGTGCCCAGGTTGTCGCTGGCCGCCATGCCAAGCACGATCGAGGCGAATACCAGCGGAATGACGATCATCTGGACCAGCGCCAGGAACAGCTGCCCGGGCAGCGCAAGCCAGTTGGTGATCAGCGTTGCAGCGGCCGGCTCGAACAGTCCGACCGCCGGTCCAAGCAGCACGCCGGCACCGATGCCCAGCGCCATGGCCAGCAGCACCTGGGCCCAAAGCCTGTGACGAATGAAGTCCTGAGTTGGGTGTGGAGTTGCTTGAGCGATCGAGCTTGCAGTCCGGGCATGAACAGGTCCCCGGGTGGTGCAAGTGTCTGCTTTATTATTTCAGTTCGGGTGGCGAGCTGCAGCATGCCGTG
>JAVVET010000014.1:0-50193 GCA_032251235.1 Wenzhouxiangellaceae bacterium
ACAGGCGAGTACGCCTGCGGTGCGCTCGGTCGCGAAACGCCGCAGCCACTGGGCCCCGGATCAAGTCCGGGGCAGGCTCTGACGACCCCTCGCGACGGAACGGTGGTGAATAAGGCGGGATTAAATGTTGTTGGCCCGGAAAGCGTGATTTTCGAAGGGATTCTCACCCTTCCAGCATCGCTTTCAACGTCACGATACTGTCGCGTGCCTGCTCGGCCGTGGGCGGTTTGCGGCCATCCTTGCCGGGCCAGTCGAGCAAGCCGGTCGGGATTTAGGCGAGAAATCTGCTTGGCTCGCGTTTGCTGGTTTCGCCGAACTGGCGCCGGTTGCATCCCTGGGGTCGCTGGGGTCTTGCATCGTGCATTTGTAAATCCACGATGCAAGACCTCACACTCCTCTAGCGCCAGCCTCCTTGCCACTGAAAAGTAAAAGGGGTATCAGGTCTTGTATCATGCATTTGCATGGGACAAGACCCTCTGGACTCTTCATAAAAAACACGATCGATTCCCAGCCGATAAGCCCAAGGACCACAGTCTTTATGTTCTGGTCTGGGGTGGTAGTATTGTCTCTAGCGGCGGAGTTCTTACCTACCAAAATCACTGCCTATAGCTGGTATCCGCTTATTTGGAAAGCTCTACTAAATGTTCTCGTTGCTCTGTGGGTTTACTGCGACGCAGCGAGCCGGAGCTGGGAGGAACATCGTCAGAATATGTATGCGGTGCTCTCCGGCGTGCTCACGGAATTCGTTGTTCCTGTCTACCTAGTGAAGTCACGAGGCTGGAAGGGCTCACTACGTTCGACCGGCTATTTTGTTCTGTATTTCATGTGTGCCTTGGTGGTCACTTTGATTCTCAGAAGGATAGGTGAGGCTCTGCTGCCCAATGCCCCGGCTTAACGAATAAGATTCTATGTTGGAAGTCAAGCGATTTTGAGCCGATTTGGGTCGAAATGCTCGCGGTTTTTCATCAGGGCAAATGCGATCCTGATCAGTTTGCGTCCCAGCAAACGCCAGGCATATTTTCCACGCTTCTTGAAGTCATACCTTCGTGACGCCGCCGAACCCCATCGCCCCACCTGGCCAACCACCCCCCCCAACAAGTACAATCCCAACCCATGGCCGACTGTCACCTCCTAACCGAATACCCAGCCCTGGCTCGCCACCGCAACGAGCTAAACACAGCCGCGCGAGCCCGCCGCAAGCGCCTGATGCTAGCCGTCCCGATCGCACTGGCCGTAGTCTGGGCGGCATTGCAGGTCAGCCCCCCGCTGGCCGTATTTGCCGCAGCACTCGGTGCGGCCGTGGTGTTTTTCCTGGCGCTGCCGGGCGGAAGTTCCGTCGACCCGGGTGCGCTGGCCGGCATCGAGGGCGAGGTGGCGGTGTTGAAGCGCCTGAAAACGCTGCCCGACGATTACCTGTTGCTCAACCGCGTGCAGTTGCCCGACGACCGGCTGCCCAACGGCCGCCGCGAGCTGGATTTCGTGGTTGCAGGGCGCGGCGGTGTTTGGGTGATCGAGGTCAAGAACAGCCCCGGGCACGTCTATGTCCAGCCGAATGAACGGCGCTGGCCGTTGGCGCGGCGGGGCTGCTGCGGCAGCCGGCCGAACTGGAATTTCATGGACAATCCATTGCTGCAGGTCAACGAGCAGGTCGATTCGCTCAAGCGCTGGCTGTTGCAGAACGGCGTTTCGGTCCAGCCCAGGGGTGTTGTCTGCATGTCGCATCCGGAAGTGTCGTTGGAAAATGTGGCGGCATCATGGGTGCCGGTGCTGGTGCCCGATCAGCTGCTCGAGCTATTGGTCGACCGATCTGCCGGGAGCGCAGACCGATCGCGGGAACAGATGCCATTGGAATCCCGGCCGTTGCCGCAGGGGCTGGTTCGAAGCCTTTCGGAGTTGCGGGCGGGGCAGGCCGGCTCGGCAGCGACTACAAATCCTGGTTTCGGGGCCCGGTCAGCAGCGTCGTGACCTCCTGGGCCAGCGCGTCGAGATCGAGCGCGCCGCCGGGCCGGTACCAGTAAATCGTCCAGCCGTTGGCGCCGGTCAACAGTCGGCGGGTGATGAACGGGTCGGTATGAATCAGGCCGGCCTGGTGGGCCTGGCCGAGTGCGTCCAGCCAGACTTTCTCGTATTCCTCGCGCATTGCCAGCACCTGCTGCTGGTTGTCCTGGCCCAGGCAGTGCCACTGGAAAAACGTGACCGCGACGCCGTGGCGGGTGTTGCCGTGCAGCAGTTCCAGTTCGGCGCGAATCAAGCCGGTCAGTCGCTCGGGAATGTCTCGGCTTGCAGCCGTGACGGCCCGCAGTCGTTCGGTCATGGTTTCGATCGTCGTGGTCATGACGGCCAGCAGGATGTCTTCCTTGCTGGCGAAGTGATGGAACACGCTGCCCGACAGGATGCCGACCGACTCGGCCAGCTGGCGCACCGAGCTCCGCTCGTAGCCGTGGTCGTTGAATAATCTGGCGGCCGCCTGGATCAGGCGTTCGCGGCGATCTTCCAGGCGCGGGGTGCGGGTCATGCGCTGGATTGTACGTGCCTGTTGCGTACCAAGCAAGCGCTTGGTAGACTGGTCGGGCGCTTTTAACGACGAGCAACTTGACGAGCATCATGACAAATCCCCGATCGGTTCGTATCGGCTGCGCCTCGGCCTTTTGGGGCGACTCGCAGACTGCGTCTTCGCAGCTGGTGCGCCAGGGTGCTCTGGATTACCTGGTGTTCGATTACCTGGCCGAGATCACGATGTCGATCATGGCCGGCCAGCGCATGCGCGACCCGGACGCCGGCTACGCCCGCGATTTCGTCGAAACCGCGATGGCGCCGTTGTTGAGCGAAATCGCCGAACAGGGCTTGCGCGTGATCGCCAATGCTGGCGGCATCAACCCGCTGGCCTGTCGCGATGCGCTGCAGCGGGCGTGCGAACAAGCCGGCGTTGATTTGAAGATCGCGGTCGTGCTTGGCGATGACCTGAGCGCGCGCCAGGATGAGCTGCGCGAGCTCGACGTGCGCGAGATGGATCGCGGCGAGCCGTTGCCGCCATTTGTTCTAAGCGCCAACGCCTACCTCGGCGCCCAGCCGATCGTGCAGGCGCTGGCCGAAGGTGCGGACGTGGTGATCACCGGCCGGGTGACCGACAGCGCGATGGTGCTGGCGCCGCTGGTGCACGAGTTCGGCTGGGCCTGGGATGATTTCGATCGGCTCGCGGCTGGTTCGCTGGCCGGGCACTTGATCGAATGCGGCACCCAGGCCACCGGCGGCAACTTCACGGATTGGCGCGCTGTGCCCGGCTTCGAGAACATGGGCTTCCCGATCGTCGAGGTCGAGGCCGGCGGCGAGTTCGTGCTGACCAAGCCCGAAGCGACCGGCGGGCTGGTGACGCAGGCGACCGTGGCCGAACAGCTGGTCTACGAGATCGGCGACCCGCAGGACTACATTCTTCCCGACGTGCGTTGCGATTTCAGCCGCGTTCGGCTGCAGGCTGACGGCGCCAATCGTGTGCGCGTGAGCGGTGCGACCGGGCGCGCGCCGCCGCATACGCTCAAAGTGGCCGCGACCTGGCCGGACGGCTTCCGGTGCGTGGCGCTGTTCATGCTCGGCGGCCTGGAGGCGCCGGCCAAGGCGCGCCGGGTGGCCGCGGCGATCCTGGAAAAAAGCGACGCGCTGATCCGGGCCCAGGGCTTTTGCGGCTTTACCGAGACCAGCGTCGAAGTGCTGGGCGCCGAGTCGACCTACGGGCCGCATGCGCGGCGCGACGACAGCCGCGAGGTGATGGTCAAGGTTGGCGTTCGACATCCGGAAAAGCGCGCGCTGGTGTTGTTTTCGCGCGAAATCGCCCAGGCCGCCACGGCGATGGCGCCGGGCATTACCGGTTACGTCGGCGGCCGGCCGGTGGTGCACCCGCTGATTCGCCTGTTCAGCTTTTTACTGGCCGCCGAGCGCGTCGAATGCCGGGTGCGGATCGGCGACGAAGAGACGCCGGTGCCCTTGTTGAATACCGCCGCCGCGCAGCTTCCACCCGATCGGCTCGAGCCGCCGCCGGCCGAAGGGAACGCCACGTCGCAGCTGCCGCTGATGGCGCTGGCCCATGCTCGCAGCGGCGACAAGGGCAACCACGCCAACATCGGTGTGATCGCGCGCCGGCCCGAATACCTGCCGTGGATTGCCGCGAGCCTGACCAGCAACGCGGTTGCCGAATACTTTGACCACGTGCTGGAAAAGGGTGCCGATGCCGAAGTGCGGCGCTGGTATTTGCCGGGCATCGACGCGCTGAACTTTTTGCTGCTCGACAGCCTGGGCGGCGGCGGCATGGCCAGCCTGCGCATGGACCCACAGGGCAAGGCCTTTGCCCAGATGCTGCTGGATGCGCCGATCCGGGTGCCGGCCGATCTGGCTGAAAAGCTCGCCACCGGCGGACCCCAACGAGAACCGAAGCCATGACTTACCAATGAGTTATCAATCAGTCTTCCGCGCCGATCTGTTCGCCGACCAGACCATCGTCGTGACCGGCGGCGGCACTGGCATCGGGCGCTGCTGCGCCCACGAACTGGCCAGCCTCGGGGCGCGCGTGTTCCTGGTCGGGCGCAAGCTCGCCGCACTCGAGAGAACCGCGGCGGAAATCGTCGAAGACGGTGGCCGGGCCGAGGTTGCCAGCTGCGACATCCGAGATGCCGAAGGCGTGGCCGCGTTGATCACCAACATCGTCGAGCGCTTCGATCGCATCGATGGATTGTTCAACAACGCCGGCGGCCAGTTTCCGTCGCCGCTCGAGGAGATCAGCCCGAAAGGCTTCGAGGCCGTGGTGCGCACCAACCTGACCGGCGGCTTTTTGATGATGCGCGAAGTGTATCGCCAAAGCATGTCGGCCCATGGCGGGGCGATCGTCAATATCCTGGCCGATATGTGGAACGGCATGCCGGGCATGGCCCATTCCGGTGCCGCGCGCGCCGGCATGGCCAACCTGACGCGCACGGCGGCCGTCGAGTGGGCCAAAAGCGGCGTTCGGGTCAATGCCGTGGCGCCGGGCTGGATTGCTTCGAGCGGGCTGGACAGCTACGAGGGCGCGGCACGCGCATTGATCCCGTACCTGGCCAGGTCGGTGCCGCTCAAGCGACTGGGCACGGAATCGGAGGTCAGCGCGGCGGTGTGCTTTCTGTTAAGCCCGGCGGCGGCCTTCGTCTCCGGCGAACTGATGCGCGTCGACGGCGCCGGCTCGCTGGGCGGGCGCATGTGGCCGATGGCCGAGCACGACGAATCCGAGCCCTTCGATGCGTTCCACCGCGCCGAACTGCCCGATGTGCTGAAAGATTGAGGGAATGCTGAAATGAGCACGATTGATTCAGTCATCGACACGCGCTCGAAAGGCTTTGCCGCCAATCGCGAACGCATGTTGGCCCAGATCGCCGAGGTCGATGCGATACGCGACTCGATTCGCCAACGCGAAGAGGCCGCGCGCGAGAAGTTCGAAAAGCGCGGCCAGTTGCTGCCGCGCGAGCGCCTGGGCCTGCTGCTGGATTCGGACTCGGCGTTCGTCGAGATCTGCGACCTGGCCGGCTACCGCATGTACGACGACCGCGACGGCTCGACGGCCGGCGGCGGCTCGATTGCCGGTATCGGCAAGGTCAACGGCGTGCGCGTGGTGGTGACGGCCAGCAACAGCGCGATCAAGGGCGGCACGATCTCGCCGATCGGCCTGCAAAAAGGCCTGCGGCTGCAAAAGATTGCGCTCGAAAACCGGCTGCCGATGATCAGCCTGCTCGAATCGGGCGGGGCCAATCTCAACTACCAGTCCGAGCTGTTCGTCGAAGGCGCGCGGTCTTTCGCCAACCAGGCGCGGCTGTCGGCGGCCGGCATTCCGCAGATTACCGTGGTGCACGGCAACGCCACGGCCGGCGGCGCCTACGTGCCCGGCCTGTCCGATTACGTGGTCATGGTGCGCGACCGGGCGCGGGTTTATCTGGCCGGCCCGCCGCTGGTCAAGGCCGCCACCGGCGAGGACGCCGACGACGAATCGCTGGGGGGCGCGGCCATGCACGCCTCGACCACCGGCACCGCCGAGTGGATCGCCGAGGACGACGCCGACGGCGTGCGCCGGGCGCGCGAGTTGGCCGGCCTGCTGGCACCGATGTTCGGCAAGCCCGAAGCCCGGCGCGAATTCGAGCCGCCGCGGTTCGACATCGACGAGCTGCTGGGCATTGTGCCGGCCGAGCCGCGCCACGGCTACGACGTGCGCGAAGTCATCGCGCGCCTGGTCGATGCCTCCGAGTTCGTCGAATTCAAGGCCGAATACGACACCCAGACCATTTGCGGCTTTGCCGCGATCGAAGGCCAGGCCTGCGCGGTCATCGGCAACAACGGGCCGATCACCGCCAACGGCGCGACCAAGGCCACGCAGTTCATTCAGCTGTGCTGCCAGGCCGGGCGGCCGCTGATCTACCTGCAAAACACCACCGGCTACATGGTCGGCACCGATGCCGAGCACAACGGCATCGTCAAGCACGGCTCGAAGATGATCCAGGCCGTGGCCAACGCCGGCGTGCCGCAGATGACCGTGCTGCTGGGCGGCTCGTTCGGCGCCGGCAACTATGGCATGTGCGGTAGAGGCCTCGACCCGCGCTTCATCTTCGCCTGGCCCAACGCCCGCATCGGCGTCATGGGCGGCGAGCAGGCCGCCAAAGTCATGGCCATCATTACCGAACAGAAGCATGCCCGCGCCGACCAGCAAGTGGACCCGGCCATGCTGGAGATGCTGACCAGCCAGATTCGCGACAAGATCGAGTCGGAATCCACTGCGCTGTTCGCCACCGCCCGACTCTGGGACGACGGCATCATCGACCCGCGCGACACCCGGCGCATGCTGGCGCTGTCGCTGGAAATCTGTGCGCAGGCCGGAGAGCAGCGGCTGAATCCGAACTCGTATGGCGTGGGGCGGTTTTAGTTGTTCGTTTGTTCGTTGGTGGTCGGAGGTCGGAGGTCGGAGGTCGGAGGTCGGAGGTCGGAGGTCGGGAGTCGGGAGTCGGGAGTCGGGAGTCGGGAGTCGGGAGTCGGGAGTCCGAGGTTGGAAAACCCGAAACCTTGTATGTTTCTGACCAACAACGAATCAACCAACAACGAGGTTTTCCCTGAAAGCTGAAAGCTGAAAACTGAAAGCTGAATTTAAGACTTGAATCCAGGAAATCGCTTAATGAAATTTACCGATGAACATCGCGAACTCCGCCGTACCGTGCAGCAGTTCGTGCAGCGCGAGATCAATCCCAATGTCGAGGCCTGGGAGGCGGCCGGAAGGTTTCCGGCGCATGAATTGTTCAAGAAGCTCGGCGACCTGGGGCTGCTGGGCATTACCCGTCCCGAGGCCTACGGCGGCATGGGGCTGGACTTCAGCTTTTCGATGGTGATGGCCGAGGAACTGGGCGCGGCCCATTGCGGCGCGGTGCCGATGGCGATCGGCGTGCAGACCGACATGGCCACGCCGGCGCTGGCGCGCTTCGGCAGCGAGGAATTGTGCCGCCAGTTCCTGGCGCCGACGATTGCCGGCGAGATGGTCGTCGGGCTCGGCGTGAGCGAGCCGCACGCAGGCTCCGACGTGGCCAACATCAAGACCACGGCCGAGAAGGATGGTGACGACTACATCATCGACGGCTCCAAGATGTGGATGACCAATGGCTTGCAATGCGACTGGATCTGCCTGCTGGCTCGCACCGGCGGCGACAGCCGGCACAACGACAAATCGCTGATCGTGGTGCCCGCCGATACGCCGGGCATCAGCCGGTCGCCGGCGCTGAACAAGCTGGGCATGCGCTCGTCGGACACCGCCCAGGTGTTTTTCGACAAGGTTCGCGTGCCGCAGCGCTATCGCATCGGCGACGAGGGAGCGGGCTTCATGTACCAGATGCTGCAGTTCCAGGAAGAGCGCCTGTGGGGCGCGGCCAGCACCTTGAAGGGCCTGGAGCTGATCATCGCCGAAACCATCGATTTCACGCGCCAGCGCACGACCTTCGGCAAGCCGATCCTGGACAACCAGGTCGTGCATTTCCGGCTGGCCGAACTGCAGACCGAAATCGAGGCGCTGCGGGCCTTGATCTACTCGGCCTGCGAGCTGCATATCGGCGGCGGCGATGCGACCCGGCTGGCTTCCATGGCCAAGCTCAAGGCCGGCAGGCTGTCGCGCGAAGTTGCCGATTCGTGCCTGCAGTACTGGGGCGGGCAGGGCTATATGTGGGAAAGCAGCGTGGCCCGGGCATTCCGCGACAACCGCCTGATTTCGATCGGCGGCGGCGCCGATGAAATCATGCTGGCGATCATTTGCAAGCAGATGGGCATTTTGCCGAAGGGGTAGGGAATGGGGAAAGGTGAAAGGTGAAAGGTGAAAGGGAATAGGAATGGGTTGACGCAATGGGAAACGATGAATGATGGACACGCTGGATAGACGAATCGAAGACGGTTGCCTTTACCTGACGCTGAACCGGCCGCAGGCGCGCAATGCAATGAGCCGGGCGATGGTCGCCGAGCTGGGCCAGGCGATCGAGCGGGCCGGCGCCGACGATGGGATTCGGGTCGTGGTGCTGCGCGGCGCCGGCGGGCATTTTTGTGCCGGTGCCGATATCGGCGACATGGCGGCCGCGCGTGCTGAATCCGGCGCCGATCCCGAGGCACTGGCCGAGATCAATCGCGGCTTTGGACGCGTCATCTCCGCGCTCGACGCCAGCCCGAAAACCGTGATTGCGGTGCTCGAAGGGGCGGTGCTGGGCGGCGGCCTGGGGCTGGCCTGTGTTTCGGATGTCGCGATCGTGCGCGCCGACGCACGGCTGGGGCTGCCCGAAACGACGCTGGGCCTGCCGCCGGCGCAGATCATTCCATTCGTGGTCGCGCGCATCGGCCTGTCGCAGGCGCGCCGGCTGGCGCTGACCGGCGCGCGCCTGGATGGCGCCCAGGCCTTCGAGCTGGGCCTGGCGCATCTGCTTTGCGCGGACGGCCAGGCGCTGGAGAAAACGCTGGCCGAAACCATCGAGGCCGCGCTCGGCTGTGCGCCGCATGCTGCGGCACAGACCAAGGCCTTGCTGCTGGCCACGCGCGAACTGGCGACCGAAGCACTGCTCGATCGCGGCGCGCGGGCGTTTGCCGAAGCCGCGCTTGGCGACGAGGCCATGGAGGGCACGCTTGCGTTCATGCAAAAGCGCAAGCCACGGTGGGCCCAAAAGCCACCAAGCGACATTGCCCAACGCGGTACTTCCCAAGGCGAAGCTCGCCAAAGCGAAGCTCCGCAAAACGATACGCCAGGCGGCGAACTCCGATGATTCGGCGCTTGCCGATCCCGTGCTTGATTCACGGCTCAACCCAGCGCTTGATGCAGCACGGCGCTGCACGAGAGTCCCGTCATGTTTGAAACCGTGCTGGTCGCCAATCGCGGCGAGATTGCCGTGCGCATCATGCGCAGCGCGCGCGCGCTGGGTTATCGCAGCGTCGCCGTATTCAGCCCGGCCGATGCCGGCGCCCTGCACGTGGCCATGGCCGACCGGGCCGTGGCACTGGACGGCAACGAGGCCGCGGCATCGTATCTGGATATCGACCAGTTGATCGCGGCGGCCGCCTGTGCCGGCGCCGATGCGGTGCATCCCGGCTATGGTTTTTTGGCCGAAAACGCGGATTTCGCGCAAGCCTGCATCGATGCCGGGCTGGCCTGGATCGGCCCGCCGCCCGAAGCGATTGCGGCCATGGGCAACAAGCGCCGGGCCAAGGCCTTGATGATCGAGGCCGGCGTGCCGACGATTCCCGGCTCCGGCGCCGGCTCCGGCGGCGGCGAGCACGACGCCGATGAACTGGCCCGTATCGCCGTGGCGATCGGGCTGCCGGTGATGGTCAAGGCCGCGGCCGGCGGCGGCGGCAAGGGCATGCGCAAGGTATTCGACGAGGCAGAGTTGCCGGCTGCGATTCGTTCGGCTGCCAGCGAGGCGCAGTCGAGCTTCGGCAACGCCGAGCTGCTGGTGGAAAAGGCCTTGACGGCGGCGCGTCACGTCGAAGTCCAGGTGTTTGCCGACGGTCACGGCAACGTGATCCACCTGGGCGAGCGCGATTGCTCGATGCAGCGTCGGCACCAGAAAATCATCGAGGAATGCCCGTCGCCGGCGGTTGACGAAGCGCTTCGCCGGCGCATGGGCCAGGCCGCCGTCGATGCCGTGCGCGCGATCGGCTACGTGGGCGCCGGTACCGTCGAATTCATGCTCGACGCCGACGGGAATTTCTACTTTCTGGAAATGAACACCCGCCTGCAGGTCGAGCACCCGGTGACCGAGGCCGTGACCGGCTTCGACCTGGTGGCCTGGCAGCTGCAGGTCGCGGCCGGGCAGCCGCTGCCGGTTGGCCAGGATGCGGTGTCGTGGTCCGGCCACGCGATCGAGGCGCGCCTGTATGCCGAGGCGCCGGGGCGCGGCTTCGTGCCGCAAAGCGGACGTTTGCTAGGCTGGCGGATGCCAGCCGGCGACGGCGTGCGAATTGACGCCGGCGTGCGCGAAGGCCAGCAGGTTTCCCCGCATTACGATCCGCTGATGGCCAAGATCATTGCCCACGGGCCGGATCGGGAGAGCGCGCGCCGTCGGCTGCTGCGCGCGCTTGAAGATACCGTGGCGCTGGGCGTTTCGACCAATCGAGCCTACCTGGTACGGGCGCTGGCACAGCCGGCCTTCGTCGAAGGTCGGGTCGATACCGGCTTTGTCGAGCAGCACGACCAGGCCCTGTCGGTGCCGGCTGCGCGTGGATTTCGGCTGGCGGTGGCTGCGGCTCTGCTGGCCGGCGCCAGTCCCGGCGAAGATCCCGGGGCCGATTCATGGCGGCGCGCCGGGCTGACCCGGACGCTGCAAATGACGCTCGACGATGGCGGCCAGGAAACCCGGATTGCGTGCCGGGTGACGGCGATCGCGGGCGGCTGGCAGGTGGAGATCGGCAGCCAGACCATTCGGATCGAACTGCACGGCGCCGACCAGCAGCCGGACCAGCAACCGGGGCAGTGTCCGGTCCGGCAGCTGGCCTACCGCGTCGACGGGCTGCTGCGGCGCATGAGCCTTGTGCGCGACGGCCAGACGCTGTGGCTGGCCGACGAGTCCGGCGACCTGGAAGTGTGCGACAAGGAGCTGGCCGATTCGGCCGGAAAGGCCACACTCGGCCACGGCCGGATCAGCGCGCCGATGGACGGCAGCGTCATCGAGGTGACGATCAGTGTCGGCGAAACGGTTGCGCGCGGCCAGGCATTGGTCGTGATGGAGGCGATGAAAATGGAAACCACGCTGAGCTCGGACATCGATGGTGTTGTGAAGGAACTGACGGTTTCCGGCGGCGACCAGCTGAAAAAGGGTCAGATGGTGGCAGTGATCGAAGCTTCCACTGACCTTGAAGCATCTTTGGACGATGCCAGCTGACGGCGGCCTTCATTTCCTGTCGCTGGCGCGCGGGGCATTGCCCTTGCTGGCGCGGCTGCCGCAGGTGCTGCGCGGTTACCGGCTAAGCCGGACCGGCCAGGTCGAGCGCCGGCTTTCGATTGGCCGCATCCTGGAGCGCAATGCCCGGCGCTGGCCCGAGCACCCGGCGCTGCGCTTCGAAGGGCGCGACCTGAGCCATCGGCAACTCAATGCACAGGCCAACCGGGTGGCGCATTTATTGGTCTACCATGGCATTGGCCGCGGCGACCGGGTCGGCATTTTGATGGAAAACCGGCCCGAACTGATTCTCTGCGTGGCCGCTATCGTCAAACTCGGTGCGATTGCCGTGGTGCACAATTGCCGCCTGCCGGCGCCGTCGCTGGCCCACTGCATGCGCCTGGCGTCGGCCCGGATTTTTTTGGTCGGCCAGGAACTGCGGCCGGTTTATGAGCAGGTCGATCAGACCTTCGACCCACGCGACCGGGCGCCGCTCGGGTTCTTCTTCGTGGCCGACGGGGCTGCTTCAGGCTTGCCGCAGGAACAGCCCGAACTGCTCGAGCAGGCCCGCGACTTCGATGACAGCAATCTTGTCCAGACCGCCGAGGTCAAGCTGGGCGAGCCGTGTTTTTACGTTTTTACCTCGGGCACCACCGGTTTGCCCAAGGCTGCGATCATCAAGCACATTCGCTGGATCAAGGCCATGGGCGCGTTCGGTCACATGGCGCTGCGCTTGAAGCCGGGCCAGGTGCTGTACAACGTGCTGCCGTTCTATCACGGCACGGCACTGGCGGTCGGCTGGTCGGCTTGTGCTGCGACCGGCGCCTGCCTGGGCATCGGGCGACGTTTCTCGGCGTCCCATTTCTGGGCCGAAATGCGCGCCATGAACGCCGTCGGCTTCGTTTACATCGGCGAGCTGTGCCGGTTTCTGATCAACCAGCCGCCGTCCGGCGACGACCGCAATCACGACGCGATCGTGATGGTCGGCAATGGCCTTCGGCCTGATATCTGGGATGCGTTCAAGCAGCGTTTTGGCATTCGCCGCGTCCATGAATTGTATGGCTCCAGCGAGGCCAATATCGCGTTTTTCAATATCTTCAACCAGGATCGAACCATCGGATTTTGCCCGGCCGACTATGCGTTGGTGGCCTGCGACCGGCACAGCGGCGAGGTTGTTCGCAACGCCCGGGGCCGGCTCGACCGGGTCGGACCCGGCGGCACCGGCCTGTTGCTTGGCAAGGTGACCCGGTCTTATCCCTTCGACGGCTATACCGACCGGCAAGCCAGCGAGGCGCGCTTGATCCGCGACGCCTTCGAGCCCGGCGACTGCTGGTTCAATACCGGCGACCTGCTGCGCGATATCGGCTATCGCCATGCCCGCTTCGTCGACCGGCTCGGCGACACCTACCGCTGGCGCGGCGAGAACGTCGCCACCACCGAGGTCGAAGCCGTGGCCATGGCGCTGCCCGAAATTGCCGAGGCGGTGGCCTACGGCGTGCAGATTCCAGGCTGCGAGGGCAGGGCCGGCATGCTGGCGTTTCGGCCCGAGGCCGCGGTCGACGAACAACGGGTGGTCGAGCAGCTCGAGGCCAGTTTCAAGGAATGCCTGCCCGAATACGCCATCCCGATTTTTTTGCGCAGGGTCGAGCAGGTCGATGCCACGCAGACCTTCAAATTCATCAAGCGCAACCTGGTCGACGAGGGCTTCGACATTGACCGGATCGATTCGCCGGTCTGGATTCGACTGGCCGACCGGCCCGGCTACCACCGGCTTACGCAAAAACGACTGCAGCAACTCCGGCACGGAGCGCTGGGGTTTTGAAATTGACCAACACTGAGCAATCAACCAACAAGGAAAACGTCAATGAGTTACAGCAACGCCACCGAAGTATTCCAGGACCTCGAAAATCGCTTCCAGGCCTCTGCGGCCGAAACACTGGAAGCGGTTTTCCAGTTCCACATCACCGACATCGGCGGCGACCAGCCGGCCGACTGGGTGGTGCGGGTGGAAAACGGCAGCTGCAAGGTCGAGCCCGGGACCGCTGAAACGCCGACCGTTGACCTGACGCTGACCGAAGCGACCTGGGTCGACCTTGGCAACGGCGACAAGGGCGCGCTGTCGGCCTTCATGTCGGGCCAGATCAAGGCCGGCGGCAACGTCATGCTGGCCCAGAAGCTGGGTCCGGTGTTCGGTTTTAACTTGTAGTCGCACAGGCTGCCAGATGCCTCCAGGCGCAGCCGGCGAGCGATTCTGCGCCGGCGGACCGGGCCGGCTTCGAAGGAATTTTCGTTCCGGGTGGCCGGTCGGAATTCAGTCCGAGGCACCGACCAGCAAGGGCTCGGGTTCGAGCTCCACGCCGAAACGCTCGCGCACCGACTGGCATATATTGGCAGCCAGGCGCAGCACGTCGTTTCCGGTCGCGTTGCCGCGGTTGATCAGCACCAGCGAGTGTTTTTCGTAGACTTGCGCGTCGCCGACCGACTTGCCGCGCCAGTCGAGCTGGTCGATCATCCAGGCGGCCGAGATCTTGGTATGCCCCGGCAGGTCGGGCCAGTGCGGCAGCTCGGGGTTTCGTTCAAGCAGTGCCGCCGCACTTTTATCGTCGAGCACCGGGTTCTTGAAGAAACTGCCGGCGTTGGCGATATGGCCGGGGTCGGGCAATTTGCGTTTGCGCACGCGCATGACCGCCGCGGCAACGGTTCGCGGGTCGGTCGGCTGGGCGTGGCCGTGGCGCGCAAGTTCTTCGATCAGCGATGGGTATTCGAGTACCGGCGTGCCGTGCATCATCAGTTCCAGGCTGATCGAAAGAATGACGAAGCGACCGGCGTCGGCGTCCTTGAAGCGGCTGGTGCGATAGCCCAGGCCGCAATCGGCGGCGGCCATCTGCCTGACCTGGCCGGTCTGGCGATCGTATGCTTCGACCGACTCCAGGCAATGCGCCAGTTCGACGCCGTAGGCGCCGATGTTCTGCATTGGCGCCGCCCCGACCAGGCCTGGAATCATGGCCAGGTTTTCGATGCCCCAGAGGCCTCGATCGAGCGCCCAGTGCACCAGCGCGTGCCAGTTTTCGCCGGCCTGCGCCTGGACCCGCACGCGGCTGCGATCGATGATTTCACTGTCGATGCCGCGCAGCCGATTGGCCACGACGCGGCCGTCGAAATCGCCAACGAACAGCGTGTTGCTGCCGCCGCCCAGCAGCAGCAGGGGCAGCTCGGTGTCGAGCAACCGGGCCAGGTCGGCCGGGTCTTCGAGCACTGCGAACTCGCGCGCGCGCGCCGGTAGCCGGAAGGTGCTGAAGCGATCCAGCGGCTGGTTTTCGACAAGTTCGGCACTCATTGCGTGCACTCCCGGGCTTTGCGCTTATTGATAAAACTCGTTTTCGATGGCCGCTACACAGGCCTTGATCAAGGCCGGGCCGTGATAGATGAAGCCGGTGTAGAGCTGGACCAGGTCGGCACCGGCGTGCATCTTTTCGACCGCATCCTCTGCGCTCATGATACCGCCGCTGCCGATGATCGGGAAATCGGCGCCGAGCGTTTCGCGCGCCACGCGCAGCACGGCGTTGGCCGGCGGCTTGAGCGGCGCACCGCTCAGGCCGCCGGCCTCGTGCTCATGCGGCTGCCCTTGAATGGCCTCGCGCGAGACCGTGGTGTTGGTCGCGATCAGGCCGTCGATGCCCGAATCGGCGATGGTTTCAAGCGATGCGCGCAGCGCGGCGGGCTCCCAGTCGGGGGCGATCTTGATGACGATCGGGCGGGTCAGTCCGTGGCTGGCAGCCATCGAGCGGCGCGTTTCGACCAGTTCCGAGGCCAGTTCGCGAAGATAGCCGGTGTCCTGGAGTTCACGCAGGTTTTCGGTGTTGGGCGAGGAGATATTGACGGCCACGTAGTCGCAGTGCGGGTAGACCTTTTCCAGGCACAGACGATAGTCGCCGATGGCCTGGGCCACCGGCGTTTGTTTCTGCTTGCCGATGTTGGCCCCGACCGGCCCCTTGAAGCGGCGCTGCCGGAGTCTTTCGACCAGGTAATCCACGCCCTTGTTGTTGAAGCCCATGCGGTTGATGATGGCTTCCGATTCCGGAACCCGGAACATGCGCGGGCGCGGGTTGCCGGGTTGGGGCTCCGGCGTGCAGGTGCCGACTTCGATGAAGCCGAAGCCGAGCTGGCCGAGGGCGTCGATGTAATCGCCGTTTTTATCCAGCCCGGCGGCCACGCCGACCGGGTTGGGGAAGGCCAGCCCCAGGACTTCGGTTTCCAGTTCCGGCGCGCGGCCGGCCATCAAACGCGGCAGATTGAGTTGGCTGCCGAGCTTGATCGAGGTCATCGCGACCTCGTGGGCCGCCTCCGGAGACAGCGTAAACAGGCCGCGCCGAAGCCAGGCGTACATGGTTCAGCCAGCCCCGGCAAACAGCATCGAAAACAACCCGGCCAGGCCGATGACGAACACCAGCGCCAGGCCCGCCAGAAAGATCAGCCCGAACAGCGAAAAGGCCCCGATTACCAGCGAAATGACCGCCCAGAACAGAAGTGCTGCGAGCAGCAGGCCAAGCTGGATCCAGCCCAGCAGAACCCCTGCCAGGGCCAGGCCGCGCCCGCCAACGCGACCGCCGGCGGCCTCGATGTCGCGCAGCGCGCCGTGCCCGGCAACCACGGCAACGAGGCTGCCGACCAGCGGCAGGGCGACCCAGGCCAGCACGCCGAACACCAGGCTGACCACGGCCGCGGTGCTGGTCTCGGCCCGGTGCGATGTCTGCCCCAGGTTCCGGCCCATGCTGCGGCTGTTCATCGCCTGTGCTCCATGACGTGCTTGGGCGCATCCATGCTACAAGTCGAACTTGATGCCCTGGGCCAGCGGCAGTTCGGTCGAGTAGTTGATGGTGTTGGTCTGGCGGCGCATGTAGTTCTGCCAGGCATCGGAACCCGATTCGCGCCCGCCGCCGGTTTCCTTTTCACCGCCGAAGGCACCTCCGATTTCGGCGCCCGAGGTGCCGATATTGACGTTGGCGATGCCGCAGTCCGAGCCGAGGTGGCCAATGAAGTACTCGGCGTTGCGCAAGTCGGTGGTGAAGATCGCCGACGACAGGCCCTGGCGGACATCGTTGTGCATGGCCACGGCGTCGGCGAGATCGCTGAAGGTCATCACGTAGAGAATCGGGCCAAACGTTTCTTCCTGGACGATGTCCCAATGATTCTCGGCGCGCACCATGGCCGGCTCGACGAAAAAGCCGTCGCGCTCGACGCGCTTGCCGCCGGCCAGCAGTTCGCCGCCGGCATCCGTGGCGCGCTCGATCGCCTGCAGGTAGCGTTCGATCGCGGCCTCGTCGGTGAGCGGGCCCATCAAGGTGCCCTCGTCCAGCGGGTCGCCGATCGGCACCTGCTGGTAGGCCGCGGCCAGCTTGGCGATGACCTCGGCGGCGATCGATTGGTGCAGGAACAGTCGGCGGGTCGACGTGCAGCGCTGGCCGGCGGTACCGACGGCACCGAACACGATGGCCGGGATGGCCAGCTTCAGATCGGCGGTTTCATCGACGATCATGGCATTGTTGCCGCCCAGTTCGAGCAGGCTTTTGCCCATGCGCGCGGCGACCCGTTCGCCGACCTTGCGGCCGACCTGGCTGGAGCCGGTAAACGACATCAGGTTGACCCGCGAGTCGTCGATGAAGCGCTGCGAAAGTTCGTGGCCGGGCTCCATGAAGCTGGTGAAAATGGGCGGGAAATCAGTATTTTCGAGCGCCTTGTTGGCAATGTTCTGAACCGCGACGCAGCACAGCACGCCCTTCGGGCTGGGCTTCCAGATCGTGGCGTTGCCGCAGATTGCCGCCAGCAGCGCATTCCAGGCCCAGACCGCTACCGGGAAATTGAACGCGGTCACCACGCCGACCACGCCCAGCGGATGCCATTGTTCGTACATGCGGTGGCCGGGGCGCTCCGAATGCATGGTCTTGCCGTACAACATGCGCGACTGGCCGACGGCGAAATCGCCGATGTCGATCATTTCCTGAACCTCGCCGTCGCCTTCGGGCTTGATCTTGCCCATTTCCATCGACACCAGGCTGCCTAGCGGGTCCTTGTATTTGCGCAGCGCCTCGGTGACCAGTCGAACCGCCTCTCCACGCTGCGGTGCCGGTACCTGGCGCCAGGCATGCGCGGTTTCCACGGCCTGGTCCAGCAGGCGTTCGTAATCTTCGCTGGAGGCGGCATAGACCCGCGCGATGACCTCGCCGCTTGACGGATTGATCGATTCGATACGGCCGGCGCTGGTGGTGGTCGACCAGTGGCCGGGCCCGAAGCAGGCGCCCGGGTTGTCCGCCTTGAGGCCGAGTGAATCAAGAATGTCGCGTGTGCGCTGGGTCATGGAGTTGTCCTTGCTGATCGGTTTTAAAGAATCTGGCGTTGGGTCCGCGCTGGAGATGGAGCGTGCGGATACGATCCGGCTATTATCGCACCTCGATTTGATTTGGGTCAGACCGCGGTCTTTGTCCAGCTGTCTTTTCGAAACGCCAGGAGTCTGCGTATTTCAGGTTTTCGAGGCGAAATTGCGATCTTGCCATCGCGCTTGTCGGTCGGCGGCGCGGGCATCGGGAGCCTGTGCCTGGGCGGTGCAAGCCCGACGAGCAGCCTGTCGGCTTGCGATCCAGGCCCGGATCGACGATCTGCTTTGGGTTTGAGCGCAAATCCCGGCATTCGGGGCCCGACGGCGTCGTGGCCGAGGGAGCACGCGATGCCGGGCAGTTCAGGGCGCTCTTGTCTGCCTGGGCGGCTCGCCCTCGCCCAGCCAGTTGGTCAGTTCCGGGAGCAGCGCGGCCAGCGCGGCCTCGAAACCGTCAAGAATTGCGGCCGGGTCGCTCGAATCGACCGGCCTGTGATGCTCGAACAGCCGGCGGCCGATTAGTGTCGATGAACCGCTATCGTACAGCAGCGCTTCGAGCTGAATTTCGGCATCCAGGGAGCCGTCCGCGGTTTCCGAAAGTTCGAAACGCCGAAGATCCAGCACCAGTGTTCGATCCGACGCGGCGCCACCGCTGCTGACCCGCTCGAGTCGGCCGGTATCGCGCAGATGGCGAACCAGCAGGGTGCGAACGAGGTCGGGTGCCGCGGCCGGCCAGCGTGCCGACTCGTGGACCTGCAACTGGCCTGCGCGCGTTCGCACCAGAACCCGGGTCGAATCGCGTATTGGGTCGGCGTGCGGGCGGGTCACGTTCAAGGCCCACGCCAACGGCGCTGCTTGCGGGTCCGGTGATGCTGCCGGGCGCGGGTCCAGGATTACGGCAGGCTCGGATTCCGGCAGGATGGAACAGCCGGCGGTCAATCCGATGACCGTAGCCAGCAGCAGTGAGAACTTCAGACAGGGCTTCATTGCGGTTGGTACTCCTCGGGTTGGTCCTGGCCAAGCAAAAAGCGCCGTGGGTTGGTTTCGATGCGCTGGACCAGGCCGGACAGGTCTCGGATCAGACGCCGGAGTTCTTCCAGGCCGCCGGTGATCTGGCGCATGCCGATGCCGCCGATCCGGGTCAGATCTTCCTGGTTGCTGGCGATAATCGTATCGATGCGGCCTGTAAGCGATTCCATGTTGGTCAGCGTCGCCGACAGGCTGGCCTGCATCTCCGGCAGCCCGGCGACAAAGTCCTGGTCGATCGCGGTGACGATTTTATCGACCCCGACGGCCGCGTCGTTGAGGCTTGAAACCATTTGCGGCAGGTTTTCGCTGGCCTGGCCGGCGTTGGCCAGCAGCCGGCCGACGTTGCTTTCCGGGTCGGCCAGATCGTTGCTGAATCGTTCCAGCGAGTCCAGCGTGTTGGTAATTCTGCGTTCGTTTTCCTCGCTCAGGATCGAATCGATTCGGGTCAGGACCTTGTTGGCGGTCACGACGATGCCTTCGGACGATTCCATCAGCCGGTTCAGCGGTGATTCGACCGCCTCGATGCGCGGTGGTTTGTCATCGCCGTTTTCGAGCAAGGGGCTTTCGGGGTCGCCGCCGCGCAGCTGGATGGCTGCCGTGCCGGTCAGGCCGGTCAGGCGGATGGTTGCCACGGTGTCCTGATGCACCGGTACGCCCGATTTGATTTCGATGGTGGCCAGTACTTCGCGCACATCGTCGGGGTTCAACTCCAGTTCTGCCACGCGTCCGACCTTGACGCCGTTGAAAAGCACCGGGCTGCCATCGGAAAGCCCGATGACCGATTGCCTGAACAGGATCTGGTAGCGCTGCCAGGCACTTTCGGTGGCGTACTGGGCCGAATACAGGCCGAACAGCACCGCGGCAATCGCGACGATGAAGGTAAAGGTGCCAATCAGCACATAATTTGCCTGGGTTTCCATCAATCAATCCTCTTGGCGTGCCGCGCGTCCGCGCGGGCCGTGGAAATAGTCCCGGATCCACGGGTGGTCGATTTTTTCAACGTCCCGCAGTGGCCCGGCAGCCAGCACCTTTTTCTCGGCCAGCACCGCGACCCGGTCGGTCAGCGCGTAAAGCGTGTCGAGATCATGGGTAATCAGTAGTACGGTCAAGGCCAGCGCCTGTTGCAGCGTGCCGAGCAGCTGGTCGAAGTCGGCGCCGCCGATCGGGTCCAGACCGGCCGTGGGCTCGTCGAGAAACAGCAGTTCCGGTTCCAGCGCCAGCGCTCGGGCGAGTGCGGCGCGCTTGCGCATGCCGCCGGACAGTTCGGACGGCATTTTCAGGCCGGTCGAGGCGGGCAGGCCGGAGAGCTGAATTTTCGATTTCGCCAGGTCGCGCCTGAGCTGCACTGAAAGATCCGGGCGGTGAGACTTGAGCGGCAACTCGATGTTTTCCAGCACCGTCAGCGATGAAAACAGCGCGCCGTCCTGGAACAACACGCCGGCCCGCCGGGCCATGATCTGCTGGGCATCCTCGGCATCCACGATGTGCCGGTCGAAGACCTGGATCGATCCGGCCCGAACCCGCAGCAGGCCGAGAATCGCGCGCATCAGGACCGACTTGCCGGTGCCCGAGCCGCCGACCAGGCCCAGGATCTCGCCGCGGTATAGCTTGAGGTCGAGATCATCGTGGACGATGTCGCTGCCGAAACCGGTTCGCAGGCCGCGAACATCGATCACGGTCTCTGACTGATCCGCCTGGGCGCCTTGGGTTTCGTTCACCAGCCGATTTCCATGAAGTAGATTGCCGCCAGCGCGTCGATGACGATGACCATGGTCAGGCTGCGCACCACGGCGATGGTGGTGTGTTCGCCAACCGATTGCGCCGTGCCGGTCACGCGCAGGCCTTCGAGGCAGCCGATCACTGCGATGATCACGGCGAATATCGGCGCCTTGATTACGCCGACCAGGTAATGCTTGAGCGTGAGCGTCTGTTCGACCCGATCGATGAACATGGTCGCATTGATGTCGAGCGACCAGACCGCCACGGTGAAGCCGCCAAACAGCCCGGCCATGGTCGCAATGAAGGCCAGCAGCGGCAGCGTGATCAGCAGCGCGATCAGCCTTGGCAGCACCAGCAGTTCGATTTCGTCGAGCCCCAGCGTGCGGATGGCATCGATTTCCTCGCGTGACTTCATCATGCCGATCTGGGCGCAAAACGCGCTGGCCGTTCGTCCGGCCAGCAGGATGGCCGTCAGCAATACGCCGAATTCGCGCACGAAAGCATACGTCACCAGGTCGATCACGAAGAGTTCGGCGCCGAAATCGCGCAGTACGGTCGCACCGAGAAAAGCTACCACTGCGCCGATCAGCGTGCTCAGAAGGATCAGCAGCGGTGCCGCGTTGAGACCGGTCTGCTCCATGTGATGGACGGTCGCGGTCAGTCTCAGGCGCGTAGGGTGGGCCACGGTTCGGCCCAGTCGGTGGACCGTGAGGCCCAGAAAGCTGACCACTTCGGCCGTGCTGGTCATCACCTCGACGGTGGATCGGCCGGTTTGGGCCAGCACTCGTTTCCAGGCCGGTTCGTCGGGCGGCCCGGGCTCGTGCTTTTCATCGCAATTGGCGTGGACGGTATCGTAAAGCCGACGCCATTCGGCCGGCAGCTGGAGCTGATCGGGCTGCAGCGAGCCCCTGCAGGCCAGTTGTTCGAGCAGCAGTGCGCCGGATGCATCCAGCCGTGAAATGTCGCTGGCATCGAGGTCCTCGATCGGCGAGTCCAGGGTGGCGATTTTTCGGTTCAGGCGCTCCGCGTTGGCCAGCACCCAGGCGCCGGTCGCGCGCAACCGGCCCGGCTCGCCGGATTGGCGGCCCAGGTCGGCTTCGGTGTCGGGGCGTTCGTTCATCGCTGTAGTTTTCAAGTCGGGGTTGCCAGCATTCAATTATGCGCGGAATCCTGCCTGGTTTTCAGCAGGCCCGGGTCGAGGCGGCGGATCTTTTACCTGGCGCATTTCGACTTAAACCGCGACCGAAAAAGCGCTATACTGCACGGCTTGAAAAAAACAAGCCTGACTGCAGCCCGTGGGCAACGACAAGTGCGACCGAATCGATGATTCGCAAGCCGCTGCAGAGATGGTGTCATTAAAGTGCGATCCGAACATAATATCGAAGGAGTTGCAAATATGCCCAAGATCAAGACGAACCGAGGTGCGGCCAAGCGTTTCCGGCTTACTGGAAGCGGTCGCATCAAGCGCAAGCGCGCGTTTCATAGCCATATCCTGACCAAGAAAGACACCAAGCGCAAGCGTCGTCTGCGCTCAGGAACGCTGATTGCGAAGGCCGATGAAAAGGCAATTCGCAAAATGCTTCCGAATCTGTAACGGTGAATTTTTTGAAGGTCTTAAAGGAGAACAGAAATGGCTAGAGTCAAACGTGGTGTGATTGCCCGCCGCCGTCACCGCAAGGTGCTGAGCCGGGCCAAGGGTTATTACGGCGCCCGGCGCAAGGTCTTCCGGGTTGCCAAGCAGGCGGTCATCAAGGCCGGTCAATATGCGTATCGTGACCGTCGCACGCGCAAACGTGATTTCCGTTCGCTGTGGATTCAGCGGATCAACGCTGCGGCCCGCGAGCACGGCCTGTCCTACAGCCGCTTTATCAACGGGCTGAAAAAGGCCGAGATCGGCGTTGATCGCAAGATGCTTGCCGAACTGGCAGTCCACGACAAGGTGGCCTTCAAGGTGCTGGCAGAGAAAGCCCAGGCCCAGTTGTCCTGAGCGGGCCGGCGGTAATGGCCGGTCCGGATCATGTTGCAATGCTCGAAACCGCGCTGGCCGAAGTGGCCGGCGCGGCCGACTTGCGTGCGCTCGACGAGGTGCGCGTGGCCTGGCTGGGGAAGAAAGGCCGGCTGACCTCGGAGCTCAAGAGCCTCGGCCAGTTGCCCGCGAACCAGCGGCGCGAGGCCGGGCAGCGGGTCAACGAAGTCAAGCGCGAGCTGGCCGGTGCCATCGATGCGCGCAAGCTCGAACTCGAACGCGAGGCACTGGATCGGCGCCTGGTCGGCGAAACGATCGATGTCACGCTTCCCGGTCGTGATGTCGACCCGGGCGGGGCGCATCCGGTCACCCGGGCCATGGACCGTATTCTCGAGATTTTCCGCGGGCTCGGATTTGCCGTCGCCGACGGGCCCGAGATCGAAGACGATTACCACAATTTTGAAGCACTGAATTTTCCGCCGCACCATCCGGCACGGGCAATGCACGATACCTTTTACCTGCCCGACGGACGTTTGCTCAGGACGCATACCTCGCCGGTGCAGATCCGGGTGATGAAAACCCAGCCGCCGCCGGTGCGCATCGTGGCGCCCGGGCGCGTGTTTCGCAGCGATTCGGACCAGACCCACACGCCGCAGTTTCACCAGGTCGAAGGGCTGCTGGTCGACGATGACGTGACCTTTGCCGACCTCAAGGGGCTGCTGTCGACCTTTGTGAACGCCTATTTCGAAGATGAGCTGGAAATGCGTCTCAGGCCCTCGTATTTTCCGTTTACCGAGCCGTCGGCCGAGGTCGACATTCGCTGGCGCAACGCCGATGGCAGTACCGGTCGATGGCTGGAAGTGCTCGGTTGCGGCATGGTCCATCCCAGCGTGCTGGAAAACTGCGGCGTCGATTCCGAGCGCTACACCGGGTATGCCTTCGGCCTGGGCGTGGAGCGTTTCGCGATGCTGCGCTACCGGGTCGACGATCTGCGCCTGTTCTTCGACAACGACCTGCGCTTTTTGGCCCAGTTCCGCTAGCGGCAGCTTGTCGTTGCGGTTTGACTACTGTTTGATCAACGGGGAAATCGATGCGGTTTAGCTTGAATTGGCTGAAGCAATGGGTGCCGAGCGATCTGGAGGCCGAACAGGTTGCCGATCTTTTGACCGGTGCCGGCCTGGAAGTCGATGAGATCAGCGCGATCGGCGAGGGTCTGGACGGCGTCGTGGTCGGGTTGATTAGCGATTGCCGGCCGCATCCCGATGCCGATCGGCTGAAGGTCTGCGAGGTTGATTTTGGCGGCGAACACAGCGTCACCATCGTCTGCGGCGCACCGAATGCGCGGGTCGGCCTCAAGGCGCCGCTGGCAACGGTCGGCACCACGCTGCCCAACGGCATGAAAATCAAGCCGGCCCGTCTTCGCGGCATCGCCTCGAACGGCATGCTGTGCTCGGCGCCGGAGCTGGGTGTCGGTGAAGCCGCCGATGGCCTGCTGGAATTGCCCGAAGATGCCGCTGTCGGCCAGGCCGTCAGTCAGGCGCTGGGGCTGCCCGACCAGATCATCGAGCTGGATCTGACCCCCAATCGCGCCGATTGTCTCTCGATTCGAGGCATCGCCCGCGAGTTTGCGGCGCTGACCGGGCTGGATTGCCGCGAACCGGTCATCCAGCCCCAGCCGGCGACCGGCACGCGCAGGCTGGATATCGAATTGCTGGACCCGCAGGACTGCTCCCGCTACGTGGGTCGGATCATCGAAGGTGTCGACACGGCAGCGGCCACCCCGGCGTGGATGGTTCAGCGGCTGGAGCGTTGCGGTTTGCGCAGCCTCGGGCCCATCGTCGATGCCACCAATTACGTTCTGCTGGAACTGGGACAGCCGATGCATGCTTTCGACCTGGATGCGATCGAGGGCGGCATTCGCGTGCGTCGGGCGGTCGAAGGCGACCGCATCACGCTGCTCGACGGCCAGCAGATCGAACCCGACAACGACATGCTGCTGATTTGCGACCACCGCCGGCCGCTGGCACTGGCCGGCATCATGGGTGGTGCGGATTCTGCGGTCGGTGAGGGCACCAGCGATATCCTGCTGGAATCGGCATGGTTCAACCCGGCCAGCATTATCGGCAAGGGACGCCGGCTGGGCCTGGCAACTGATTCCGCGCACCGCTTCGAGCGTGGCGTCGACCCGCGACTGCAGCAAACGGCAATCGAACGGGCGACCCAGTTGATCGTCGAAATCGCCGGTGGTCGGGCCGGGCCGATCATGGACGTTTCCAAGCCCGAGTACATGCCGGAAACGCCGGTGATCGAATTGCGTACCGCGCGGGTCAACAAACTGCTGGGCACCTCGCTGGAGTCGGTCCAGGTTGAGCAGGTGCTCGAGCGCCTGGGCATGCGGCTGGAAACCATCGCCGGCGGATTTCGGGTGCGACCGCCTTCGGCGCGCTGCGACCTTTCGATCGAAGTCGATCTGATCGAGGAAATTGCGCGTCTGGTCGGCTACGACAAGCTGCCGTCGCGGGCGCCGCGCGGCCGCCTTCGCGCGATCGTGCTCAGTGAGCGCATGGCCTCGATGCAACTGCTGCGGGCCTCGCTTCAGGCGCGCGGCTTTCAGGAAATCCTGACCTGGAGCTTCGTATCGAATGCCGAGCTGGAACGCCTGTCGATGGCTGACACGGCCCAGCCGCTGGCGAATCCGCTGAGCCAGGAGCTGGCGGTCCTGCGCACCGGTCTGTTGCCTGGCCTGTTGCGCACCGCATCGAGCAATCTTCGCCACCAGCAATCGCGATTGAAGCTTTACGAGATCGGCCACGTCTTTTCCGGCGGTGATCAGCCTTTGGAAACCGAGCGACTGGCCTTGCTGGTCGCCGGCGATGCGGCCCCGGAAAGCTGGCACATCAAGCGTCGTGGTGTGGATTTTTTTGACCTCAAGGGTGAGCTGGAGCAGCTTTGGCGCTGTCTCGGTCATGCGCCCGATGCGCTTGAATACAGGGCCGCGCCGCGCGACTGGCTGCATCCCGGCCAGTCCGCGGAACTGTTGATCGACGGCGAGCTCGTCGGCTGGGCCGGCCAGATGCACCCGGCCGTGGCCGGCAAACTGGGGCTTGAAGTCGGGGTGTTCGTCGCCGAGATGGCGCTTTTGCCGATGCGTGAACGCGATGTGCCCGAATACCGTGGCTTGCAGCGGTTTCCGGCGGTTCGACGCGACCTGGCGTTGATCGTTCCCGAGTCGGTTCCAGCTTCGAAACTGAAGAAAGTGTCACAGAAGGTGGCGGGGGCGCTGCTGGAAGAGTGTATTATTTTCGATAATTATCAGGGAAAAGAGATAGAATCGGGGTGCAAAAGCCTCGCTATAGGCTTGATTCTTCGTGATGTTTCGCGCACTCTTACCGACGGAGAAGTCGATTCGATTGTAGTGACGGTCATGGAATCGCTAAAGCGAGAGTGTAATATTCGACTAAGAGGGTAAACTGAATGGCACTGACCAAGGCCGACCTGGCAAATAATTTGTTTGAGGAAGTGGGGCTCAACAAGCGTGAGGCCAAGGAGTTCGTCGATGCCTGGTTTGAAGCCATTCGCGATGCACTCGAGGCCGGTGAAAACGTCAAACTCTCCGGCTTCGGCAACTTTCAGCTGCGCGACAAAAGCCCGCGCCCGGGGCGCAACCCCAAAACGGGTGAAGAGATACCCATCTCGGCGCGTCGTGTCGTAACGTTCAAGCCGGGCCAGAAACTGCGCGGCAGGGTGGAGGCCTATGCTGGATCCGGGGAGTAATCGCGAGCTGCCGCCGATACCGGCAAAGCGCTACTTCACGATCGGTGAAGTCAGCGAATTGTGCGCGGTCAAACCGCACGTTCTTCGATACTGGGAGCAGGAATTCCCGCAGCTCAAACCGGTCAAGCGACGCGGAAACCGCCGCTACTATCAGCGCCATGATGTCATTATGGTCCGTCAGATCCGTTCCTTGCTGCATGAGCAGGGGTTTACCATCCTGGGCGCCCGGCAGCGCCTTGAAGGCGAAACGGCGCTTGGCGACGTTTCGCGCAGCCAGCAGTTGATCCGCCAGTTGCGTGGCGAACTCGAGGAGGTTTTACAGGTTCTTCGGCGCTGAGCCCGGATTATCGTTCATCAGTTCTTTGCAGTAGAACAGGTCATGAGGCATACGGGCTGAATCATACTCGGCTTCATCAGCCCGACAGATCGGTCGGCAACCGGTATAATGCCGGCACTGGAATCGGAGCGTAGCGCAGCCTGGTAGCGCACCACAATGGGGTTGTGGGGGTCGGGAGTTCGAATCTCCCCGCTCCGACCAGTTTTTAGTCAGCGTTTCACCAAAAACGCGAATTCGTTGGCATCACCGGACGTTGATGATCGATCGGCCATACTCCGGTCGCGCTGAAAGGCGTTGTAAATCGACTCGTCAATCCCAAGGAATCGTAAATGGATGTGAAACAGCATAAGATGCCCGACATCGCCTCGCAACCGCACCGGCAACTTGCCGGCAAGCTCGACTGGGTCGGCATGAACCATATCGAAGTGCCGGTGCGCCTGACCGCACCTGGCGGTGAAATGGTGCAGACTCCGGCCCGGGTCAGCGCATTTGTAAACCTGACCGATCCCGATGCTCGCGGCATTCACATGTCGCGGCTGTACCTTCATCTCGATCGCGCGCTGGCTGAACACACCTTGACGCCAATGGCATTGCGCCATCTGCTGCGCGATTTCCTCGATTCGCATGCTGATTTGAGCACGCGCGCACTGGTTCGCATCGATTTCGAATACCAGGTTCGGCGCAAGGCGCTGGCCAGCGATAACTCGGGCTGGAGGGGTTATCCATTCAGCATCATTGCAAGCCTTGAGGGCCGGCAATTTGGTCTTGAGCTTGCTTTCGAAGCCACCTATTCGAGTACTTGTCCCTGTTCAGCCGCGCTGGCACGCCAATTGATACAACAGCAATTCGAGAAGGATTTCGGACCCGGCGAGCAAATTGATCGAGAACGGCTGGTGAACTGGCTGGGCAGTGAGCAGGGGATCATGGCCACGCCGCACAGCCAGCGTTCGAGCGCCAACATCCGCTTGCGCCTGGCGCCGACCTTTGAAGCCTTTCCGTTCATCGAGTTGATTGACTTGATCGAAGGATCTCTGAAAACGCCGGTGCAAACCGCGGTCAAGCGCGAGGACGAGCAGGAGTTTGCCCGCCTGAACGGCCAGAACCTGATGTTTTGCGAGGACGCCGGTCGCAGGGTCAGGCTGGCGTTGGACAGCGACGAGCGGATCCTGGATTTCTGGGCGCGCTGCAGCCATTTCGAAAGCCTTCATCCGCACAATGCCGTTGCGATCGTCACCAAGGGCGTGGACAACGGCTACCAGCCGATCGACAGCCACGTCTGAGGCCGGGTCGGCTTGCAGGCTGACGTTCCGGCGCGACCGACATACGCGGTCGAATGAACCACCGGGTGGCTCTTTCGCGCCCGGTCCGGCTTTTTACCCACCGATCAGAGAAACCCCAACGCTGCACAAAATTTCGGATTCAAAAGCTCGGAGAGTCGTGTTTCCGGGGACTGCGGGCAGTGTTGACAACCGGAACATAGCTTAACGCTACATGAGGATTGGCAACGCGAGCACAGCCGCCGGAAATGCTGCCATACCGGGCAGCGTAGCGGTTTTGGGCCGAAATTCAATGCAAAGGTTGGGGTAAAGTCCGACAGGCTCTGGCGGACTCACGGCGCACCGTGACGAAGCGGTGGTGATTCGGGCGGGTACAGGCCGGCACATGGACAAATCAGTTGTGGAGCGCCGCCAACGTTAAATTAACTCTAATGTTCAATTGAAATTCGGTTAAAGTCGATGATCTGGAAGTTTCGATCTATAACGGCGCGGCAATGACTTTGCTTGTTGCGTGAGGGAACCGCTTTCGAATGATCAGGCTGCTAATCGTAGACGACCACCATCTTGTCCGTACCGGATTGAGAAACATCATTGAAGATGCCGGGGGAATTGAAATCGTGGGTGAGGCGGCCAGTGGCGAGCGTGCCATCCAGCTCAACCGCGAGCACAAGCCCGATCTTATCCTGATGGATATCGGTTTGCCGGGTCTTTCGGGCTTTGAAACCAGCGAAAGAATTCTGCAGGCGACGCCGAACGTCCGGATCGTTGCGCTGACTGCGCACACCAAGGCGCCGTTTCCAGCGCGCCTGCTGGATATGGGCGCGGCCGGCTACCTGACCAAGGCCTGTGACTCGGAAGAATTGATCCGCGCCATTCGCAAGGTGGCGGCCGGCGAGCGCTATATCGGATCGGAAATCGCACAGCAGGTGGCAATGTCGCTGTTGCCGGGCACGCCGCAGTCGCCGTTCCAGGAGCTGACGCCGCGCGAACTCGAGGTGGCGTTGATGCTGGCCAAGGGTTTGAAGTCAAACGCGATCGCCGAGCGCATGAACGTCAGCCCGAAGACCATTTCCACGCACAAGTATCGAATATTCGACAAGATCGGCGTCGACAGCTCGGTCGCGCTTTTGCGCGAGGCGATTCGGCACGACATTATCGAAAACGACTACTGACCCGCGATTCCCAAAGTTTTCGAAGTTTTCTCCGAACGCCTGATACTCCAGACCCCTGCAAAATCCAGATCCCGGCGGCTGAATGCCGAATGACCGGCACCCGCTCCGATCGAGCGGGTGCATCCATCAGCCTTGCCCGGGCTTCGATTTACCGCTTTGACTGATCGTCGCCCTGATCGTCTTTGTCAACAGGTTTGCGTTGCGAAGCTTGCTCGGCGTTGCCTGAAGACGGATCCGGCAGACTGCGGTCGGCCGCCGGCGTGGTGACGGCCTTGTCGGTTTCCTTGCGCGGTTCAGTCTGCGTGCCTGGCGCGCCGCTTTCGAGCTCGAACAAGCCGGACTGGCGTTGAACGGGCTTGGCCTTTGGCTCGTTTTCGGTCCCTGCAGGCTCGCCTGAAGCCTTGCTTCGACTGGACTCAGCATCGGATTTGCGCGGCCGGCGCTTGCGGACAGGCCGTGTTTTTTTCGCGGTTTGTTCGGGACGATCAGCTGCCTCGGTGGCACCCGAATCGCTATCCGGGCTGCTTGAGGGGGCGTTCGACGGTGCCGGCGACTGGTCTTGGCGCGGCGCCTGAGCCTGGCTGGCCGGCTGATCCATTTCCGAAACAGGGCGTTGAACCGGCTCGGCCGGTTTTGGCTCCGACACGGTTTCGCTGGCCGGCTCGCGGCCTTCCGAAGCGGGCTCGGCGGCTTGTACCGGGGCCGGCGATGCGCGATTGCCGCTGCGGTCTTTGGATTGCGACGCATCCGGTTTGCCTTCGGCGTCGCCGCTTGCCCGGTTGCCGGGCTGTTCCGACGAGTGTTCAGCATCGACGCCAGCGGTTTGTGCCGGTTCGCTATGGTCTGGCCTGGCTTGTGCCTGATGTTTCTCGCGCGGTTCTTGCCGGCTACCGCCCTGATTTGACTCAGCGGCTTGTTCTGGAGACGCTGACGCATCCACATCCTGGCGCGACGAGGGGTCGTCCGAAGCCGAACCGGTGTCTGTGGCATCGCCCGTGGTATTGCGATTACGGCGCTTCTTGCCGCCTCTGCGTCTTCTTTTCTTCTTGCCCCGCGTGCCAGGTCCTTGATCATCATCGCCACCGAGCTTTTGCGTCGGTGCGTTGCGGGTCTGGTCGGGGCTCTGCTGCTTTTTTTCCTCCTCGGATTCGGCCGCTTCGGGCTTGTGGCCCTCGTTGCGGCCTCTGCTGGGCTTGGGCTTACCTTGTCCACGCGTGCCCGATGGTCTGTCGCCGCCTTTGCGTCCCTGCTCCTGGCCCTGTCTGGTTCCGGGGCCGGACTTGCGAGGGCGCTTCTTGCCGCCGCCGGCGGGTGCGGGCTTGCGTGTCGATGGCTCCGGCTTGGCTTCGGACTGGTCGGCGCCGAAAAGATTGCGCAGCCACTTGGTGAAGGCGGTCCAGCCGCTTTCATCGTGCGTTGGGGCCGGTTGCGAGGGGCGCATGACGCTGACCGCAGGCTCTTCGCGGTTGGCGATGCCGGCCTGTACATCTTCTTCGGTCACGACCGGCTCGATTTCTTCCTTGCCGGCCAGCGTGTAGCTGGGTTCGTCGCCGGCCTCGCTGGTGCGCTGGCGCTGGATATCATAGCGCGGCGTTTCCAGCAGATGGTTGGCGACGATCGTCAGCGGCGTGTCGTTGCGCTTTTCGATGCTTGCCACGACGCTGCGCTTTTCGTTGAGCAGGAAGTTGGCAACCGCCATGGGCGCCTGAATGATGACCCGGCCGGTGTTGTCCTTCATCGCTTCTTCTTCGGCCAGCCGAATGATTGCCAGCGCCGTTGATTCGACCGAACGGATCGAACCATAACCGTCGCAGCGCGGGCAGGTGATGTGACTGGATTCGCCCAGCGACGGGCGCAGGCGCTGGCGCGAAAGCTCAAGCAGGCCAAAACGCGAGATGCGTCCGATCTGCACGCGTGCCTTGTCGACGCGCATCGCTTCGCGCAGCTGGTTTTCGACCTGGCGTTGCGCGTCGCGGCTGTTCATGTCGATGAAATCGATGACCACCAGCCCGCCGAGATCGCGCAGGCGAAGCTGGCGCGCAATTTCCTCGGCCGCCTCCAGGTTGGTTTGCAGCGCCGTTTCCTCGATATCGGCGCCCTTGGTGGCGCGCGAGGAGTTGATGTCGATCGAAAGCAGGGCCTCGGTATGATCGATCACGACCGCGCCGCCCGAGGGCAGGCGCACTTCGCGCGCGAACGCCGATTCAATCTTGCTCTCGATCTGGAAGCGGGAAAACAACGGCGTTTCATCGCTGTAGAGCTTGAGCTTGCGCAGGTTGTGTGGCATGACCTGCTGTAGAAACTCGCGCGCATCTTCGAAAATGGCTTCCGAATCGATCAGGATTTCACCGATGTCGTCGCGCAGGTGGTCGCGCAGGGCGCGGATGATGACGTTGCTTTCCTGGTAGATCAAAAACGGTGCCTTGCGCGACTCGGCTGCCGTGTGGATCGCTTCCCAAAGCTGCAATAGGTAGTTCAAATCCCACTGCAGGTCTTCCAGTTCGCGCCCGACCCCGGCGGTGCGGACGATCAGCCCCATGTCGTCGGGTACCTCTAGGCTGCGCAGCGCGTCGATTATGGATTTGCGTTCGTCGCCGGTCACCTGGCGCGACACGCCGCCGGCGCGCGGATTGTTCGGCATCAGCACCAGGTATCGCCCGGCCAGGCTGATAAAGGTCGTCAGCGCCGCACCCTTGGTGCCGCGCTCTTCCTTTTCGACCTGGATGATGATGTCCTGGCCGCTCGAGACGGCATCCTTGATGTCGACCCGCTCGCCGGCATCCAGTGCCCTGGCTGCCGATTCGGAGAAATACTCCCGGGAAATTTCCTTGAGCGGCAGAAAACCGTGACGCTCGGAGCCGAATTCGACGAAACAGGCTTCGAGACTGGGTTCGACCCGCGTGATTCTGGCTTTGTAGATGTTTGATTTTTTCTGTTCCTGGGCCGGCACCTCGATATCGAGGTCGACCAGGTTCTGGCCATCGGCGATGGCAACACGCAACTCTTCGGGTTGAGTCGCGTTGATCAGCATTCGTTTCATTAGTATTGTTTATTCCTGCAAAACGCTCCCGTGCGAGCCATGATCGCTCGGCTTCCAGTACGCCATTCCGCATGCTGGAGGTCCCGGGCTGCTTGTTCTTGGTGTTTTCGCCGGGAGCGTCGGGTTGTCTGGTTGCCAGTCGACCTGTTGGGGGCCGACGGCGCGTAATTTGACTCGGTTCGGCGCGACTGCCGGCATTTCGAAACGGACTCAACTCCACCCGACCACAGGCCCTGTAAAGAGGCGAGCAGATAGACTGGGAACAGCGGAATTCGGTTCCATTGAAATGCTGCTGTCAGTCGCAGCGTTCGCATGTTGACGCGGTGGTCAGGTTGTTTTTCTGCCAGAGACAACCGCGCATTCGCGAGCGGACCGCAAGCAAGTAGCGCGCAATCCGAATTTGAATCGGGATCACTCGCCATTCGCCTGTGCAAGTATACTCCAATCTCCATTGTTCGGCAATTTATGGGTTTAATTGCCGGCCTGAGCACGCCGGCCTGATCGGACGCCGCCCAACCCCCAAAAGCAAGGCATTTTTCATGACTGACGAGCCCCGGCGAGCACGTGAGGCCGTGATCGACGAGGATCGGCACGGCCAGCGCCTGGACAATTTTCTTTTGCGCGAATTGGGCCAGGTGCCGCGCGCGCTGGTCTACCGCTTGATCCGCTCGGGCCAGGTGCGTGTCAACGGCGGACGGGTCAAGCCGATGCGCAAGCTCGCTGCCGGCGACCGGGTCAGAATTCCCCCGGTTCGCATCGACCAACCGCCGCCGGCCAGGCTGCCGATCGAATTGATTGAGCGCATTCGTTCATCGATCGTGCATCGCCAGGCCGAATACATGGTCATCGACAAGCCCTCTGGGCTGGCGGTGCAGGGCGGCACCGGGCTGGCCTTTGGTCTGAACGACCTGGTCGCAAGGATCGAGCCCGAGGCGGTTCCCGCGCATCGCCTGGACCGCGAAACCAGCGGACTGATCGTGTTTGCCATCGGCCGTCGAAGTGCTGCCGAACTGCAGCGTGCGTTTGTCGAGCAGCGTATCGAAAAGCGCTATTTGGCCTTGCTCGACGGTCACTTGTCGGACGATCGGATCGATGTCGACCAGCCGCTGAGGAAAATTCGCGACGCCAGCGGCCAGCACCGGGTCGTGATCGACGCCGAGGGCAGCCAGGCGCGCTCGAGCTTTCGGCTGCTGCGGCGCTTTGCGCGCCATGATTTTGTCGAAGTGCGGATTGAAACCGGCCGAACCCACCAGATTCGCGTGCATGCCCAGTACCTGGGTGCACCGATTGCCGGCGATGCTCGTTACAATGCGCTGCCAGCGCCGGTCGGTCTGCGCCGTCTGTTTCTGCACGCCGGCTATTTGCGCCTGAAATGGCCCGAAGAGCAGGTCTTTTCCGCGCCGCTTCCGGCCGATCTCGGTCGAGTGCTGGATCAATTGAAGTGACCTTGGGGACCAACGCCATGAACCACCGGAGCATCCGGACTTGATTTTTCAACCGCTGAGCATCGCGATCGGGCTGCGTTATCTGCGCGCCAAGCGGCGCAATCATTTCATCTCGTTCATCTCGCTGATCTCGATGGCCGGGATTGCCGTGGGCATCGCCATCCTGATTACCGTGATCTCGGTGATGAACGGTTTCGAGAAGGAATTGCGCGAGAGAATCCTGGGCATGGTTTCGCACGCCACGGTGTCGACCTGGGACCGGCCGTTCGAGGATTGGCGAGATCTGATCGAACGCGCGCGGCAGAATCCGCAAGTGCTGGGGGCAGCGCCGTTCGTCGAGCAGGAAACCCTGCTCAAGGGACGCGGCGTGTCCGGTGCGCTGGTTCGCGGCATCGATCCGGAACTGGAAGTCCAGGTTTCGGACATCGGTGAGCACCTGATCAGCGGTTCGCTGTCGGATCTCGACGACCAGCGCTGGCAGGTGATACTGGGCGTCGGCCTGGCCTCGAGCCTGGGCGTCGGACCCGGCGACCCGGTGACGATCTTTGCACCCGAAATTCGCGCAACCGCAGCCGGTGTCATGCCGCAGGTTCGGCGTTTCACGGTCGCCGGAATTTTCGAGGCCGGGGTACACGAATTCGACAGCGCGCTGGCGATCGTGCACTGGCAAGATGCGCAGGCGCTGTTTCGCACCGGTGACGGCGTGACCGGTGTTCGGCTGGAGTTCGAAGATCTGTTTCGTGCCCGATCCATCGCGCTGAGCCTGGCCGACGAACTGCCGGGCTTCTACCGGGTTCGGGACTGGACGCAGCAGCACGCGAACTGGTTTCGGGCAGTCCAGATGGAAAAGACGGTGATGTTCATCATCCTGTCGCTGATTATCGTGGTGGCGGCGTTCAACATCATCTCCACGCTGGTGATGCTGGTGACCGACAAACAGGCCGATATCGCGATTCTCAAGACGATGGGCCTGAGTCCGGGTGCGGTGATGCGGGTATTCATCGTTCAGGGGATGATGATCGGCGTCATCGGGACCCTGATCGGCACGGCCGGCGGCATCGTGCTGGCGCTGAACGTGGAAAGCATTGTCGCGGCGCTGGAACAGTTGCTCAACACCCAGTTTCTATCCGCCGATATTTATTACATTTCCGATTTGCCATCCGACCTGCATTGGCAGGACGTGGTTCGGTTTTCGTCGCTGGCGCTGGTGCTGTCGTTGATTTCGACGCTGTACCCGGCCTGGCGCGCCGGGCAGACCCGGCCGGCAGAGGCGCTTCGTTATGAGTGAACCGGTGATTCGCTGTCGCGGCGTGACGCGAAGATTCGACCAGGGACGGACCGCGCTGGAGGTTCTGCAGGGCATCGATCTCGATATCGCGCATGGCGAACAGATCGCGATTGTCGGTGCCTCCGGCGTCGGCAAGAGCACGCTGCTGCAGATTCTCGGCGGGCTGGACGATCCGAGCAGCGGCTCGGTACAGGTGGCCGGCCACGACATGATTCGGGCGTCCGAACGCGAACGCGGCCGCATCCGCAACCGGCACCTGGGCTTCATCTATCAATTCCATCACCTTTTACCGGAATTCAGCGCCGTTGAAAACGTTGCCCTGCCGCTGTTGATCGCCGGCCGCCCGGCCCGCGAGGCGCTCGACGAGGCCGGCAGCCTGCTGGCGCAGGTCGGCCTGGGTGAGCGGCTCAGCCACAAGCCGGGCGAGTTGTCCGGTGGTGAACGTCAGCGCGCCGCAGTGGCCCGGGCGCTGATTCACCGCCCGGCCTGCGTGCTGGCCGACGAGCCGACCGGCAACCTGGACGAGAAAACCGCAGCATCGGTCTACGAGTTGATGCTGGAGTTGAACAGGTCCCTCGGCACGAGTTTCATCGTGGTCACGCACGACCCGAAAATGGCCGCGCGCATGGATCGACGCCTGGAAATGTCGCGTGGCGTGTTGCTCGATGTGCGCTGAGCGGGTCGATGAATCGATGCGCCAATGAAACGATCAGTTTATGAAGCCATGAGCTTGTAGAGCCGTGATCAGCGGCTCCGAGGCTTTTGCGCCAGGCGCGACGGGCCGGGCCGCGGCGTTGTTCTGCTTTGGCGTGCTGGTCGCTGCGGCCCTGCCGGTGTTGCCATCCTGGCCGGCACTGGCCATCTTGTTCTTGTTGAGCCTTGTTCTACTTTGGCGACTGCCTGGCTGGCGTTGCTGGGCGGCGTTTCCGATCGGCATGCTGTGGTTTTCCTGTCACGCCCTGTGGTTCGAGCACCGCGCCTGGCCGGCCGAGCGGGTCGGCGAGACGGTTGAACTGGTGGGGCGCGTGGTGGGCTTGCCGCAGCAGCAGGGTGGGCGCGCGCGGATTGAAATTCGAAGCGATCGCAGCGCCCGCCAGGCAGGCGTACCGGCGCGCATCCTGCTGTCCTGGTATCGGCCGCTGGACTGGTTTCGTCCCGGCGAGGACTGGCGCCTGCGGGTGACGCTGGAGCCGCCGCGCGGCCGGCTCAACCCGGGCCTGTTCGATTATCAGCAATACCTGGTCGCTCGCGGCATCGGTGCGACCGGGCGTATTGTTGCAGCCGAGCGGGTCGGGCCGGGTTCATGGACCGCTGCGCCGGACCGTCTGCGGCAGCGTTTTTCAGACTGGCTGCAGGCCGAAAGCGTGGATCTGGAAGTCGCCGCACTTCACCGGGCCCTGACCGTGGGCGATCGCTCGGCGATGGAGGCCGACTTGAACGATCGCCTGCGGCGGACCGGAACTGCGCACCTGTTGTCGATATCGGGGCTGCATGTGGGCATGGTCGCAACCCTGGTCGGGCTGTTGGCCGGCGTTTTTGCAACCACGGCTCTGTTTGGTCGGCTGTTGCCGGAGCGCAAGCGGGCGATGCTGGTCGCAGGCTTGCTGGCAGCACTGGGCTACGCGGCCCTGGCCGGCTTCAGCCTGCCGACGCAGCGCGCGCTGATCATGCTGCTGGCCGGCTTCGGGGCAATCCTGTGGCGCCGTCCGATTCGGCCAGGCCATGCACTGGTGCTGGCCTTGCTGGCGGTCCTGTTGTTCGATCCGCTGGCGCCGTTGTCGATCGGTTTCTGGCTGTCCTTCGCTGCGGTTGCGGTATTGATCTGGAGCTTTGCCTGGCGCGCCGACGCCGGTGGCTGGGTGGTCGGGCTGCTGCGCGCGCAATGGGTCCTGGCGATCGGCTTGCTGCCACTGAACATCGGGATTTTCCATCAATGGGCACCGGCGGCACTGCTGGCCAACCTGCTGGCCATTCCACTGGTCGGCTTCTGGGTGCTGCCGCTGTTGTTGCTGGCGCTGGTGTTGTTTGCCGCCGGTCTGCCGGCGGAGGCTGTTCTGGCAGCGTCCGAGCAGGGGCTTCGCCTGCTGTTGACCGGCCTTGGCTGGTTGGCCGAGCTCGACGCGCGATTTGCCGGCTGGAGCTTGCCGAATCGAGCGAGTCCGGGCTTGCTGGCCATCATTCTGGCCGCCGCCGGTGCGGCCTGGCTGCTTGCACCTCGCGGCTGGCCGGCGCGTCCGTTGGGGGCCGTGCTGGTGCTGCCGCTGCTTTTTCCGCCCGCAAGTGAACTCGGGAACGGCGAATTCGATGTCCTGGTACCCGATCTCGGCGACGGCCAGGCGGTGATCGTGCGTACAAAAAACCATACGCTGCTGTTCAATACCGGCCCCGGCGATGGGGCCCGGGCGAACCTGGTTGACTCGACGATTGCGCCGCTGCTTCGCCAGTCCGGTGCCGCCGGCGTCGACACCATTGTCGTGTCGCACCGCAACCGCGATTATTCCGGCGGGCTGGCCGGCGCCCGGGCGTTGTGGCCGGATGCGAACCTTTTTGCATCCTTCGACGGCCCGGGTCAGCGCTGCGCTCCGGGGCGCTCGTGGCGCGCCGACGGCGTGGAATTTCTTTTTTTGCACCCATCGCCGCGGTTGCCGGACCTGGGCGGCGATTCGAGCTGCGTGCTCGAAGTGCGCTCGGCGGCCGGCAGCTTGTTGATGACCGGCGGGATCGGTGCCACCGTGACCCGGCGTCTGCTGGCCAACGGCCGGGCCGCACCGGTTGATGCCGTCGTGCTCCCGGGTTCGGGCCACCGCGACGGCTTCGACGCCGATTGGCTGGCGGCGATTGATCCGCGCTGGGCGCTGATCCCCGTTGCGGCATTCAACCGGCGCGGTTTGCCGCATGCAGAAGCGATCGAGCGGGTCGAAAAGACCGGTGCAGCCGTGCTGACGAGCGCCGATTGCGGTGCGCTGCGGCTTAGCTTTCGGCAACAGGTACCGGCGCTGCTTGAAGCCCAGGTGATCAAAAACCGGCGGTTTTGGCGCGCATCGGAAGCCTGTCGCCAACGGCTGGCGCTCGATCGAGTGCCGGCCCCGACGCCGAGAGGAAGCTGAACAGCCGGGGTTGCGGCTTCTTCAACGGCTTGTTCGCCGGCAGACTCCGTTATCATGCTCAGCTGATGACGCGCAGGATTGCAGGCGATGCTTGAAATTGTTTTGGCCGGCGGCTGGCTGATGGCGCCGATCGTTTTGTGTTCGGTGCTGGCCGTGACCATCATCTTGAACCGCGCCTGGATGTTGCGTCGGCGCCGCGTATTTCCGCCCGGCATTGCCGAAAAGGTTTCGGCCTGGGCGCGCCAGCGCGAACTCGACCGCAAGCACATCGAAGCACTGCGCCGCAGTTCGCCGATGGGGCGTGTGCTGGCCGCGGCGCTGGACAACCGCGACCGTGCCCGTGAAGTCGTCAAGGAGGCCGTCGAAGACACCGGACGGCATGTCGTGCATGAACTGGAACGCTTTCTCAATACGCTGGGTACGATTGCCGGGATTACGCCCTTGCTGGGTCTGCTGGGCACCGTCATCGGCATGATCAAGGTGTTCAGCGCCATCATGGAGGCCGGCGTCGGCGATCCCGGACCGCTGGCCGGCGGCATTTCAGAGGCATTGATCACGACCGCGGCCGGTTTGACGGTGGCAATTCCGACGTATTTCTTCTATCGGTATTTTCGTGGCCAGGTGCGCGCCTACGTGATCGGCATGGAGCAGCAGGCGCTGGAGTTGATCAACAATATCGAGCACGGCAACCGCCAGCTGCGCCGTTCGGAACTTGGCTGGAGATAGCCGATGCGGTTACAGGCCGAGCAGGACGAGGAACCCGAAATCAACCTGACTTCGTTGATCGACGTGGTTTTTTTGCTGCTGATATTTTTTATGGTATCGGCGACCTTCGAACGCCAGGCCTTGTTGCGCGTGGAATTGCCGGAGGCCTCGACCTCGCAAGAGGAATCGCTGCCCGAACGCGTTGAACTGGTGATCACCGAATCCGGCGAATATTTTATCGGCGACAGGATGCTGGTCGATACACGAAGCGAAACACTCAAGCTTGCATTGGGCCAGGCGTTTGCCGAGACGCCGGACGCGGTGCTGGTCATCCGCGCCGATGGCGAGACGACGCACCGGCTGGTAGTGCGTGCAATGGATGCGGCCGCCGCCGAAGGCATCCAGCGCCTGACCATTGCGACGGTCCAGGACGACGGGAACGATCCGTGAGCGAGCGCGTGCCGGCAGCGTCGGTGTATCGGCGATTGCTTGGTTTTCTGATGGCCCACCGGCTGGTGTTTTTCCTGGCCTTGCTGGCCGTGGCGCTGGACGCCGGCGGGCAGACGCTGTTCATCTATTTGCTGCGACCCTTGATCGACGAAACCCTGGTGTCCTCGACGCCGAGCTTCAGCCTGGCGTTGCCGGCGCTGGTCATGGCCGCGGTCGTCATGCGGGTGATCGGAAATTTCGGTGGCATGTACGGCATGGAGTGGATTGGCCGGCGCCTGATTGCCGACCTTCGACGCAATTTGTTCCAGAGTTACCTGACTTTGCCGTTCGCCGATTTCGAGCTCGAAGGCAGCGGCACGATGATTTCGCGCCTGACCTACAACACCGAGCAGGTGGCCCAGGCGGCGACCACGGCATTGATCGGCGTGGTGCGCGATTCGCTGATCGTGATCGGATTGCTGACAGTGATGCTGATCCAGTCCTGGCGGCTGACCATGACCATGCTGCTGCTGCTGCCGGTGGTGGCTTTCGTCGTGTTTGTCGTCAGTCGCCGCTTTCGCCGCATCTCCACGCATATCCAGGATTCGATGGGTGCGGTCACGCAGATTACCGAGCAGGCCGTGCATGCCCAGGAAGTGATCCGGATATTCGACGGCCAGCAGCAGGAAGCCCGGTCTTTCGAAGTATCCAACGATTTCAACCGCAGGCTGCACCTGAAGATGCGCGCCACCCAGCTGATGTCCTCGTCGCTGATTCAGCTGGCCGCCGGGCTGTCGGTGGTGCTGCTGTTGATCATCGCCGGCAGCCAGTTCATGCGGGCCGAAGTCTCGGCCGGCATCTTCATGTCGGTGCTCGCGGCGATGGTTGCCAGCATTCCGCCGTTGAAGCGACTGACCAATGTCCATGTGCTGATCCAGAAAGGTGTGGCTGCAGCAGAAAGCATTTTCCAGCTCATGGATCGCGAGCCCGAGATCGACAGCGGCCGCCTGGAGCCCGGAAGCATCAGCGGGCGAATCGAATTCAAATCGCTTTGGTTTCAGTATCCCGGGGCCGACCGCAAGACCCTCGAAGACATCGATTTATTGCTCGAGCCGGGCACCGTGACCGCGCTGGTCGGCCGGTCCGGCGCCGGCAAGACCACGCTGGTCCGCCTGCTGCCGCGCTTTTATCGACCCACCGAAGGGCAAATTCTGCTCGATGGTCACGACCTGCTCGACTATCGTCTGGCGCCGTTGCGGCGCTCGATTGCCATGGTCGGCCAGCAGGTGGTGCTGTTCGACGGCACGATCGAGGCGAATATCCGCTACGGCATGCTGGCCGACTGCAGCCGCGAGCAGATCGAACGCGCCGCGCGTGATGCCTACGCGATGGAGTTCATCGAACGGCTGCCGCAAGGGCTTGATACGCGCCTGGGCGCCAACGGCATCCAGCTTTCCGGCGGCCAGCGCCAGCGCATTGCGATTGCCCGCGCGCTGCTCAAGAATGCACCGATCCTGATCCTGGACGAGGCCACCTCGGCGCTCGACGCCGAGTCGGAAAAACTGGTGCAGCGCGGACTGGCGCGCCTGATGGCCAACCGGACCACACTGATCATCGCCCACCGCCTGACCACGGTCGAGCGCGCCGACCAGGTGGTGGTACTCGATCACGGCCGGGTGGTGGAGTCGGGTCGGCATGCCGATTTGCTGGCGCGCCCGGGCAGCCTGTATCAAAGCCTGTACCAGGCCCAGTTTTACGATGCTGAAGGCGGCCTCGGGTCGACTCCGGGTTGAGAAACATGCGTGAATTCGTGGCCCGGAAGCTGGAGCGAATCTGGTACGGCCAGGAACTGCCGCCGTTGGCCTTGCGGCTTGCCGCAGGTCTGTATCGAGGAGTGACGCAGGCCAGGTTGCAGCGACCGGTCGGGCGCCCGCCGTGCCCGGTGATCGTGGTCGGCAACCTGGCCGTCGGAGGCAGCGGCAAGACCCCGGTGGTCGCGGCCATTGCGAAATATCTGCAAAACAACGGTCTCGCCGTGGCGATTATTTCGCGGGGTTACGGCGGAGCCGAGCCCCGTCGGCCTTTGCAAGTCACGGCCGACACACCGGTCGCCCGGTCCGGCGACGAGGCCCTGGAACTGGCGCTGAAAACCGGTCTTCCGGTCTGGGTTTGCAGTCGCCGCCGCCGGGCGCTGGAGGCGGCGCGGCGGCACGGCGCCATGGTCGTGGTCAGTGACGATGGGCTGCAGCATGTCGACCTGCAGCGCAGCTTCGAGATTTGCCTGGTCGATGGCCGACGTGGTTTCGGCAATGGCCGCTTGCTGCCGGCCGGCCCACTGCGCCAGCCGGTTCGGCGCCTTGAAAGTGTCGACCTGGTACTGGTCAAGGATGCCGGCGCCGGCTTGTCGTCGAGCCTGCCGCCGGGCGAGTATCGAGGGGCCCGGTTTCAGATCGAACCGACCGGTATCCAGCCGCTGCCCGAAGCGCACGGGGCTTCGTCGCTGCGGCCGCCGGAACCGCCGCAGACCATCGACGCCGTGGCAGGCATTGCCGACCCCGAGCCATTCTTTTCGCACCTGGAAGCGCGGGGTTTTTCGCTGCGAAGACACCGGCTGGGTGACCATCAAGCCATTTCCCCGACCTGGATCGAATCGCTTGCCGGGCCGGTGGTCATGACCGTCAAGGATGCCATGCGCCTTGGACCCTGTGGGCGGCAGGATCTGTTCATGTTCGAGGTCGATGCCCGGCTGCCCGGGCCGGTGCTCGAAAAAGTCCTGAACCATGTGCGAGAATTTTTATCATGATTGCGTTTCACGTTCTGATTCCGGCACGCCTGGAGTCTTCGCGGCTGCCGGAAAAGATGCTGGCCGACGTGGCCGGCAAGCCGCTGGTCGTGCGGGTCTGGGAGCGGGCCCGGTCCAGCGGCGCCCAAAGCGTTCATGTTGCCACCGACCATGCGCGCATCGCCGATGCCGTGCTTGCCGCCGGTGGCCAGGTCGTGCGAACCGGGTCGGACCACGATTCGGGCACTTCGCGGCTGGCCGAGGCCGTCGATCGGCTGGGACTGGACGATTCGGCGCTGGTGGTCAACGTGCAGGGCGACGAGCCGGCGGTGCCGGTGGCGTGCATTCGGCAACTGGCGCAACTGCTGCAGCACCACCCGGAGACTGATCTGGCCACGTTGTGGATGCCGATTACCATTCGTGATGAGTGGCAGGACCCGAACGTGGTCAAGCTGCTGACCGATCACCAGGGCCTGGCGCTGTATTTCAGCCGCGCCCCGATTCCGGCAATGCGTGCGTCTGGCTGGCCGGAACGTCTGGCCCGCCGGCATGTCGGAATGTACGGGTACCGGGCCGGGTCGCTTCGATGCTGGTCGGAATTGCCGACCAGTGCGCTGGCCGAAGCCGAGGCGCTGGAGCAGTTGCGAGCGCTGCAGGCGGGCTGGAAAATCATCTGCGAACAGGCCTGTGCACCGATCCCTGCAGGTGTCGATACACTGGAAGATCTCGAGGCGATGCGGCGCTGGTTTGGTGAACACGGTGCAATCGAGGGCGACTGACGACCTGGTGCACGATGATTCCGGATTTGATCAGGCAGGACCATAAACCATGAACGAAAAACTGTTGTATGTCTGCATGGGCAATATTTGTCGAAGCCCCACGGCCAAGGGTATTTTCGACCGCGCGCTGAGCCTTGAGGGCGTGGAATTTGTCAGCGAATCGGCCGGCACGCATGATTATCACGTGGGCCACGCCCCTGATCGCCGGGCTATCGCGGCCGCGGCGCAGGCCGGTATCGATATTTCGGGCGATCTGGCGCGCCAGCTGGAGCGCGACGACTTTTATCGGTTTTCCAGAATTTTCTGCATGGATCGGGCCAACCTGGCGCGGATCGAAAGCCTGCGGCCCGCTGACGGCACGGCACGCGTTCAATTGCTGATGGAACTGGCGCCGGGCTATGGGCTCGACGAGGTGCCCGACCCGTATTACGGTGGCGCGAAGGGTTTTGTCCAGGTGATCGACATGCTCGAAGCGGCCGCCGCGGAGCTGGCGCGCGAACTGGCAGCCGACCGGTCGAAACCTGGCCAGCAATGAATCGATCTGAAAAGCCGTCGAAATTTGACGGCCGGGCGTTTGTTCGCAATCTGGCCGCCTCGCCCGGCGTTTACCTGATGCGCGATGCCGAAGGTCGGCCGCTTTATGTGGGCAAGGCGCGCAATCTGAAAAAACGCGTGTCCAGCTATTTCGATCGGCGCGACAAGGGTGGGCGCATCGAACTGATGATTTCCAAGATCGGTTCGATGGAGGTGAGCCTCACGCGCACCGAGACCGAAGCCCTGTTGTTGGAAAACGAATGGATCAAGGCACTCAAGCCACGCTACAACATCAACCTGCGCGATGACAAGAGCTATCCGTGGATTCGGCTCACCAGCCACCAGGACTACCCGCGAATCGGATTTTACCGTGGCCCGCGCTCCCGGCCGGGAGAATACTTCGGACCTTATTCCAGCGCCGGCGCGGTGCGCGAGACGCTCAACCAGGTGTATCGCCTGTTCGGCATTCGCCAGTGCCGCGACAGTGTCTTTGCCAATCGCTCCAGGCCCTGCCTGCAGTACCAGATCAAACGCTGCAGCGCGCCCTGCGTCGCTTATATCGACAAGGCCGATTACGCCAGCGATGTCGATGCGGCGCGGGCTTTTTTGCGCGGCGAGAACGAAACCGTGGTCGAGCATCTGAACCAGCGCATGAATGCCGCCAGTACGGCACTGGATTTCGAAACCGCGGCGCTGTTGCGGGACCGGATCCAGGCCATTCGGGAAGTGCAGTCCGGGCAGTACGTGACCGATGGCGCCGAGGAGCTCGACGTGCTTGCGCTGGCGCTCGAGGGCACGGTCGCGGCGGTGCAGGTGGTCGAGTTTCGCGGCGGTCGCAATGTCGGCGGCCGGGTGTTTCTGCCGACCAATCTGGACCCCATGGCCGGACCGGAGCAGGTCATGTCGGCCTTCATCGGTCAATATTACGCCGAGCGCCTGCCGCCGCCGGAAATTATCGTTTCGCCGGCACCGGACGACCTGGAACTGCTTCAACAGGCGCTTGAAGCCCGGCGCAAGCGCAAGGTCAGGATCTCGGCGAATGTGCGCGGCGAGCGGCGCCAGTGGCAGCGGATGGCCGAAGCCAATGCCGTGGATTCACTGCGGCGGCGCCGGGACGAGCGCGATCAGCTCGGGGCTGAACTGGCTGCCCTGGCGGATCTGCTCAAGCTGCCGGTGCCGCCGGCGCGCATCGAATGTTTCGATATCAGTCATATTTCGGGAACCGAAACGGTGGCCTCGTGCGTGGTGCATACGAACAGCGGCATGCAGCGCAAGCTGTATCGGCACTTCAACATCGAAGGCATCACGCCCGGCGACGACTATGCGGCCATGGAGCAGGCGCTGCGCCGGCGATACCGGCGGCTGCTCGAAGAGGATCCGTCCAGCGTGCCCGAGCTGGTGCTGATCGACGGCGGCCGGGGACAGGCCGATCGCGCGCGCGCGGTGCTTGCCGAACTCGGCCTGGACGTGATTCCGGTGGTCGGTATTTCGAAGGGACCGGCGCGCCGGGCCGGTCACGAAACCTGGGTGCTCGAGTCGCGCGAAGTGGTGCCGGGCCCGAATCACCCGGCCAGCCTGCTGGCGCAGCGCATTCGGGACGAGGCACACCGTTTCGCCGTACACGGTCATCGTCGGCGCCGGCAAAAAAAGTCCACCGAGTCGCCGCTGGAGAAAGTGCCCGGCGTCGGACCCAGGCGGCGCCAGAAGCTATTGAGCCACTTCGGCGGACTCAAGGGTATACGGGCGGCAGGTGTCGAAGAAATCAGCCGGGTCGGCGGCATCAATCGGCAGTTGGCCGAGGCCATCTACCGGCATTTGCGCGACTGATCGGCCGCGTGCCCGGTCGGGCTCCGACGCGATTGTCCTGATCGACCTGAAATTCGGCTGTTGCCTGTGCACGCGGCAACGAAAGCGCGTAATATCTGTGGGCTGATCTGCTTGCATCTGCCGACTGTTGTCATTGACCGCCCCTACAATTCTGACCTTGCTTCGCATCGTGTTGATCCCGGTGCTCGTGGTTGCGTTTTACCTGCCCCAGGCCTGGTCCAATGAACTGGCGGTGGCGATCTTCATCGTGGCCGCGATCACCGACTGGGCTGACGGCTGGATCGCCCGCCGCTACAATCTGACCAGCCCGTTCGGGGCCTTTCTGGATCCGGTTGCCGACAAGCTCATCGTCGCCGTGGCGCTGATTCTGATCGTGCAGCGCCATCCCGAAACCTTGCTCGCCATTTCCGCAGCAGTGATCGTGGGCCGTGAAATCACGATTTCCGCACTGCGCGAATGGATGGCTGAAATGGGCGAGCGTGCGCGTGTCAAGGTCTCCACGGTCGGCAAGTCGAAAACCATTTTCCAGATGACCTCCATCGGGTTTTTGCTGTACGGCCAAAGCCTGTTCGGTTTGCCCGTGCTGGAGATCGGCCGGGGCTTGATCGTGGTGGCCGCTGTCTTGACGATCTGGTCGATGATTATCTATCTGCGCTCGGCCTGGCCCGCAATCCGCGGTTGAAGTCGGGCCTGCCGTACCTTCCGGGAGCCTGAAACAAGATGCCCAAAAACAAGACCGACAAGGCCGCGACACTGGCCGAACGGGCCGATCGCCACGAGTTGTACGAAGCCAGCGTCCAGGACACCGAATCCGAACTGGAATTCGTTGCCGAAACGTTCCTGGAGCAAACCGGCCGCAAACTGAAATTCATCCGCGAGGATTTTTGCGGCACCGGCAACACCGCTTGTGCCTGGGTGGCAAGCGGCAAGTCACACCGAGCCATCGGCGTCGATCTGGACGCCGAAGTGCTGGACTGGGGCAGACGCAATCACCTGGCCAGGCTGGACCCGGACGCGCGCGCGCGGGTCGAACTGCTGCAGGCCGATGTGCTGAGCGTCCGCACCGAACCGGTGGATGCGGTTCTGGCCATGAATTTCAGCTATTACCTGTTTACCACCCGTTCGCTGCTACGCGATTATTTCCGGCGTGCGCTGGTGGCGCTGAAGTCCGACGGCGTACTGTTTCTCGATGCATTCGGGGGTTACGAGGCGCACCGTGAACTCGAGGAACGCACCGAGCATGACGATTTCACCTACGTCTGGGACCAGGCCGCGTTCAATCCGATCAATCAGCACATGACCTGCTGCATCCATTTCGAATTTTCCGATGGTTCCGAGTTGCACAATGCCTTCGAGTACCACTGGCGGCTGTGGACCTTGCCGGAAATACGCGAATTGCTGCTCGAGGCCGGGTTTGCCAGCGCCACGGTGTACTGGGAAGGCACCGACCCGAAGACCGGCGAGGGCGACGGGGTCTATGAACCCAGTGAGCGCGGCGATGCCGACGCCGGCTGGATCGCCTACATCGTCGCCCGGCCGGCTGGTGCCTGATTAGCGGGCTGGTCCGGGCCTGGCGCTGAGGCCAGGCCTTGCCGATTCAGGCGCGCGCCCGTTGGGCGAGCCGAAAAGCACTCATCGGCTTGACCCCAATGTTGCAAAAAATTTCGGCCCAAAACCGCTACACTGCCCGGTATGGCAGCATGTCCGGGCGCTGTGCTCGCGTTGCCAATCCTCACGTAGATGAAGCTACGCTCCGGTTGTCAACACTGCGCGCGCAGCCCCCGGAACCACAATTCTCCGCCCTTTTGAATCCGAAATTTTATGCAACGCTGGGGGTGGACTGTGTCGATTGGAAAGGACGCTGCCGCTCGCAACGCACTATAGCGCTTGCCAGGCGCTTTCCGACTCGCTGAAAGTTGCAGGAATAGTGGTGGCCCACTAGAGGGTGAAAATAGTCGACAGCCAATCCTCCAGGCCCTCGTATTCAGCCGGGTCGGCGGCGATAAACTGATCGATGTCGAGTTCGAACAACGCGGCGTGGTGATCGGGGTCGTCATGTAACTTTTCGAGCGCCTCGACCAGGATCCGGCGGATGTCCTCGGGCATATCGGGTGCGGCCGAAAGCGTCAATCCCGGAAACTCGATCGAGGTCTCGACCGGGTACAGGTTCGGATAGCGCTGAACCAGGTAATCGGGCGCGATCGCGGCATCGGCTTCGGCTGAAAATACCATTTCCACGGCATCCAGCCAGGAGGTTGCCGTGGAGAGAATCAGCGGCTGCTGCAGCGGATTGCCGAACCAGCTCGCCAGTACCAGGTAACCGAGGCTTGGCGAGGGCAGGCTCGATACCCGTCGACCGATGAAATCGTTCAGCGAATCGTCTGCGAATGCCCCGCTGGTGAGCAGCGAGAACGTCAGTGGCTTCGACGTCTTGACCAGTGGGCGATAGTCGAAATTGCGCATGCGCCATGCGGCCATGTGCGCATCCTCGAGCACCAGCGGTGCGACCTCGTTGCGACGCGTGTTGATCCAGTAGCGATGAAAGTTGCGCTCGACCACCAATTCGAACTCCAGTTCGGTGGTTTCATTCAGATAATCAATCAGCGGCTGGTATACCAGTCTGGCTTGTTCGGGCGGGTAGACCGGGTTGACCAGAACCCCCAGTTTTCCGGTCAGGGACTGGATCGTGACCGTTGAATCCGGTGCCGCCCCGGTTGGCTCGGCGCTGGCCTGGGCCGGGTCGATAATGGCCTGTTCTTCGACTGGTGGCAGCTGGGCGCCCACTTCATCGTGCTGGCCGATGGCCGGACCGGCGACCGCCAGCAGCGCAATCAGCGCAGCATAGAGCCGCGCCTTGGCGCGTTTTTGAATGGCTTTCATTTCGTGATCTACCCCATTGTGTGTTTTGGTTAAGCTTTTCTTTCTAAGTTATTGAAGAAAATGCTTTTCATTTATTCGTTCATTTCTCCGGATATTAGCACAGTGAAATCATCGTTCAAAAGCATCCCGTGACTTTCCGCAGCAAAGATTTCTGCGTCTTCGGGCCAATCGACCGGCACCACCGCCAGGCCGACAGTGGAATTCCGGTCCCGGTCGCCGGAAACGGCGTAGAGGGCCGTGCCGGTCGTGCCTGCCGATTCCAGAACGGTGCCTGGCCCGGCCTCGATCGCCGGTGATAATCGAAACCGGGCGATCCGCTTTTTGACCCGGCCGCGATAGTGCACCCGGGCCACGACCTCCTGGCCGGGGTAGCAGCCTTTCGAATAGCTCAATCCGCCGAGCTTTTCCAGGCCAAGCATCTGTGGCAGGAACATTTGAGTCGTCGGCGGAAGAATCCAGGGCATGCCGGCTCGAGCGTCTTCGAGAAGCCACCGGCAGACGGCGACCTGGTCGGCTTGCGGTAAATCCGTTGCAAGCGACATCCCTCGTTGGCGGTCATAGGCTAGCGCAAAGGCGTTAGACTCCGGGTGGCGCCGATCCCGAAGCTTGTCGTCGCGCACAAGCTTCACCGGCAAGGCCGGATCGTATTTCAGTTTTCTGCCGATTCGAAACAGGTCGATGCGCTTGAGCAGGGCGGCCATCATCGGCGCCGGTGCCACGATCCAGACCTGGTCGGGACCCGGCGCGACCAGTAGCGTGAACAGCACCCGGCCGTCGGGCGCGCACCAGGCGGCCGGATACAGAATGCCGGGATCGAGCTTTTTCATGTCCAGCGTCAGTTGGGCCTGGCAGAATGAGCCGGCATCGGGTCCGCTGAGGCGGGTAAATTCAAGGTTCATTGGCATCGGCCTGATTATTGCCGACATTTAATCACATCGGCTGGTTAAAATAGCGTCATGAGTGGTCTTGAAGAAAATTCTACCGAACGCGTGCAACGCGAGCAGGCAAGCGATGCCGCGATCGATCGATCCGATCAGGACCAAATCTCCGAAGAGCCGGCAGCACGCGAGTATGGCGGTCAAAAAGGGCCGGAGCCGACCCGCTACGGAGATTGGGAAAAGAATGGACGTTGCAGCGATTTTTGAGCCACGGATGAACAGGTCCCGGCAAACCCTCCAAATTCGGAAAGTTATAAATGACAACTGATCAACGACCCTTATCGCCCCATTTGCAGATCTACCGTCCCGAATGGACGTCGGTGCTATCGATCGTGCATCGCCTGACCGGTGTGCTCCTCAGTGCCGGCACCGTTTTGATGGCGGCATGGCTGGTCGCCCTGGCCCGTGGCGCCGAGGATTATGCGGCGCTCATGTCGCTGATGGCCCACCCGGTGATGTTGCTGCTGCTGGTTGCCTGGACGCTGGCACTCTTTTATCACCTTCTCAATGGCGTTCGGCATCTGCTTTGGGATGTCGGCATGCTTTTCGATCTTGGCAAGGCGCGCGCTTCGGGCTGGGCCGTCGTGGTCGGTTCACTGGTATTGACGGCGGTTGTCTGGGGAGGCCTGTTATGAACGAGTTTCGAAATCCGCTGGCCAGGGCCCGTCATCACGGGTCTGCCGGCAGCGGCGTTGAACACTGGTGGGCCCAGCGTCTGAGCGCCATCATCCTGATTCCGCTGGTGGCCTGGCTGGTCTGGGGCCTGGCCGTGATCACCGGGTCCGATTACGCGACCGCGCATCAGTGGCTGGCAGCGCCGTGGAACGCGGTACTGGCAGTCGCATTTGTCGCCGCGACGTTCTACCACGGGCGACTGGGTCTGCAGGTCGTCGTCGAGGATTACGTCCATCATCGCGCCACCGAGGTCACGCTGCAGGTACTGATCGCCGTGGCTGCGCTGCTGGGTGCGCTGGTTTCGATCTTTGCGATCCTGCAGGTGGCCCTGGCCGGCTGATCCGGTTCGGCCGATGTTTGCGGAAGCGGAAAAGACTCACGCCACACGACTGGCGCAAACGCCTGAACAAGCACCGCTCCTGGCGCCGCTGGTCCTGTAACTGCTGGTCGCTTAACTACTGGTCGCTTAACTATTGGAATCTGAATGTCTCAGAGCTATGAAATCGAAAAACACGAATACGACGTTGTCGTCGTAGGCGCTGGCGGCGCCGGCTTGCGCGCAACCATGGGGCTGGCTGCCACCGGTCTGAACACCGCCTGCATCACCAAGGTTTTCCCGACCCGCTCGCACACCGTAGCGGCCCAGGGCGGCATGAGTGCCGCACTCGGCAACATGGGCGAGGACGACTGGCGCTGGCACATGTACGACACGATCAAGGGCTCG
>JAVVET010000015.1:0-49947 GCA_032251235.1 Wenzhouxiangellaceae bacterium
GGTTTCCGGTTTCCGGTTTCCGGTTTCCGGTTTCCGGTTTCCGGTTTCCGGAAAAATAATAAGCCGACGCTCGGCGGCCGGTGGCCGGGAATGCAAGTCCAACAAATCGGCCCATCGGCCGCAACGGGAAGAACCGCATGAAGAATGCTGAAATCGACGAGATCCTGAGCAAGGCGCCGGTGCTGCCGGTATTGACCATTCATGATCTTGAATCCGCCGCGCCGTTGGCCCAGGCCCTGTTCGAGGCCGGCTTGCCGGTGGTCGAGGTCACACTGCGCACACCGGTTGCTCTGCAAGCCATCGGCACAATGCGCGATGCAGTTTCGGGGATGATTGTTGGTGCCGGCACGGTACTTTCAGAACAAGACCTGGATCGGGTCGAAAAAGCCGGCGCGGCATTCGCCATTTCACCCGGTGCAACACCGGCGCTTTACCGTGCCGCGCAGCAGGCCTCGATTCCGTTCGTGCCCGGGGTGGCTACGGCCAGCGAGGTTATGGCCGGGATCGAATTCGGCTGGTCGCGGTTCAAGTTCTTCCCAGCCGAAGCCGCCGGCGGCGTGGCCACGCTAATGGGCTGGCGGGGTCCGTTCCCGGACGCGCGGTTCTGCCCCACCGGCGGCATTTCGGCCTCGAACGCAGCCGAATACCTGCACCTGGAAAACGTCATCACCGTCGGCGGTTCGTGGATGGTCCCCAGTGATGCAATCCACGACCGGGACTGGCAGCGCATCGTGGCGCTTGCACGCGATTGCGTCAACCTGTTGTCTGACTGAGTGCCTGTCAGCTCGTCTAATCAGGCGGGCTGAGGCATGAAGTTGTGGCACTTCCAAGCCGACTGCCGGCTTCTGATTTACTGTCGCGCGTGATGACCCGAACGCGCTTTGAATTCGCACGGTTGCCTACCTGTACAGCAGTTCTCTATCGTTTGTGCCGCGCGAAGACCACGCCGTGCGCGGGCAATTCGATCCGCTCGCCAGAAAGGTTGCCATTGATCGGGCCCGGGCATTCGAGCGCAGCATGGTCATCAAATGCTTCGGGCAGCGTTGCGCCAACAGGCTCGGCCGAAAGGTTGAAGACTGCAAGCATCGATTCGCCTTCCAGCTCGCGCACGAATGCCAGCACCGGCTCGTCGGTCTGGAGCAGCCGAATCGAGCCCCAGCGTAGCACCGGCTGAGCGCTTCGCCATTGTTGCAGACGTTTGAAGCGGCTCAGCGACGAATCGGGGTCCGGGGCCTGGCAAGCAACCGACAAGGCTAGATGTTCGGGCATCACCGGCAACCACGGCGTGGCACTGCTGAAGCCGGCGTGGGTCGAATCGTCCCAGGGCATCGGTGTACGACAGCCATCGCGACCCTTGAAATCGGGCCAGAACGCGATGCCGTAAGGATCGCGCATCAATTCGAACGGCACATCGGCCTCGGGCAGGCCAAGTTCCTCGCCCTGGTAGATGCAGATCGATCCGCGCAGCGAGCCCAGCAAGGCGCTTAGCATGGTCGCCAGATCGGGGGAATGGCTGTCCCGGCCCCAGCGGCTGGCGACGCGCTCGACGTCGTGATTGGAAATTGCCCAGCATGGCCAGCCGTCGCTCAACTTGCTTTCAAGCCGCGCCACGGTATCGCGGATATAGGCGGCGGAAAAGTCTTCGGTCAACAGCTCGAAGCTGTAGACCATGTGCAGGCGCCGCTGGCCAGAATATTCGGCCATGGTCGCGACCGAATCCTCCGACGAAATTTCACCGAGCGCGGTCGTGCCCGGATATTCGTCCAGCAAGCCACGCAGGTCCTCGATGAATGACAGGTTTTCCGGCCGCGTATTGTTGTAATCATGATATTGGTAAGCGTATGGATTATCGGGCGAGAATCCACGCCCGGTTCTCAGATGAGCCGGCTTGGGTGGGTTATCGCGCAACTTGTCATCGTGATAACAGAAATTGATTGCATCGAGCCGGAAGCCATCCACGCCGCGGTCCAGCCAGAAGCGCAAATCATCGAGCACGGCCTGGCGCACATCAGCGTTGTGAAAATTCAAATCCGGCTGGGAGGTGAGAAAATTGTGCAGGTAATACTGCTGTCGTCGCGATTCCCATTGCCAGGCCACGCCACCAAAAAGGGCCAGCCAGTTATTCGGCGGCGTGCCGTCGGGTTTGGGGTCGGCCCATACGTACCAATCGGCTTTGGCGTTCACGCGGCTGGCGCGGCTGGTCTGAAACCACTCGTGTTCGACCGAGGTGTGGCTGATGACCTGGTCGATAATAACCTTGAGGCCACGTTCGTGTGCCTTTTCGAGCAACTCGTCGAAATCTTCAAGCGTGCCGAACATTGAATCGACCGCACGCGGGTCGGCGACGTCATAGCCAAAATCATTCATCGGCGATTTGAAGAACGGCGCAATCCACAAGGCGTCGACTCCGAGATCGGCCAGATAGTCGATTCTCGAAATAATGCCCGGCAGGTCGCCGATGCCATCGTCGTTGCTGTCCTGGAAGCTGCGCGGATAGATCTGGTAGATCACCGCACCGCGCCACCAGGGTGAGCGCGTGTCCGACGGCTCGGTACCGTCGTCAACCGCTGTTTGAGTTTTTATTTCTGCGTTCGCCATAACGCGACCAAGCTTACCTGCCAAAGCCTGCCACTCCGACACCCTGCAATCGTATTCAGTCGAATCCATATCTGGCGGGACGGTTTCTCGACTTCTTTTCATGAACAGTATGGTCGCCACAACGACCCGTCCGCGTGCAATGAAGCCCGGAAAACTGCGAGCAAACCAGGCATCGACAGACCTTGCACCCAACAATTTTGCAGCTGGCATCAAAGCAAAGGAAAACGGCCGGGATTTTCTAGAGCTGTCAATCCATGCAAACGTATACATTGCTGCATACGTTTGCAAAAGATTGTTCCGGCCAGCGTCAACTGACTAGGATGCTCCATCGATTACAACGCGGTGACAACCGTCGCCTCAAATTCATAACTCCAACAACGGTCCCGCCATGAAAACACGCTGCACGAGTTCACAATCCAACGACGCTGGTCTGCTACCCGAAGGCATCGAAGTCCAAAGCCGCGCATCCATCGGCCCTCGCCGCTCGGCGCTGTTCATCGCCGTGGCCGCGTGCCTCGGCGGCATACCTTATGCCCTGGCCCAGGACAAGCCTGCCGGGGAAGACCTGCAGGGGCCGAACGACCCGGACCAGGTTCAGGAAAGTCGCGAAGATAATGACGACGAAGACAGCGCCGAACTCGAATCCGTATCGGTGGTGGGCTTTCGCAGCAGCATCAACCGGGCAATCAGCGAGAAGCGCAACAATTCCTCGATCGTCGAGGCCGTATTTGCCGAGGAAATCGGCAAGCTGCCGGATGTATCGATCGCCGAATCCCTGGCGCGCCTGCCGGGCCTGACTTCGCAGCGCGTTGATGGCCGCTCGCAAACGATCAGCATTCGTGGTCTTGGACCGGATTTTTCAACGGCATTGCTCAACGGCCGCGAACAGGTCACCACCGGTGACAACCGCGGCGTCGAATTCGATCAGTACCCGGCTGAATTGCTGGGCAGCGTGGTCGTTTACAAGACCCCCGACTCAACCCTGATCGGCCAGGGCCTGGCCGGCACCGTTGATCTGCGCACGATTCGCCCGCTGGACGCGGATGAGCAGGTCTTATCCGTATCCGCCCGTGGCGAGTTTACCGAAGAGGATTCATTCAACCCCGACGGGGACGACACCGGCTACCGCGCCAGCGCGATTTATATCGACCAGTTCATGGACAACACACTGGGCGTGACGCTGGGTTTTGCCACCCAGTCGACCCCGCAGCAAATCGAGCGCTTCAATGCCTGGGGCTTTCCGAATGCCGATGATGGAAACCTGGTGCCCGGCGGTGCCAAACCTTTTGTTCAATCGAACGATCTGGACCGCACCGGCCTGATCGGCACGCTGGAATGGAAGCCAAGCGACAACTTCAGCACGACGCTTGATCTTTCGTATTCCGATTTCGAGGAAGAACAGATCCTGCGCGGCATCGAGGTTCCACTGGCCTGGTCGGGCACACCGGTGAATCTGCGCGACGAACGCGTCGTCGACGACGGCCTGATCGTCGAGGGCACCTTCGATGGCGTGCGCCCGGTGCTGCGGAACGATCTCAACAAGCGCGATGCCGAACTTTTCACCTTTGGCTTGAATACCCGTTTCGAGTTTGCCGAACTCTGGGGCGTCGAGTCCGACCTGAGCTTCTCCCGGGCCGAGCGCGAAGACGAACTGATCGAAACGCTTGCCGGCACCGGCCCCGGGGCGCTGGGTCTGGGGCCAACCGTCAGCATGGGTTTCAGCATCGCACCGAACGGCGTGTTCCAATTCAGCCCGGACTTCGATTTTACCGATACCAGCCAGTTGGTCATCACCGATCCGCAGGGATGGGGCGCCGGTGCCAATCCGCCGGTCACCCAGGCCGGCTTCATCAACGCGCCGGAAACAGAGGATTGGCTGGCACACGCACGTTTTCATATCGATCGGGTGATTTTAAGCGGCCCGATCAGCCGGGTCACCGTCGGAACCGATCTTAGCCGGCGCGACAAGGACCGCACGCTGCAGCAGGCTTTTTTGACGCCGCCAGGCAATGCGGCCCAGGCAGATATCCCGGAAGGCGCCATTTTGGGCAGCAATGTGTCACTCGGATTCATCGGCATCCCGGGCATGGCCGCGCTGAATACCCGGTTCCTGGTCAACAACTTCCTTGAACAGTTTCCAATCCAGCTTTCCTCGTTCAACGTTCCCCAGGACTGGAACGTGCGCGAAGATGTATTGACCAACTTCGTCCGCTTTGACATCGATACGCTGATCGCCGGCCGATATTCGCTGACCGGCAACTTCGGCCTGCAACACGTGTATACCGACCAGGAATCGACCGGATTCCGCGTTGCCGGTGCCGAAGCCGGTGCCGGCACTGCCGAAGGCAACTTCGTGCCGAATACCGACGGGGCGACCTATAACAAGTATTTGCCCAGCCTGAACCTGTCACTCGACATGGGCAATAACTTCCTGACCCGCCTGGGCGCTTCACGCGTGATGGCACGGCCGCGAATGGACCAGCTCAACGCCGGTCTGGCGCTGAACACGAATTTCAATCAGTTGACCTCCACCGATGTCAATCAAGCGTTCTTCAGCGCCGGCGGCGGCAATGCCAAACTACGCCCGATGATGGCCAATACGGTCGACCTTTCGTTTGAAAAATACTACGCCGACGGCGAAGGTTACATCGCGATTACCGGCTTCTACAAAGACCTGGAGGATTTCATCAACCCCAGTGATTCCTTCGAAACCGATTTTTCGCAATTTGTGGACGATTTTCTGACACCGGAACAGGCCGCGCAGCTGGGTACCACGCTGGGGACCACCTCAGGCCCGACCAACCGGGGAGACGGCACCATCAAGGGTTTCGAGTTTTCGACCTCGGTGCCGTTTGGCTTTTTCGTTCCGCAACTCGACGGATTCGGCTTGTTGTTCAACGCTTCGTATTCCGACAGCAACGTCAAGCTTGGCGACGATACCAAATCCACCACGGTACCGGGACTTTCCGAATGGGTCGTCAGCACCACTGGCTTCTTCGAGAAGCGCGGCTTCCAGGCGCGGATTTCACATCGCTATCGTGATGAATTCCTGTCCGAAATCTTCGGACTCAGCGCGACCCGGATTACCCGCTCGGCCAAGTCCGAGAGCATCATCGATGCCCAGATTGGCTACCAGCTTCAGGCCGGTCCGCTGGAAGGTCTCAATATCGTGTTGCAAGGCAACAACCTGACCGATGAGCCCTTCACCACTTTTGAGGGTGGCGATGGGCGCCTGGTCATCGACACCCAGGACTTCGGCCGCAACTACCTGATCGGCGCCAATTTCACCTTCTGAGACAGGCAAACCGGAATCTTGCTGGTTGGCCCGCTTTTGCAGACTGGAAGCGGGCCTTTTTTTATCGCGCGTTCATCCTCTCGACCCGACTTATTCGGCATTCGTGAGTTGCCAGGCATCATCAGGGCCTGTCTCGGCGTTGACCCGGTGGGCCCTGTAGATCGTGCGTTTTGCAGCTAAACGGACCGAAAACGCACTTGTCTGTGCGATGAGAATGCACCCGGCTGCAAAACGCCGCAGATATCGGACCCGGCGACGGCGCAGTAAACTGGGCGCTGAATAAGGCCGGCTTTACAGCGATCTTGTCACCTTGAGCCGCCGTTCGGGCTCAGACCACCAGGCAACCAGAAAAAACATGCCCCCAAATCCAGGAAACCAGAATCCGATCCGTCACATCACCATCATCGGCGGTGGGACCGCCGGCTGGATGACCGCGGCCACGCTGGCCCGGGCCTTCGGTCACAGCGTCCGCATCACACTGATCGAATCCGAGCAGATCGGCACCGTTGGCGTCGGCGAGGCCACCATCCCGCAGATTCGCCTGATCAACCGCTACCTCGGTATCGACGAAGATGAATTCATTCGCGAAACCCAGGCCACCTTCAAGCTCGGCATTCGTTTTGACGGTTGGACACGGCCCGGCCATTCCTATATTCATGCCTTCGGCGAGATCGGTCTCGGGCTCGATATCGCAAGCTTTCACCACTACTGGGCGCGCGCGCAGGCCGAGGGCCTGGGCTTGGATTTGTGGGCTTACTCGCTCAATGCCGAGGCTGCCGCGGCCCATGCCTTCGGCCGTGTCGAACCGGGCCAGAGCGCGGTAGCTTCCGGCATCAACTACGCCTTCCATTTCGACGCCTCGCTATATGCCGCCTATCTTCGGCGTTATGCCGAGCAGCGCGGCGTGGTTCGGCTCGAAGGCAAGGTCGACGACATCCAGCTCAACGGCGAGAACGGTCACATCCAGCAGCTCAGGCTCGATCGCGGTGATATGGTCGGCGGCGAGCTGTTCGTCGACTGTTCGGGCTTTCGCGGCCTGCTGATCGAACACGCACTCAAGACCGGCTACACCGACTGGAGCCACTGGCTGCCCTGCGACCGCGCCGCGGCCGTGCCCAGCCAGCGCAGCACACCGCTGGTGCCGTTCACGCGCTCGATTGCACGCAAGGCCGGCTGGCAGTGGCGCATCCCGCTGCAACACCGCACCGGCAATGGCCATGTCTACTGCAGTCGCTTCATCAGCGACGACGAGGCGGTCTCGACATTGCTCGCGAACCTCGACGGCGAGCCGGCCGCCGAGCCCCGGCTGCTGCACTTCACCACCGGCCATCGCAACCGCTTCTGGAACCGGAATTGCGTGGCCATTGGGCTGTCGGCCGGCTTCATGGAACCACTCGAGTCGACCAGCATCCACCTGATCCAGTCCGGCATCAGCCGCCTGCTCAACCTGTTCCCCAACACCGGTTTCGACGCTGACCTCGCTCAGGAATACAATCGTCAGACGCAGTTCGAGTACGAACGCATCCGTGATTATCTGATCCTGCACTACCAGGCCAACGGCCGCGTCGGGGAGCCGTTCTGGGAGCAACGGCTGATGATGGAAATTCCCGAATCGCTGCGCCAACGCAGGCGCCTGTTCCGCAACACCGGACGCATCGTGCGTGAAGCCGACGAACTGTTTACCGAGCAGTCGTGGCTGCAGTTGATGATTGGTCAGGGCATCCAGCCCGAAACCTGGCACCCGGTCGCCAACCGGATCAGTGTCCCCGAACTGGCCGGGTTTTTGACCAAGGTCCGCAAAGCAGTCAAGCGCACCGCCGCACAGCTGCCCGACCATGAAACATTCATTCGCCAGAACTGCCTGGCAGCAAACATTGAATCCGGGGTCGATTGCGGGCCTGGCGGCAGCAAAGAAGGCGCGGATGAATAAGGCGGGCGAAGACGACCGGGCAAATCAACTGGCCCCGATCCGGGCAAGAAAATCCGCGTGCCCGGGCATGGCTTCTGCGGCCTGCGCGATCACCCGCTCGAGGCTTTCGAGACGCTGCAGGTAGTTCACCTGCCCACGCAGGTCGACCATCGGGTCGCAGCGTTCGGGCTCGCCGAGCTGGCCGACCATCACGGCCAGCCAGCTCGGGTTCTGAAACAATTCCAGCGGGGCGGCAACGATTCGGCCAAAAGCCTGGAAATGGTCGATCTTGTATTGCAGTTCCTCAGGGATTTCCATCGCTGCGCAAGCCTTCCAGAATTCGCTGTCATCACGCTGGTTGGCATGGTAATGCAGAATCAAAAAATCGCGGATGCGTTCGTATTCGATTTCAGTCAGACGATTGAACTCGGCCGCGCTCAATTCGAAACCGTCGTGCTCGGGGAACAAAGCCAGCAAGCGATTGATGGCGGTCTGAACCAGGTGGATGCTGGTCGACTCGAGTGGTTCCATGAAGCCGGCCGACAGCCCAATGGCCACGCAATTGCGGTTCCAGAAGCGATTGCGCCGACCGGTGAGAAATCGAAGCGGGCGCGGCTCGGCCAGCGCCTCGCCTTCGAGATTGTCCAGCAACACCGCCGCCGCCTCGTCGTCGCTGACCTGGCTGCTGCAGTAGACATGACCATTGCCGACCCGGTGCTGCAACGGGATGCGCCATTGCCAGCCGGCACGCTGCGCGGTCGCGCGCGTGTACGGGCTCAGACCTTCCTGGCCGTGCGTGCATGGCACGGCAACCGCGCGGTCACAGGGCAGCCAGTGGCTCCAGTCGGTGTAGCCGGTCTTGAGTGCCTGCTCGATCAGCAGGCCGCGAAAGCCCGAACAGTCAACGAACAGGTCACCGGTGACGCGCTGGCCGTCTTCCAGGGTCACGCTCTCGACCCGTCCGTCGGCGCCATTGAGCGCAACGTCGACGATTTTGCCTTCGATCCGCCTGGCGCCGCGTGACTCGGCCTTGCCCCTGAGGTACTGGCCGTACAGGGCTGCATCGAAGTGGTAGGCATAATCGAAGGTCGACTGGACCCGGCGCGGATCGCGCAGCGGCTTGTCGAAACGCCCACGCCGGGCTGCTGCCCAGGCCATCGAGTATTCGTTCAGCTCTGCCGCTTTGCCCTGCTTGCGGGCCTTGATCCAGTAATGGTGCAACGGCACGGCGTCGAACTCGGCGCCGAACTTGCCAAAGGGATGGAAGTAGCGGTGGCCGCGGCGGGTCCAGTCGACGAATTCAATGCCGAGTTTGAAAGTGCCCCGGGTGGCGCGTAGAAACTCGGCCTCGTCGAATCCGAATTTCTGATTGAATTGTTTGATCGGCGGAATCGTGGCCTCGCCGACGCCGATAATGCCGATCTGCTCGGACTCGATCAGCACCACCTCGCAGGAAGTGCCGACCGCGTCGGCCAGCGCCATGGCCGTCATCCAACCGGCCGTCCCGCCACCCACGATGACGACGCGGCGGATTCGATTGTTGCTTGATGCAGTCATTCAGACTCCGGGTTGCGGTCAGGATTGGGCTCAAGGTCCCAGGTGGACTGACGCCGCTAAAGTAGAAACGTTACTCTCATTCGACCATCTTCCTTGCCGAACGCATTATTGACAAGCGGGATGCGCTTTTCGGCGACTTGAATACGTTTGCAGGTCGTTGTCGCCCGGGCGCAGGGCTTCTAGCATGGCTACATGTCTCTCCAACCAGGCCGATCGTCGATGAAATCACTTTTTTCCAGCATGCCCGTGCTGGTCCTTTGTACGCTGGCTGGCGCGCCGCTGATGGCTGCTACAGTCGAATCTCCCGGCGGCGTTCTTGCTGTGAAATTCGAATTGCTCAAGGGCGCACCGCACTATTCCGTACAGCGCTTCGACGAAGTTGTGATCGCCAGCTCGCGCCTGGGCCTGGACCTGTCCGACGAGCCATCGCTGGCCGAGAGCCTGGAATTGATTGGCGAGCGCCGCCGATCGTTCGACGAGACCTGGACCCAGCCCTGGGGCGAGCAGACCGAAGTGCGCAACCACTTCAACGAGCTGGCCATCGACCTGGGCCGCGATGGCAAGCGAGCGGTCACGATCGTGTTCCGCGTCTACGACGAAGGACTGGGCTTTCGCTACGAGGTCGCGGCCGGCGACAGTAGCGGAGAACGACGTGTCACCAACGAGCGCACGCAGTTCGCGCTGACCGGCGATCACAAAGCCTGGTGGACCGGCGCCTACCTGCCCAACCGTTACGAGTATTTGTACCGCGAAGGCCCGGTATCGACGATCTGGAAGGCCGTGACCCCACTGACCATGAAAACCGCGCAGGGTCTTTACCTGAGCTTTCACGAAGCCGCGCTGGTCGACTACAGCGAGATGACGTTGCAGCAGGTCGGCGGCAACGTGCTCCAGGCCGACCTGATTCCGTGGTCCGACGGCAGCAAGGTCAGAACCAGCGGCGCCTTCGTCACGCCCTGGCGCACGCTGCAGGTAACCGACACTGCCGCAGGCCTGATCGAATCCGCCGAGCTGATCCTGAACCTCAACGAACCGAGCAGGCTCACTGACGTCGACTGGATCGAGACCGGCAAGTACATCGGCATCTGGTGGGAACTGCATATCCGCAAGTCGAGCTGGGCTTCGGGTGAAAAACACGGTGCGACCACCGAGAACACGAAACGATACATCGATTTCGCCGCCGAGCACGGCTTCAACGGCGTGCTCGTCGAAGGCTGGAACATCGGCTGGGACGGCAACTGGATCGAAAACGCCGAGCAGTTCGATTTCACCACGCCCTATCCGGACTACGACATCGACGAGCTGGCGCGCTACGCTCGGGAAAATGGCGTGCGCCTGATCGGTCATCACGAAACCTCCGGCGGCATCGAAAACTACGAGCGTCAGCTCGACGATGCCATGGCCTTCATGCAGCAACACGGCGTGCGCAACATCAAGACCGGTTACGTCAAGGAAAACGGAAAAATCCGGCGCCACGAAGACGGCAAGCTGCAGCTCGAATGGCAGCATGGCCAGTACATGGTCGATCACATGCAGCGGGTGCTCGAAGTGGCTGGCCGGCACAAGATCGGCATCAACACCCACGAGCCGGTCAAGGACACCGGCCTGCGCCGCACCTGGCCGAACTGGCTAACGCGCGAGGGCCAGCGCGGCCAGGAATACAACGCCTGGTCGGAAGGCAACGGTCCGGGCCACACGGCCATCCTGCCGTTCACCCGGATGCTTTCCGGGCCGATGGATTTCACCCCGGGCATCTTCGACCTGGACAGCGAGCAGGCCCGCGTCGAACGCAATATCCCGACCACGCTGGCCAAGCAGCTGGCCTTGTACGTGGTCATCTACAGCCCGCTGCAGATGGCGGCCGACCTGCCCGAAAACTATGCTGCCCGTCCCGATGCCTTCCAGTTCATCAAGGATGTGCCGACCGACTGGGAATTTACGCGTGCGCTGGATGGAGAAATCGGCGAATTCGTGGTCATCGCGCGCAAGGACCGGGCCACCGAAGACTGGTACCTGGGCGCAATCACCGACGAGCACGGCCGGCTGCTGCACGCACCATTGGGCTTTCTTGATCCAGACACACGCTACAGCGCAGAAATCTACCGTGACGGGCCCGACGCACACTGGGACGAAAATCCTGAAGACCTCCGCATCGAATCGCAAATCGTAAACAGCCAGGAGGTACTGAAACTGCGCCTGGCACCTGGCGGCGGCGTGGCAATACGCTTCACGCCAGCCAGCAACCAGCCATGATACGCGCCGGCTTTCTGGCCGCCGCACTGCTGCTGGCGCCAGTCCTGGCTGCTGCCGCGACCAACGATTCACAACGCAGGATCGAAGACGAAATCATCTACTTCGTCATGCCCGACCGCTTTGCCAATGGCGACGCGGGCAACGATACCGGCGGCATCGAAGGGCATCCGGCACAACACGGCTTCGATCCGGCCCACAAGGGCTTTTATCACGGCGGCGACCTCAAGGGCCTGACCGACAGGCTCGACTACATCGCCGGTCTTGGCGCGACCGCGATCTGGCTGACCCCGGTGTTCGTCAACAAGCCGGTCCAGGGTCCGCCGGGCGACCTCAGTGCCGGATATCACGGCTACTGGATCACCAACTTCACCGATGTCGATCCGCACCTGGGCACACGGGACGAGTTCCGGCGTCTGGTCGAGGCCGCCCACGAACGCAACATCAAGATCATCATGGACATCGTCGTCAATCACACCGCCGACGTGATCCAATACCCTGAATGCGCCGAGGCCAGCGAGCAGGCGAAAACCTGGTGGTCGGACTGCAGCTATCGCTCGATTGTCGATTACCCCTACACCACGCGCGGCGGCCCCGAAGGCGAACTCATCAATGAAGGATTCGCCGGCGACGCACCCGAGCAGCAGAGCGCTGAAAACTTCGCCCGACTGATCGATCCAGACTACGCCTACACGGTTACCGTGCCGGAACTCGACGCCGGCATCAAGGTGCCGGCCTGGCTCAACGATCCGCGCTATTACCACAACCGCGGCAATTCACACTGGGAAGGCGAAAGCGCGCTGTACGGCGACTTCTCGGGCCTCGACGACGTGTTCACCGAGCATCCCCGGGTCGTCGCGGGCATGCTCGAGATCTACAAATACTGGATCAGCGAGTTCAAGGTTGACGGCTTTCGGATCGACACGGCCAAGCATGTCGACGACGCGTTCTGGCAGCGCTTCAATCCCGAAATTCTGGCCCACGCTCGTGCCAATGGCATCGAGGATTTCAACCTGTTTGGCGAATCCTACGAACCGGAGCCGGCCGCGCTGGCCCGATTCACGCAGGAAGCCGAATTTCCGGCCGTGCTCGATTTTGCTTTTGCCCACACGGCACGCGATGTGATCACAGGCAAGGTCGGTCCGCTGGCACTGGCCAAAGTCTTCGAAAAGGATCCGCTGTACCAGGGAGACGCTCGCGGCGCGGCGATCCTTCCCACTTTCATCGGCAACCATGACGACGGCCGGATCGGCCATTTTCTGCTCGATGCACTGGGCAGTGAAGTTGTCGACAAACAGCTGCTGGCGCGCAGCATCCTCGGCCATGCGCTGATGATCTTCAGCCGCGGCGTGCCAGTCATCTACTACGGCGACGAGCAGGGTTTCAGCGGCGATGGACGCGACCAGGACGCGCGCGAAGACATGTTCAAAAGCCAGGTCGAAACCTACAACGACAACCGGCTGATCGGCACCGACGCGACCACCGCCGAAGACAACTTCGACGCCACGCACCCGATCTACCGCGCGATTTCGAAAATGACCGCTACCCGCACGAAACTGCCGGCACTTCGGCGCGGCCAACAGTCGGTGGTCCACGCCGACCGCGACCCCGGGATGCTGGTGCTGCGGCGCTCGCTGGACGGCGATGAGGCGCTGTTGATCTTCAACACCGCCGACCAATCGCGCATGCTGAAACTCGACCAGAAACCTGGAGATCGGTCCTGGCGGGTGGCCCATGCAGCCGGGCTTCGGCACCTGGAGGCCCGCGCCGGGCGCCTTGAAATCGATCTTGCGGCCCTGTCATTTGCGATCCTGCACAGTGTTGACTGATTCGGCAAGCGACCGCCGGGTCACCATGGGGATGGTCAGCATGGTGCTGAAGGTCGCCATCAGCACCAGTGCCGTAAAGGTCTCGTTGCTGATCACCTGCCGGTCGAGCAGAATGTTGGCGAAGATCAGCAGAATCAATGCCTTGGTCTGCAGCAGCCAGCCGACCACGCGCGCCTCGCCGGATGGCCAGCCGAGCTTGCGCGCGGCCAGTGCGACGCCGGCCTGCCTGCCGCCGACAGCAGCTGCCAGCAGCGCGACGGCGGCGACCAGCACGGCCACCCCACCCAGGGCCCACTCGGTTCGCAATCCGGTAGACAGAAAGAACACCGGCATCAACACCAGCAGCACGTGGTGGCGCAGCTGGTCCATCGACTCCTGGCCGAACCAGTCGGTATCGAGCACAGCGCCGGCCAGAAAAGCGCCGACCATATAATGCAGACCGGACCAGTCCCCGGCCAGACCGCACAGCGCCAGCCAGACCAGCGCCAGCAACCAACGGTCGCTGGTGGCCAGCCTGGGCATCAGTCGGCGCAGGCCCACCGCGGCAATGCCGAACGCAAGCAGAAATGACAGCTGGCGCTCGAGGCGCTCAAAATCCAGCAGAATCAAGGCCAGCGCTCCCCACACGGCGATATCTTCCAGGCTGGCGTAGCGCAACACGCGCTGACCCAGCGGACTGCGCAAGATATCGAGCTTTTCCATGAACAGAATCAAAATCGGCAGCGCGGTCACCGCACAGGCCATGCCGATTGCGGCGATGAACTGCCAGTTCCGGGCCGCCGGCCCGATCCAGTCCGGGCTGTGCCAGAGCATGGCCGCGGCCACTACAGCGCCGGCCAGCATCGGCAAGGTGGTCGCCAGCGTCACCGTCGTCAGCGTGTCGCGGCGGCGCTGCCAGACCTGGTGCAGGTCCAGTTCGATGCCGGCGATCCAGACGAACAGCATCACGCCCCAGGTCGCGATGCCGCCCAGCGCGCCGATCACCTCGGGCGTGAACAACCAGCGATAGGCGTCGGGAAAAGCCGCCCCGAGCAGACCGGGCCCCAGCACGATGCCGGCCAGGATCTGCACCACCACCAGCGGCGCCCAGCGCTCGGTGCGACCCAGCCGCCAGACCAGCCAGGGGACGGCCAGGATCACCACCAGCGCGATCAGCATTTTTTCAACCATGGTCATGGCAGCCGATTCTCCGTGAAGCTTCTTGCAAAAAGCGACATTGTGCCGTGAATACGTTTGCAGCACCTTCCCCCAAAGCGCGCCGGCTTCTAGTATCTTCGGACGAGCAGAACCGCCATGGTTCGCGGAACAATAAAACCAACCCCGGAGACACCGGATGAATGACAAACCGGAACTTTCGTTCTGGCAGATCTGGAACATGTGCTTCGGCTTTCTGGGCATTCAGTTCGGCTTTGCGCTGCAAAACGCCAACGTCAGCCGCATTTTCCAGACGCTGGGCGCCGACATCGACGAAATCCCCATTTTGTGGATCGCCGCGCCGCTGACCGGGCTGATCGTGCAACCGATCGTCGGCTACTATTCCGACCGTACCTGGACCCGCTTCGGCCGTCGTCGGCCGTTTTTCATGGCCGGCGCGGTGCTGACCACGCTGGCTCTGTTCGTGATGCCGAATTCACCGGCGCTGTGGATTGCCGCCGGCATGTTGTGGATCATGGATGCCTCGATCAATATTTCGATGGAGCCCTTCCGCGCCTACGTGGCCGACCAGATGCCGCCGAAGCAGCGCCCGGCCGGCTTTGCCATGCAGAGCTTCTTCATCGGCGCCGGCGCGATCGTCGCCAGTTTCCTGCCATGGATCCTTGCCTGGGCCGGGGTGGCCAACACGGCCGACCCCGGGGTTGTGCCCGACACCGTGAAATACGCGTTTTACGCGGGCGGCCTGGTGCTGTTTGTAGCCATCGGCTGGACCGTGGTGAGCACGCGGGAGTATCCGCCCGAACAATTGCACGCCTTCAGCGATGCCCGGCCGGTAATGCCCAATCAAGCCGAACCGCTGCAGGCGCGCAAGCACGGCCAGGCGTGGCTTGTCGCAGGTCTCGCGCTGGCGCTGGCGATCTATCTGTCCGGGCTGGACAAGCAGCTGTACCTGCTCGCAGCCGGCCTTGCGGCCTACGGCGTGGCGTTGCTTTGGCTTTCGCGCAGCGGCCCGGAAAACCTGTTCACGTCGATCATGTCGGACCTGCACGGCATGCCTGAGCCGATGCGCAAGCTGGCGCTGGTGCAATTCTTTTCCTGGTTTGCGCTGTTTGCGATGTGGATCTTCACCACTGCAGCCGTGGCCGAAGTCCATTTCGGCTCCAGCGACGCGAGTTCGGCCGCCTACAACGATGGCGCCAACTGGGTCGGCGTGCTGTTTGGCGCCTATAACGGTTTTGCCGCCCTGGCGGCGATCGGCATACCGTTCCTGGTTCGGCGCATCGGCCTTCGCAAGAGCCACATGTTCAATTTATGGATGGGCGGGCTGGGCCTGCTGTCAATCCTGTTCATCAGGGATCCGGTCTGGCTGCTGCTGTCGATGACCGGCGTCGGCATGGCCTGGGCGTCAATCCTGTCGCTTCCCTATGCAATGCTTTCCGACAGTGTACCGACCGGAAAAATGGGCACCTATATGGGCATCTTCAATTTCTTCATCGTCATCCCACAGCTGGTTGCCGCCAGCGTGCTCGGTTTTTTGCTCAAGATCTTTTTCGGCGGACAGCCGATCTTTGCCCTGGCCATCGGCGCGATTAGTCTGTTTATCGCCGGGCTCAGCGTGCTCCGGCTCGACGCGCTGCCGGTCGCCGGAGCCCCGGTTGCCGAGCCGGCCGATTAAGAGCCATGTCTCCAGTGAGTCATCGAGCCAGGTCATTTTCAAACCCATGCCTGAGGCCAGGACATCATCAAGGCGCGATTGCGCCGCTGCGATGCGCGCTCAATCGCCTTTGCGATGGCTTTTTTTGAAAATCGATCACATCTAAATCAACAGCGGAATCCGGCAATGTCCCAACCGATACAAGTAATAGCAAACACGATGACTCACCTGGCGCTGGGCTGCTGCCTGCTGGCGCTTTTTGGTTGTGACCGGGACCGGACCAATATGCCCCACGAGGGTCCCGACACCGCTGTGCAGGCACCAAGCCATTACGGCACGCTGGAGCCGTTTGCCGCAGATGCCGTCTATTTCGTCGTCACCGATCGCTTCGTCAATGGCGACCGCGCCAACGATCACCGCAACCAGGGCGATGCGCACCCGACGTTTGACATCCCGCTGGCCGAATGCGATGGCGTAGCCGCGAACATCGGCTACCTCGGCGGCGACTTCAAGGGCCTGGCCGAACAGGCCGACTACATCGCCGACATGGGCTTTGGCGCGGTCTGGATCACGCCGGTGGTCGACAACCCCGACCAGGCCTTCACCGGCGGCGACGAAATCAGCTGCACCAGCTTTTTGACCGACCGCGGCAAGGCCGCCTACCATGGCTACTGGGGCATGAACTTCTTCGCGCTCGACGAACACCTGCCCAGCGACGACCTGGATTTTGCCGGCCTGAGTGATGCGCTGGAAGACCGCGGCCTGAAGCTGGTGCTCGACATCGTCGGCAACCATTCCTCGCCCGGCTGGGGCATGCCCGAAAAGCAGCCCGGTTTCGGCCAGGTATTTTCCGCCGACGGTCAACTGCTGGCCGACCACGACAACCTGGCGCCGGCCGACCTGGACACCGAAGGCGAGCCGCTGCACGCCTGGTACAACAGCGAACCGGGGCTGGCGCAGCTGGCCGACTTCAACACCGATGATGCGGCCGTGGTCGACTACCTGGTCGAGTCCTACCTGCACTGGATCGACCAGGGCGCAAACGCATTCCGCATCGACACCATCCCATGGGCACCGCACCGATTTTGGAAGGAGGTTTCGGACCGAATCCGCAGCGAGCACCCCGGGTTTTTCATGTTCGCCGAGGCCTTCGACTACGACCCGGCCGCGATCGCCGAACACACGCTGCCGGAAAACGGCGGCGTCAGCGTGCTCGACTTTCCGATGCGTGAAGCGATGCAGAAGGTGTTCGAGAACCCGGGTTCCGATTACGCCGAGCTGGCCGAGGCGCTGATGCTCGAAGATGCCCCGTACCACAATGTCTACGAACTGACCACTTTTTACGACAACCACGACATGGCGCGCATCGATGCCGCCGACCCGGGCTTTATCGACGCCCACAACTGGCTGTTTACCGCCCGCGGCATCCCGGTGATCTATTACGGCTCCGAAATCGGCTTTATGCGCGGCCGCGCCGAGCACGCCGGCAACCGCAATTACTTCGGCATCGAAAACATCGAGCTCGCCCGCAGCCATCCGATTCGGCAGAACCTTGCGCGCATCGCCAGGATTCGGTCCGCATCGGTCGCATTGCAAAAAGGCCGGCAACTGATGCTGGAACTGGGTGGCCAGCGCGCGGCCTTCTACCGGGTCTACCAGCACCAGGGCACGGCCCAGATCGCACTGGTGCTGCTCAACAAGGGCGATACGGCACAGACGTTTCGGATCAGCCAGGCGCTGCAGGCCGGCACCTGGCGCTCGGCGATTGACGACACGCGCGTCAAAGTCGAAGCCGGCGGCACGCTCGAATCCAGAGTCGCCCCGCACGCTGTTCAGGTGTGGATCCTGGACGCTGCGGTCCGCCAGCCTGAGCTGGCGGACCGGCTCAATGGGTTGTCAATCGATAAGCTGAGGTGATCGCAGACGCAATGCAAGGCCTGCGTTTTCCGGTTTGATGACCAAAGAAGAAAGAAGATTGAATAAGGCGGGTTTAAGCCTTTGCGGGCCGTGCGCCGCAGGAACCCCGCACGACCAGTTTCCCCGGGATCATTCTGCCGCTGACCGGCTCGTCGTTGATCAAGTGCAGCAGGCTCTCGACCAGGATCGCGCCGGCGCGCCGGGTATCCTGCTGGATCGTGGTCAGCGGGCGGCGCGCGTACGCCGCGGCGGGGATGTCGTCGAAACCTGCGATGGAAACCTGACCGGGAATGTCATAGCCCTTTTCGAGCAAAGCCTGCATCGCGCCGATGGAAATCAGGTCGCTGGCGCCGAATACCGCATCAAAATGCGCGCCCTGTTCGATCAGACGGTTCATCGCCTCAAAGCCCGACCGCTCGGTGGTGATCGCCTCGATCTGAAGCTCCGGCCGAATTTCGATCCCGGTCTGTTTCAGCGCCTTGCAGTAGCCTGCATAACGATCGCGGAATTCCGGGTATTGCTTGGTCTGGGTGCCGATGAACGCAATTCGACGCCGGTCCAGCGAGACCAGGTGGCGCGTCATTTCCAGACCGCCGAGCACATTATCGCAGCCAATGGTGAGCCCGGGCTGAGCGCCCTGGGCGGAGCCCCAGCGCACGAAATGTCCACCGTGGCGGTTCAGCCGATCGAGCTTGCTCTGGTACTCGATAAAATCTCCGTAACCGAGCAGGATCAGCCCGTCGGCCTTGTGGGTATTCTCGTAATCGGCCTGCCAGTCGTCGGAAAGCTGTTGAAATGAAACCAGCAGATCCTGCTTGACGGCAGCACAGGAGCGAGTGATCGAGGCCAGCATCGACAGAAAAAACGGATTGATTGCCGGGCCGTCGCCGGTCGGATCCTCGAACAGCAACAGTGCCAGCGTATCGGAGCGCTGAGTGCGCAGGTTGGACGCACTTTTGTCGACCTTGTAGTTCAACTCGCGCGCAATTTCGACGACCCGCAACCGGGTTGCCTCACTGACCAGCGGGCTGCCGCGCAGCGCACGCGACACGGTCGCCTGGGAAACACCGGCCTGGTAGGCGATGTCCAGCGAGTTCGGACGCCCTCTGGGGGAACGCTTTTCGTGCGGTTCGTTCACCAGCCGGAGTGTAGCACCTCACGTGGCCCGTAAAACTCCATCGGAACCCCGTACCTGCGGTCAGAATACCAGCCAGACCGCGGCCACCGCGGCAGGCCATCCGATGGTCCGCCGGAAGTCGACCCGGAAGCCCGCCGCCAATGACTGGGAAATCAGTCCTGCCCATGGACGAACTGGACAGCGGAGAGCCGGATTCCGCGCCTTGAGTGCTCCAATCGGGCGAAGCGGGTCTGCGCTGGCGGGGATACAACTGGAAATCGCGAAGGTTGCGGTTTATACTTCCGACGCTTTCAGCACCTAGTCGATTGCAAATCCCAGGTACTACAATTTGCTGTTTATCAAAAATCCGGGATGCCAGTCAACGTGAATTGTAAGCCTAACGAACTATAAGCCTGACCAAGCGGATGGGGATCGATATGAAAGAAGCGGACCAAGCCCGAATTGAAGGTGACGGCAACATAGGGCGGGTGTTGTTCCTGTCGATCGTCGCTGCAATCGGAGGTTTTTTATTCGGTTTCGACAGTGGTGTGATCAACGGTACCGTAGATGCTCTGCAAATGGCCTTTGATTCTGATGCCGTCGGCACAGGTTTTAATGTGGCATCGATGCTCTTGGGCTGTGCTGCCGGTGCTTTTTTTGCCGGCAACCTCGCCGATAAAATCGGCCGAAAACCGGTTTTGATGATGACCGCCGTTGCCTTTATCGTGAGTGCCTGGGGTTCGGGTATCGCGGTCGATTCCCTTCAGTTTGTTTTTGCCCGCATCCTTGGCGGCTTTGCTGTAGGTGCGGCAAGCGTTTTGGCACCGGCATATATCAGTGAAATTGCTCCGGCAAAAATCCGGGGGCGCCTGGCAACGCTGCAACAGCTAATGATTGTGATCGGACTGTTTTCTGCATTCATAAGCAATTACTGGCTGGCCGGCGTGTCCGGCAGCGCCAGCGCATTGCTCTGGGGCGGCTTTCAAACCTATCAATGGATGTTCTGGATGGAAATCATCCCGGCCTCGATCTTTTTTATCGCTCTTTTCTTCATTCCTGAATCTCCTCGTTATCTGGTTGCCGCTGGAAAACTGGATCAGGCCAAAGGCGTTCTCCAGAATCTATTCCTATTCGATACGGTTGATGCACAGGCAAAAGTAGAAGACATTCAATCGACGCTCATCAAAGGCAGCAAGCCCAGCCTGGGTGACATCCTGAATAAATACACGGGCAAGATACACCCCATCGTCTGGGTCGGCGTTGGCCTGGCAGCATTACAGCAGTTCACTGGTATCAACGTCGTATTCTATTACGGGGCGACACTTTGGCAAGCGGCCGGATTTACCGAAGAAAATGCGCTTTTGCAGAATGTAATCAGCGGCTCGGTGAACGTGCTCTTTACCTTCGTGGCCATCGCTCTTGTTGATAAAGTTGGACGAAAACCACTGTTGCTTGTCGGTGCGTTGGGCCAGGCGGTAATGCTTGGCGCTCTTGCAATTCTTTTCGGCACAGCAGGGGTCAACGCAAGCGGCGACCTGATGCTCGAAGGCAACAACGGCTTTTATGCACTGCTGGCGGCCAATGCCTATATCGCGTTTTTCGCATTCTCATGGGGTCCGGTCATGTGGGTGATGCTGGGCGAGATGTTTCCGAACCAGTTCCGCGGCGCCGCTTTGGCATTTTGCGGACTGGTCCAGTGGGGTTCAAACTTCCTGATCACCATGACGTTCCCAATTATGCTGACAAGCATCGGGCTCGGCTTCTCTTACGGCATTTACGCCACGTTCGGCTTGATCGCTTTTGTTTTCGTCAGAAAGTTTGTGAAGGAAACCAAGGGACGAACCCTTGAAGACCTTTCCAGGGAGGCACAAGAACCGATGCAAATCAATCCCGGCATTGCATGAAATCCAGGACTCAAAAGCCCGGAGCGCCGCTTCACCATGCTCCACTGGCTGTCTGTCGGACTTGACCGATCTTCGCTGAGGGAAAGTCGGTTGGAATCAGATTTTTTGATCTTTTGTGACGAAAAGCGGGTCTATTTCACGAAAAAGAGTGAAAATTCTTGCCCATCCGGCTTTTCCGAAGTCGATCAGCGTCAAATCCGACAGCCTGCCAGGTGCCCCATCGCTAGTCCCCCGTAACGCTCGGCGTGTCGAAAAGCGCCTGGCCACAAGGCGATGGCGTGCTGCGAACGGCAGCTTCCTTTCCAGGCGACACAGCGCAGCGGATGAGTGCTTCGCGGCTCGCCCCACGGAGCGCGCCGAGCCGACCGAGCCACGTTGCACCCACTGTAGGGGCTTGCCATTCCCTTGCGAGTCGCACCTTGCACTGTCGGCACAGGCGCGTGCTGAATATCAAGGGAATTACGGCGAAGGGCACACCAGGAAGATACCGCTGGATTCTCCATGCGACGACCCGACACATGAACCAATCACCCCGTCTGAACAATAAAAAATAATAAAATATTTTGTTAGCGCTGTCATTTTGGATTATCATCAATCCCGGCGACTTGTGCAAACCGCGTCAACGTCGCTCATTACCGACAATTTCTGCCCACCGACCAATCGGAGTTATTGGTGATGCACCAGAAACGACAGCGACCCAACAGCGGCAGAGTCACGATTGATGACGTTGCCGAGCAGTCCGGTGTTTCGATCAAAACGGTCTCTCGCGTATTGAACAACGAGCCCAACGTTCGACCTTCGACCCGGGCCAGGGTCGAAGCCGCGGTGCTCGCGCTCGATTATTCGCCCAATCCTTCCGCGCGCGGACTGGCTGGAACGCATTCGCGAATGATCGGGCTGATCTACGCCAATCCAAGTCCCAATTACCTGTTTCGCACCATCAACGGCATCCTGGAAGCCTGCAACGATGCCGGCTACGGGCTGTCCCTGCATGCCCCTTCCTCCGAACAACCGGATCTTGCCGGCAGTATCACCCACTTCGTGGCGCAGTCACGCGTCGATGGCCTGCTGCTGATCCCGCCGGTCGGCGACATCCCGGCTGTCCTCGACGCGCTGGAAGCAATCCATCTTCCGTATGCGCGCATCGCGCCGCTCGACGGCCGGCCCGGCCTGGGCGTGGCCGTCGACGACCGTCACGCATCGGCGCAGATCGTCGAGCACTTGACGCAACTGGGTCACACACGGATCGGCTTCATCAGCGGCCACCCCGACCACGGCGCCACGCAGAGCCGGCTGGAGGGTTATCGAATCGGCCTGCTGCGTGCGGACATCGAGTTTGAAAAAACCCTGGTTTTCCAGGGCCTCTTCAATTCAGAGTCCGGCCGCGAAGCCGGCGCCTATTTTCTTGATCTGCCCGAACCACCCACGGCAATCTTTGCCAGCAACGATGAAATGGCGGCCGGACTGCTGCAGGCCGCCCACGAGCGCCAATGGCAGGTTCCCGAACAGCTCTCGATCGTCGGCTTCGACGACACGCCCTTGTCGAGGATGTTGTGCCCGTTGCTGACCACCGTTCATCAGCCGATTCGCCATATGGCGCTGCGCGCCACCGAACTGTTGCTGGAAAGCATCGAGGCCCGCAATGTCTCCGACGGCAAAAGCCCGAAGTCGCGAGTGGAGGTATTCGACGCACCTCTGATCGTGCGCGGAACCACCGCTGCACCCAACCGCTGAATCCTTTCCCCCGTAATGACTACCGTCCGGAAGCATCATGAAACAAACAGATTTTTTCCTCCCGCGCGCAGCAGCGATTGCGCTGATGCTGGCCACCGGCATGCTTGCTTCCCAGCCCCAGACAGAGCACTGGCCGCAGATCGAAACAGCGCAAGATGCAACGATCGAGGCATTTGTCGATCAGACACTGCAGAAAATGACGCTGGAACAGAAAATCGGCCAGGTCATCCAGGCCGAGATCCAGTTCGTTTCACCGGAAGATGTCCACCGCTTCGGCCTCGGCTCGGTGCTCAACGGCGGCGGCTCCTTCCCCGGACAAAACCGGCGGGCAGCGGTCTCTGATTGGACCCGGTTGTCGTCGGCTTACCACGAAGCCGCGTTGCGGCCGATGCGCGACGGGCTTCCGGCCATTCCGCTGGTCTGGGGCACGGATGCAGTACACGGCCATAACAATGTCTTCGGCGCGACGGTCTTTCCCCACAATATCGCGCTGGGGGCCACGCGCAGCCCGGAACTGGTCGAGGCGATTTCCCGGGCAACTGCAGCAGACATCGCCGCGACCGGCATCGACTGGAACTTCGCGCCGACGCTGGCCGTGGTCCAGGACCTTCGCTGGGGCCGAAGCTACGAGGGTTTTTCAAGCGATCCTGAATGGGTCTCGATACTGGGACGCGCCGCCATTGTCGGGCTCCAGGGCGAGCCGGGCGCGCAATGGCTGGGCAAGAACCGGGTCATTGCCACCGCCAAGCACTTCGTCGGCGACGGCGGCACCACCGATGGCATCGACCAGGGCGATACGCAAGTCGACGAAAAACAGCTGGCCACCGTCCACGGCCTGCCCTACGTGGATGCAATCGAGGCCGGCGTGCAGACCGTAATGGCCTCTTTTTCATCGTGGAACGGCCTCAAGATGCACGGCCATCGCTACCTGCTGACCGATGTATTGAAGGGCCGGATGGGCTTTGATGGTTTCATTGTCGGCGACTGGAACGGACATGCCCAGGTGTCGGGCTGCAGCGTGACCGACTGCCTGCAGGCATTCGAGGCCGGCATCGACATGTTCATGGTGCCCGAGGACTGGCGCGAGTTTCATCGCACGCTGCTCGAACATGCGCGTGCCGGCCGAGTGTCGCAGGCACGCCTTGACGATGCGGTGCGACGCATCCTGCGGGTCAAAAAGCGCGCCGGCCTGTTCGACGCAAAAGTCCGGGGTGCCGCGAAGCTGCCCGACCCGGCCGGACATGCCGAACTTGCCCGACAAGCGGTTCGCGAATCGCTGGTCCTGCTCAAAAACGACAACCAGCTTCTGCCGATCGATCCCGGCCAGCGAGTCCTGGTCGTCGGCGCCGGCGCCGATGACATCGGCAAGCAGTCGGGCGGCTGGACCCTGGATTGGCAGGGCGTGACCGAAACCAATGAAAGTTTTCCCAACGGCCAGTCCATATACGACGGAATCTCCGAATGGGTAACCGCGGCCGGCGGGCAGGTACAGCTGGGAGAAGCTGGTGCAGCCGATTTCGGACCCGACGTGGTCATTGCGGTGATTGGCGAAAACCCCTATGCCGAAGGACCGGGGGACGTGGCCACGCTGGAATTTCAGCCAGGCTCGCGAGACGACCTCGAACTGCTCCAGCGGCTTGGCAACATGGAGGTTCCCGTCATAACCGTCTTTCTGTCCGGGCGCCCGATGTGGGTCAATCCGGAAATCAACCAGTCCGACGCATTCATCGCGGCCTGGTTGCCCGGAACCGAGGGCGGCGGCGTGGCCGATGTGCTGCTGGCCGACGCGAGTGGGAAGCCGCGATTCGAGCCAGGCGGCAAGCTGCCGTTCGCCTGGCCGGCCGAACCCGAACCGGGCCCCGATGGCCAGCTGGCCGAGCTGTTCGCATTCGGCTACGGCCTCGACTACGCGGCGCATCCGAATCTGCCGCGGCTTCCGGAGACCGGCCTGGCGCCGCGTCTCGAGGCCGCTGCAGACGAACTCGGCCTGGTCGCATTCGACGGCCTGGCGCGCGACCCCTGGCGGCTGGTGCTTCGCGAAGCCGGCGCGCCGGAAGTTGCCGTCGGCGGCCAGACCGAAACAAGCGCGGGCTCGCATTCGATTCGGCTGGCACCCACCGATCGCCACCTCCAGGGCGATGCACGCAGGATCACCTGGACCGGGGCAACCCCGGCCGCGGTAGCGCTGGCAGTCGACGAGCCGCAAGCATTGCAGCACTTTCTCGCCCGCCAGTCGGCCCTGGTGTTCGAACTCAGGCTGGAGGCCGATGCGCCCCAGGACCTGACCGTGGGCATGGAATGCGGAGAGTCCTGCGGCGCTGCGATCGCGCTTGCACCGTTGCTAAAAGACATGGAGGCGGGGGACTGGCAACAGGTTCGAATCGACCTGGCCTGCCTGGCAAGCGAGGGTGTCGAGCTGGCGCGCGTCACCGGCTTGTTCGTGCTGTCCGCCGACGGCCCGCTGGAACTGAGCTTTGCCGATGTCCGACTGGAACCCGGCGGCGCCGCTGGCGCGACACAGCGCTGCGGCCAATAGGCATTGCGGCGGCCTCGATTGGCGGCCATCGCGTCTCGCGGACCACTTTTCCCGAAAAATATTGCAAAAGAAATTTGACATGGGGGCATGAAATGGTATTTAATCCCGATGTCAGCGCTGTCATCTTGTAATCCTGATTTGTGCTGGTTCGACAATTCACAACAATCAAGCAGCCGGGAGCGGCTCAAAACCATACGGGGAAAAAGCAAATGGGACGAACCAATCTACGCCGAACAGCGCTGGCTACAAGCATTGCAGTCGCACTGCATGCTGCAGCCGTCATGCCGGCAATTGCACAAGACGAGGAACCGGATCCACAAGCCACGGACACCAGCGAGCAGAACCAGGGCCCGAACCAGGAACCTGAAATCACGACCGGCATGGCAGGCCCGCGCGAAGTCGAAGACGTCGCCGCACTGCAGGACGTTCAGGTCACCGGCTTCCGCGGAAGCATCATGCGGGCCATGGACCGCAAGCGCGATGCCATCGGTGTGACCGATTCGGTAACCTCTGAAGACATGGGCAGATTTCCCGACCAGAACCTTGCCGAAGCGCTTCAGCGCATTACCGGTGTTGCCATCGACCGAGTCAACAACGAGGGCTCGCAAATCACGGTTCGAGGCTTGGGCCCGGAGTTCAACCTGGTGACGCTGAACGGTCGCACCATGCCGACCGCGGGCAACCGATCGTTCGATTTTGCCGACCTGGCAACCATCGGCATCGCCGCGGTGGATGTGCACAAGACGCCGCATCCCGAACTGCCCAGTGGCGGCATCGGCGCCACAGTAAACATCATGACGCCACGCCCGCTGGACCGACCCGGCTTTCGCGCCGTCATCGCCGGCAAGGCCGTTCACGAAACCTCGTCGACCGACTCGGACGTCGGCGATCTCAATGAATGGACGCCGGAATTCGAGGGCCTGTTCAGCCACACATTTTTCGACGACAAATTCGGCATCTTTGCAAGTGGCGCCTACCAGGAACGCGACAATCGCGAAGAAAATGCCTCGGTCGCCAACTGGCGCCCGACCGACGCTGCGACAGCTGGCGCGTTGAACAACCCATTTGCCAGCGGCACCGTCGACAACAACAACCAGCGCGAGGACGGCATTTTTTGGCACCCACAGAATGTGGGATTCGGATGGACCGATATTTCGCGCGAGCGCATCAACGGCCAGCTGGTCGTTCAATACGCGCCCACCGACCGGCTCAAAGCCACGCTCGATTTCACCTATTCGCGGGTCGAAAGAGAGCAGGATGCGAACAGCGTCGGCATCTGGTTCGAGTGCCCGAACATCGATGCAACGATCAATGAGCGCGGCACCGTCACCAACGTGTCACAGGCGTGTGGGGACTTCTCCACCAACGTGGCTCGCGATCACACGATCAAGGAAAACGACCAACTCGGCTTCAACGTCGAATGGGCAGCCACCGACAGCCTGGCCTTCACGATGGATCTCCACACCTCTTCGTCCGAACTGCGTGGCGGCGATATCAACGGCGAACCGGGCAGTTCCGTCAACCTGATCATCGGCAACACTTCGTGCGACTGGTGCGGTTTTGATCCGAACGCGGGCCCGTTCACGGCAACCATCGCCGAACAGGTCGCGTCCTTCAGCGCCAGCGGCATTCCCTTGTTCGACGTCGCGTTCCGGAGCACGGGCCCCGACGGTGGCCCGCAGGACGGCCTTCTGCGCCAGGACATCGGCTCACTGTTCGGGCAGGCTTTCGACGTCAAGAACAAAAACGACATCGACCAGCTCCAGCTCGGCGGAAGCTGGTCCAACCTGTCCTCGGGGGCACTGGACAAGATCGTGTTCGGCTATGACCGAACCGAACAGGAATTCGACCAGAAAAGTGCCTTTTCCGGAATCCTGCCGGCCGGCTTCTGGCTTACTTCGGCGCAGTTCTGGCCGGACGATGTCTGGCAGGAAGGCGACTTCAGTGGTCTGCTCAACGACTTCGGCAACGGCGGTGATTTCGCATTCACCCAGTTTTTCACCGCACCAGTTGATTTTCTGATCGAGCAGTTCGAAACGATCGGGGCGGATAATTTCCCTTGCTGTTTCTGGCCGGATCAAAACTTCTGGACCGCTGATTTTCAGGACCCGTCCGGCGAGCGCGGCCGCTTCTGGCCGGGGCCTCTGGGCAATGACGGTGCTTCACTCGTAGAAGAAGATATCGACGCCTTCTACACCCAGGTTACCTTCAAGGACATGTTCAACGGCATGCCGTTCAACGCCGCCGTCGGCCTGCGCTGGGAGGAAACGAGCATCACATCGACCGGCCAGGAAGTGCCGGCCACCGATATCGTATGGGTCGGCGGCGACGAATTTGCCTTCGAATTCGCAAACGACCCTCGTCCGCGCAGCGCTACGAGCAGCAACGAGTTCTGGCTTCCGAGCTTCGCCATGAACCTTGAAGTGCTGCCCGATGTCATCGCCCGGGCCGCGTACTCGCGCACGCTTTCTCGTCCGCCAATTGGCGCGCTGAACCCGAACCGCGATTTTCTCGGCAACCCGACCGTCGGCAATCGCCTGGTAAGCTCCGGAAACCCCGACCTGTTGCCTTTTGTCTCGGACAACTTCGACTTTGCGCTGGAGTGGTATTACGCGCCAGGCAGTTTCGCAGCAGCCGGCTTTTTCAACAAGCGTGTCGACAACTTCCTCGTTTCCACCACGGTCGAGCAAACCTTCGAAGGCCTGCGCGATCCGTTCAGGGGCGCGCTGGCCGAACAGGCGCGGGCCGAATTGACGGCCGAAGGAATCAACCCGAGCAACCAGGCCGTGTTTCGGCGGATCAACGAAATTCGGGGTGTCGATCCGACCACGCCGATTCGTCCCACCGAAGACGACCCGCTGGCGGTCTTTCGCGTCACCACCACCGAGAATGCCGAGATCGGCGACCTGTACGGTTTCGAGCTTTCGATACAGCATTTGTTTGGCCATAGCGGATGGGGTTTCCAGGCCAACGCAACGCTCATCGAAGGCGACCTCGACGCGGATGTCAACGTCGTCGACCAGAGCTTCGCACTGCCTGGCCTGAGTGACACGGCGAACCTGATCCTGTTCTACGAGACGGAAAAGTTCTCGGGTCGAATTGCATACAACTGGCGTGATGAGTTTCTCAGTGGCTTCGATCAGTTCGGTGCTCCGGTGTTTACCGAGTCGTTCGCGCCGATCGATCTTAACCTGACGTACAATGCGACCGAGAGTCTGTCGTTTTTCGTCGAGGCATTGAACATCACCGACGAAACGCAACGCGTCTTTACCCGGTTTTCCGAACAATTGCTGCGTGCCAACCAGTTCGGCACCCGGTTCAATCTCGGAGCCCGCTACAGGTTCTGATCCAACAGGGAAACAGCCACTCGACGCCGCTGCCCCTGGCAGCGGCGTAATTTTTCATGAATTCCAGAAATGACAGCGCTATTCGAAAGATCGTCGTCGTCGGAGGCGGAAGCGCCGGCTGGATCACCGCCGGTCTGATTGCGGCAAGACATGCAAGCGGCACGAATCCGCGGTTCAGCGTTACGCTGGTGGAATCCCCGCAGGTTGGCACGATCGGCGTCGGCGAAGGTACCTGGCCGACGCTGCGCACGACACTGCAGCAACTGGGCATTTCCGAGGCGAGCTTTCTCGCCGAGTGTGAGGCCACTTTCAAGCAGGGCACGCGTTTTAGCGGCTGGGTCGATGGCCGCGAGCAGGATTCCTATTACCATCCTTTTACCGCCCCTTCGGGCTACCCTGCCACCGACCTGGCCAGCCACTGGCAGGCCGATCCCCGCAAGCTGTCATTCGCCGATGCCGTGAGCCCGCAGGGCATGATCTGCGACCTACAGCTTGGCCCCAAGCAGGCCCAGACACCCGAATACGCCGGCGTGCTGAACTATGCCTATCACCTGGATGCCGGAAAATTCGCCGGCCTGCTCACCGAACACTGCACCACCTCGCTGGGCGTCAGGCACATCAGCGACCACATCACGGCGATCAATGCGGCAGAAAACGGCGACATCGCGTCTCTGGAGACGGCCTCGCACGGCGCGATCGGCGGCGACCTGTTCATTGACTGCTCCGGCATGCGCTCGATATTGCTGGGCGATCACTTCGGCGTCCCCTTGATCGAACAGTCCGATACCCTGTTCAACGATACGGCGCTGGCCGTGCAGGTGCCTTACGCCGAAGCGGATGCACCGATCGCCTCCCAGACCATCTCCACGGCCCGCTCATTTGGATGGATCTGGGACATCGGTCTGACCACGCGGCGCGGCATCGGCTATGTCTATTCCAGCCGACACGGCAGCGACGATGAAGCCATGAAGATCCTGGAGCAGTACCTCGACGCCACCCATGCGCCGGTCGATACAGCTCGATCGCCGCGCCGGATTTCCTTTGCACCCGGTTACCGGGCGCAGTTCTGGCATCGAAACTGCGTCGCGGTCGGCATGGCGTCCGGCTTTATCGAGCCGCTGGAAGCCAGCGCCCTGGTCATGGTGGAACTGTCGGCGCGAATGATCGTCGACGAGTTGCCGGCCAACCGGCACGTCATGGACATTGTCGCTCGCCGCTTCAACGAAAAGTTTCGCTATCGCTGGGAGCGCATTATCGACTTCCTGAAACTGCACTACGTGTTGAGCCGGCGTGATGATGCGCCCTACTGGCGCGACAACCGGTCGCGCGCATCGATTCCGGACAACCTGGCCGATTTGATCGAGCTCTGGCGATTTCGACCACCCAGCCCGGCCGACTTCCCGCACATCGACGAGATATTCTCCGCGGCCAGCTATCAATACGTTCTGTATGGCATGGGCTTCGAACCCGCGCAGTACCCGGCCCGACGAGACGATCGACAGCGCGAGCAAGCCCGGCGGCTGCTTGACAACAATATTCGAACCGCCAACCAATACATCGCCAGGCTACCGGCAAATCGGGCATTGCTGTCGAACATCGCGCAGCACGGTTTGCCGGCAGCCGGCTAAACGTCAACGACGCGCGCCCGGACAGGAATTCATCATGAGCCAACACGTATTGCTGGACAACCTCTCGCACAGGAATCTTCGGATCAACCGGACCTTTCGTCCGGGTCACGGCTTCGATGTCAGCCTGGCCCGAGCCTTTCCAGGCGAATTTCTGGCACTGCAAAACGAGTACCCACTGTTTTTCATCAAGAACCGGGACTCGGGGCATTTCGAGCCGATTGCCCTGCTCGGCTTCAACGACCAGGAAAACCTGTATCTGGACGACGGTCGTTGGGACGCCGACTACCTGCCGCTGACCATCGATCGTCAACCGTTGCTGATCGGCTTCCAGGAACAGACCGTCGAGGGGGTTCCAACGCAGGTTCCGGTCGTGCATATCGAGCTCGACCACCCGAGTGTGAGCGAATCGGAGGGGGCGCCATTGTTTTTACCCCATGGCGGCGAGAGTGAATGGCTGGAACGGATGACCTCGGTGCTGATGGCCATCCACACAGGGCATGAGAGCATCCCGTCGTTCTCGAAAACCCTGGTCGGCATGGAGTTGATCGAATTGGTGTCGCTGGACATGACATTCAGGGATGGCTCGAAGCAGGTGCTGAACGGCCTGTACACGGTCAACGAATCGCGCCTGGGCGCGCTGAGCGGGCCGGCGCTGGAACTGTTGAACAACAAGGGCTATTTGCAGGCGCTGTATCTTATGCTTGCATCGCAGCCCAATCTTGCGGCGCTGATCGAACGCAAGAATCGGGCCCTGATGGCCTCGGCTTGATGATTCGGCCACAAAAAAACATCGAGGAAATCGCCGGCGCCGAGGCCCGGGAGATTTTGCGGGCCACCAACGGGCATGCCCGACCTCGTGTGTTTCGCGGCCTTTGTTCGCATTGGCCGCTGGTCAGATCCGCCGAAGACGCGGCCGCGATCGAGCGCTACCTGCTGTCGCACTATGAACAGGCGCCGGTTACCGCCTTCATCGGCGAGCCGGGCAACGAGGGCCGGATCTTCTACGACGATGAAATCTCGACGCTGAACTTCCAGCAGATCAAGACCCGACTCGACGACGTGCTCGAACGTATCCGGCATGCATCGACTCAATCGCCCTCGCCGACCGTGTATATGGGCTCGATGGCACTGGATCATTGCCTGCCGGGCATCAGGACCGATAACAGCCTGCCGGCGCATGACCTGGCCGCCAGCGTGCGCATCTGGATCGGCAATCAGTCCAGGGTCGCCGCCCATTACGACGTCATGGACAACATTGCCTGCGTCTGCGCCGGCAAGCGGCAATTTATGCTGTTTCCGCCCCAGCAGCTGACCAACCTGTATCTTGGTCCGATCGACCTGACGCCGGCCGGGCAGCAAGTGAGCCTGGTGGATCCGGAAAACCCGGATTTCGATCGATTTCCGCGCTACGCCGATGCACTCGAACACGCGCAGTTTGCCGAACTGCAACCCGGCGACGCGATTTATATTCCGAGCATGTGGTGGCACCAGGTCAACGCCTTGTCGCCCTTCAACCTGTTGATCAACCATTGGTGGCGCGACCTGCCTTCGTCGATGGGCGCGCCGGCCGATGTGCTGCTGCATGCCCTGATGAACCTGCGCGATCTGCCGAAACGACAACGCGATGCCTGGCGGCAGTTGTTCGATCATTACATCTTCGCTCCACCCGCGGACGGCCTGGACCACATCCCGGTCAAAAGCCGTGGTGTACTGGGCGACTTGAGCGAAGACCAGATGCGGCAGTTGCGCATGAACCTGAGAAACAAACTGAACCGTTAACCACGCTCGAGTAGCAACTCAACGAGGCCTGATTCGTGAACAATCTCCAAAAAGTCGTGATCGTCGGCGGCGGCACTGCCGGCTGGATGGCGGCCGCTGGCCTGGCCAAAACCTTTGGCCGGGAACTCGACATCGAATTGATCGAATCCGACGCGATCGGCACCGTTGGCGTTGGCGAGGCCACCATCCCGCCGATCAAGAACTTCAACCTGCTGCTCGAGCTCGACGAGGCCGAATTTCTGCGTGAGGTCAATGGCACGTTCAAGCTCGGCATCGAATTCGAAAACTGGGGCGACCTGGGCGAAAGCTACTTTCATCCGTTTGCGCCGCATGGCGTCGATACCTGGGCCGCGCAGTTCCATCATTACTGGCTGCGCGCAAAACGGCTCGGACAAGGCGGTGCCTTCGACGACTTCAGCCTCGAGGCCTGCATGGCCGGCGCGAGACGCTTTGGCAACAACAGCGGTCGACCGGCCAACTATGCCTATCACTTCGACGCGACCGGCTATGCCCGGCTGCTGCGCCGGATCAGCGAGGGCCTTGGCGTCACGCGAAGCGAAGGGAAAGTGGTCGATGTCGCGCAGCATCCCGAATCAGGCTTCATCGAATCGGTGACGCTGGACTGCGGCCGCACCATAGCAGGCGATCTGTTCATCGACTGTAGCGGCTTTCGCGCCCTGCTCATCGAACAAACGTTGGGCACGGGTTGGGAAGACTGGTCGCACTGGTTACGCAGCGATCGGGCAATTGCCGTGCAAACCGAATCGCTCGGCGCTGCGGTTCCTTACACCCGAGCGACCGCACGCAGCTGCGGCTGGCAGTGGAAAATCCCGCTGCAGCACCGTGTCGGCAACGGCCTGGTGTATTGCAGTGATTACATGGACGAGGACAGCGCTGCGAAGCTGCTGCTGGACAACCTGGACGGCCGCACTCTGGCCGAGCCCAGGCCGATCCGCTTCAAGACCGGCCGGCGCCTGCAGCAATGGAACCGCAATTGCGTATCACTGGGGCTGGCCAGCGGCTTTCTGGAACCTCTGGAATCGACCAGCATCCACCTCATTCAGAACAGCATGATTCGACTGATCAAGATGTTTCCGCGCCGGGGTTTCGAGCCGACCGTGGTGGACCAGTTCAATCGCGAGGTCCGCCAGGAAATCGAATATATCCGCGACTTCATCATCCTGCATTACCACGTCACCCGGCGCGTCGACTCGCCCTACTGGACCGATTGCCGGGAGATGACTGTTCCGGATTCGCTGCGCCACAGGATCGAACTGTTTTCGCAAAATGGGCTGGTTTTCCGTGAAAACAACGAGCTGTTTTCGGAAGTTTCATGGACATCGGTGATGCTCGGCCAGGGCATTGACCCGCAGGCTTACCATCCGGTCGTCGACAGCCTGGACGAATCGAAATTGAAAGCCATGATGTCGGGCGTCAAAGCCGATATCGACCGCGTGGTTCGCGACGCGCCGAGCCACGAGCAATATCTCGGGCGGTTTCGGCAACCCGCGGCCGGAACCGGCTGAGCGATTGCGTCGACGGGCAGTTCTGCCGTGGCGCTGTCGGAGTGGCCGATTCAATCGTCGGGCAGACCGTTGCCCGAACCCCAAAGCGCCTCCAGCCGGGCCGCGCGGCCGCAATTGAACTTGTAGAATCTGTAGCGCAGCGGATTTTTCAGGTAATAATTTTGGTGGTATTTTTCGGCGGCCCAGAAGCGGCCGGCCGGTTCGACCGGGACGATCACCGGCTGCTCGAATCGACCCGATTGCTGGATTTGACGCTTTGAAACGAGAGCCTGCGCCGTTTGCTCGTCATCATGGGCGAAGATGACCGGTCGATAACTTTCGCCGCGATCGCAAAACTGCCGGTTGTCGGTCAACGGATCGACATTGCTCCAGTAGATCTCCAGCAGCTTCGGGTAACTGATTACCGACGGATCGAATTCCACCTGCACCACTTCAACGTGGCCGGTATTGCCGCGCGTGACCTGCTCGTAAGCCGGATATTCCAGGTCCCCGCCCATGTAACCGGCGGTCGTCGAGACGACACCGTCGAGTTCGTCGAACGGCGGCTCCATGCACCAGAAGCAGCCGCCGCCAAAGGTGGCCCGTTCGGTTTCGGCGGCCTCTGCCAGCACCACGGAATTGGCCAACAGGGCGGCCGCAACGAATGCACGAATGCCTGCGATCATGCCCGCAACTCCGGCAACTCGTCGTCTTGTTCCACGAACTCCAGCGCCAGGCCATTGTTGCACCAGCGTTGACCGGTCGGCTGCGGGCCATCGTCGAACACATGACCCTGGTGACCGCCGCAGTTCGAACAATGGTATTCGGTCCGCGGCCAGATCAGCTTGAAATCCTTTTTCGTGTCGATCGCCTGCTCGTCGATCGGCCGGGTAAAGCTGGGCCAGCCGGTGCCGGACTCGAACTTGTGCTCGCTGGAAAAAAGCGGCTGGTAGCAGGCCGCGCAGATATACCTGCCGTCGCGCTTTTCGTCGTTCAGCGGGCTCGACCAGGCCGGTTCGGTCTTTTCCCTGAACAGGATGGCAAAGCGCTCGGGCGGCAGAATTCGTTTCCAGTCCTCGAGGGTCATGTCGTTCTCCATGGCGTCCGTGAAGGGAGCTTCATCGGCTTGTGGAAAGGCGATAGCCCGGATCGCCGCCGAACAACCCAGCAATCCGAGACCAGCACCTGCAATCAATGATCTTCTTTTCATGATCCTGTTTTCATCGTTTGAAACTCTATCAATGCTTCGTAGTTTGACCAATCCGGCGTTCAAAATTCGTGAGTGTTGACCATTTCCAAAAGATTCTCGGTGAATCGGGCTTGCCGGACGATTTTAAATGTTATAACATTACATATTTTATTCAAGCATCCTTGTTTCAACATTCCAGGAAAAAAGCAAATCATGCAACGCACGAAACTGATCGATTCCATGGCCATGGCCCTGGCGGGTGCCGCTTTTCTGGCATCGCCGGTCGGTGCCCAGGAGCCCGAAGCCGTTGAACTGGAGACGCTCAGCGTACGCGCCCTGCCGATGGGCGGGAGCGCACTGGATTCGACCCGCCCGGTCGACGTGCTGGCCGGCGAGCAACTTGATGACAAGAAGGAAGCCACGCTGGGCGAGACGCTGCAGGCCGAGGTCGGCATCCATTCGACCTATTTCGGACCCGGTGCCGGCCGACCGATCATCCGCGGCCTGGGCGGCTCGCGCGTGCGCATCACCGAGGACGGCCTGGGCGCCGGGGATGCCTCGGCGCTGAGCCCGGACCACGCGGTTTCGATCGAACCATTGCTGATCGACCGCATTGAAATCCTGCGCGGGCCCGCCAGCCTGCTGTACGGCTCCACCGCCAGCGCCGGCGTGGTCAACGTGATCGACAACCGCATCCCCGAGCAGCGCCAGGACTTCAGCGGCGCTGTCGAAATTCGTGGCAACAGCGTGGCCGACGAGTTCGCAACGGTCGGCCGCATCGACGGCGGCGTGGGTCCGGTCCAGTTTCATTTCGACGGCTTTTACCGCGACACCAGCGATTTTGACATCCCCGGCGCTGCCCTGAGCAAAAACCGGCTGGCCGAGCTCGAGCCGGAAGAGCGCGCCGAGGCCGCTCGGGGTACGCTTGAAAACAGCGCACTGGAAGCCGAAGGCGGCACGCTGGGTGGGTCCATCGTCGGCGACTGGGGTTTTGCCGGCCTGGCCTACAAGCGCTTCGACACCCAATACGGCATCCCGGCCGACCTGGAAGAAGAAGAAGCCGGCGGCGAAGAGGAAGGCGGGGTCAGCATCGACCTGGAACAGGAGCGCTACGAGTTCAAGGCCGCGCTGTATTCGCCGCTGCAGGCCATCGACGAAATCAACTTCAAGTTCAGCACCAACGACTATGTGCACAACGAGCTGGAAGGCGATGAAATCGGCACCACGTTCAACGTCGACGGCCTCGAATTTCGAAGCGAGATCAAGCTGGCATCGATCGGGCGGCTCGACGGCGTGGTCGGCGTGCAGTACGAAGACGTCGAACTCGAGGCCATCGGCGCCGAAGCCTTCATCCCGTCGGCAACCACCGAATCGCTGGGCTTTTTCCTGGTCGAGGAACTGGACCTGGACCCGGTTCGGCTGTCGGCCGGCATCCGCTACCAGGAAGATGAAGTCAAGCTCGACCAGGGTGTGGTCATCGACGGTTTTCAAAAGCGCGAGTTCGACTTGTTCACGGCCAGTGCCGGGGCCATCTGGGAATTTGCCGAGGGCTGGCAGACCAGCCTGAACTGGCAGCGATCCGAGCGCGCACCGACCCAGGAAGAGCTGTTTGCCAATGGGCCGCACATTGCTACCCAGGCATTCGAGATCGGCGATGCGACGCTGAGCGAAGAGGTTTCGAACAACATCGATCTGGGGCTGCACGCCGATCTCGGCCAATTCCACCTGCGCGCCGATGGGTTCTACAACGACATCGACGACTTCGTGTTTCTGGCCAATACCCCCGATACTGAAGACGGCCTGCCGGTGCAAATCTGGAGCCAGGCCGACGCCGAGTTCTGGGGCTTTGAATTCGAAGCCAGCTACCTGTTCGAGACCACGCCGATCGGCGACTTCGAATGGCGCCTGTTCACCGACACCGTCCAGGCCGATATCGACGCCGGCAACGGCGAGGTCCCGCGCCTTTCACCGACCCGCGTCGGCAGCGGACTCGACTGGCACCGTGGAAACTTCCGCGCCAATCTCAACTATTACCGGGTCCTGGAGCGCAGCGACGTCGCCGAATTCGAAACCGAAACGTCCGGCTACAACATGCTGTCGGCCAACCTGAATTACCGGCTTCCGATTCACACTGCCGAAATCGAATTGTTCGTCAAGGGCAACAACCTGACCGACGAAACCCAGCGCGTGCACACTTCCTTTCTCAAGGAATTCGCCCCGCTGCCCGGGATCAACTTTTCCGGCGGCATCCGCGCCAGGTTCTGATCCCGACCGCACTCGTCGGGTCAGCAGGCGTGATCGGAGCGACCGGCACAAATCGGCCGCTCCGCTTTTAGCCCGGATTATTCATGGCCCGATCGTCGCGAGGTGGTTCCAGGCCCCGTGGATACAGCGTTTCGACGACCGAGCGCACCGGAAACGTACTCACCTGTACGGTGAGGATGCGCGACCGAGCGAAACGCTGTAGGCGCGGGGTCTGGGGCCGCCGCAGTAGATTGGGTCATGAATAATCCGGGTTTAGGCACAGTTTGCTGCCGGGGCCGGCTACCGACCTGGCAGACAGCTTGTGATCACGGTTCCGATCACCGCCGATTCCGCGACCGACCAAACCCGGCCGGTCGACATTACAGCCGCTGCAAAGCCTGCCCGACTGAGCGCATTGTGATTCGTATCTCGGTATTTTTTCGCGCAGCTTGTTATATTCGCCCCCAACAAGGGAATTGAAATTCTCCGGCATTTTGCCGGCCCCTTTTTCAGGGGCGTTTCATAAAAACCACATCATGAATTGGGGTCGTCTGTGGAGCAATCTGCATCCGAAATTCGACTTGAGCTCTCACTCAATCGCGCATCCGGCGTCCTTGCCGGCATCGTGGCGTCACTGTCTCGTACCGGCCTGGAACTCCAGACACAAAAAATGGACCGCGATCGGGGTCCGGCCAAAGGCTGGCTTGAAATCATCTGTCGCGGCCAGGTTCCGGACATCGAACTGTTGGCCGACAACATGAACAACACGCGCGGCGTCGAGCGGCTGATGCGCGTGGAAATCGACGGCCAGGTGGTGCTTGCCGAAGGCCAGCCGCTGCCCGACCAGATGCAGTCCGAAGACCTGTTCCAGCTGACCGCGGAGGCCGGCCAGGAGCCGCAGGTCGCCGACGCTGCCAAGCCGGACCGTGCCGCCGCTTCAATCCCCGAACCGGACGAACACCACGACGTTTTTGGACTGACCGCTTCGCCTGACGAGCCGCCAGCGGGCGAAGCCGCAGACGATGTCAGACCCGGTCGGGTCAACGCAGGCCGGATCGATGCTGCTGTTACCGACAGTGGCGACGCTCAGCCCGATGACGAACCGGACCCGTCGAGTGGCACCGTCGAAGCGGATTCCGAAGCGGACGCCGCCCTGGCACGCGCGCTCACGGCCATCCAGCCAGAACAACGGCCGGCCGTGAGCGCCACGACGTCCGATTCCAGCATTTCCGACCCCGATGCGGACTCCGATCCAGCCGGCGCGATGCGCCGCCGGCGCCGGCGCCGGCGCTGATCGCACGCAAACGAACAACGCAGCAGGGTTAAACTACCGGCCACTCCAGCCGGACCTGCCCTGTGACCAACCCGATGCGCTATCCGCACCTGCTCGAACCGCTCGACCTGGGCTTCACGACGCTGCCCAACCGGCTGTTGATGGGTTCCATGCACACGGGCCTTGAAGACCGGGTCTGGAACTACGACAAGCTCACGGCCTATTTCGTCGAACGCGCGCGCGGCGGCGTCGGGCTGATGGTCACCGGCGGCATTGCGCCCAATCGCCGCGGCTCGCTGGCGCCATTGGCCTCCAAGCTGACCAATCGTTGGGAAGTTCTCCGACACCGCAAGCTGACCCGGGGCGTACACGAAGCCGGCGGACGCATCTGCATGCAGATTTTGCACGCCGGCCGCTACGCCTATCACCCCTTTTCGGTTGCGCCAAGCGCCATCCAGGCCCCGATCAACCCGTTCAAGCCCAGGGCACTGTCGGCCCGCGGCGTCAAAAAGCAGATCAGCGACTTCGTGCGCTGCGCCAGGCTGGCAAAAAAGGCCGGCTACGACGGCGTCGAGGTGATGGGCTCGGAAGGCTACTTCATCAACCAGTTCCTGGTTCCGCGAACCAATCACCGGCGCGACGAATGGGGCGGCGTGTTCGAAAACCGCATGCGCCTGCCGGTCGAAATCGTGCGCCGCACGCGCGCAGCGGTCGGCGAAAAGTTCATCATCATCTACCGGCTTTCGATGCTCGACATGCTGGCCGACGGCAACAGCTGGAACGAAGTCGTCCAGCTCGGCAAGGCCATCGAGGCGGCCGGGGCGACCATCATCAACACCGGCATCGGCTGGCACGAAACGCGCATCCCCACGATCGCCACCTCGGTGCCCCGGGCGGCCTATACCTGGGTCACGCGCAAGCTCCGCGACGAGGTCAAGCTGCCGCTGGTCACGACCAACCGCATCAACATGCCCGACACCGCCGAGCGCGTACTCGCCGACGGCGATGCCGACATGATCTCGATGGCCCGCCCGTTCCTGGCCGATCCCGACTGGGTGGTCAAGGCGCAGTCCGGGCGCGCCGACGAGATCAACACCTGCATTGCCTGCAACCAGGCCTGCCTCGACCACGTGTTCGAGAACAAAAAGGCCAGCTGCCTGGTCAATCCGCGCGCCGCACGCGAGACCGAACTGGTCATCGAACCGGCCCGCTCGCCCAAAAACATTGCCGTGGTCGGCGCCGGGCCGGCCGGCCTGGCCGCGGCCACCACGGCCGCCGAACGCGGCCACAAGGTGACGCTGTTCGACGCCAGCGACCGCATCGGCGGCCAGTTCAACATGGCCAAACGCATCCCCGGAAAGGAAGAATTCGTCGAAACACTGCGCTACTTCAATCGCCTGATCGAGCTGCACGGCGTGGAGCTCAAACTGGGCCGGCGGGTCGATCAGGCCGCACTGGCGGGAGGTGGTTTCGACGAAATCATCGTCGCCACCGGTGTTGCGCCGCGCGACCCGAAAATCGAGGGCCAGGACCACCCGATGGTGCTCAACTATATCGACGTGCTCAGGGAAGACCGACCGGTCGGCAAGCGGGTTGCCGTCATCGGCGCCGGCGGCATCGGCTTCGACGTCTCGGAATTCCTGCTCCACGACAAGGTACCCGAAACACCCGACCCCGAAAAAGTCAACATCAAGCAGTTCTTCGATGAGTGGGGCGTGGACATGAGCCTGGAAACGCGCGGCGGCGTCGACGGCATCAAGCCCCACCGCAACAACCCGCCGCGCAGCATCTGGATGACCCAGCGCAGCGGCGGCAAACCCGGCGCGAACCTGGGCAAGACCACCGGCTGGATTCACCGGACCACGTTGAAGAACCATGGCGTGCAAATGCTCTCGAACGTGGCCTACGACCGCATCGACGATGCCGGCCTGCACCTGACCATCAAGAACAAGGACGGCAGCGAGAAAACCCGCGTGCTGGAACTCGACAACATCGTGCTGTGCACCGGCCAGGTATCGGAAAACGCGCTGTATGAGTCGCTGAAAGAAGCCGGTCACCCGGTCCACCTCATCGGCGGCGCCAAGCTCGCCGCCGAGCTGGACGCCAAGCGGGCCATCGAAGAAGGCACGCGGCTGGGCGCCAGCCTCTGACCCAGGATTCTGCATGATGCGATCCGGATGATCGTGGTGCGCCGATGATCCGGATCGAGCCCATATCGGGCTGCTCAAGCCAACGATCAGACCTTGGCCAGGCGCTCCCACAGGTCGTTGATCCAGCCCATCATCTCGGCCACGAACGGCTCGCCTGCCGCGCCCGGGTCCACGCTCCAGGCGTCGATATCCGGATGACCGGGCGCGGCGTACTCCCAGTCGATCAGGTACAGCCGTTGGCCGGTGTCCAGGATATTTTCGGGAATCAGGTCGTGATGCACCAGCCGCGCCGGCCAGTCGGCTGCGGCGAACGACCGAAGCCGCGGCTCGAACGCCTGCCACGCCGCGACCCAATCCGGCTCGACCCGGCCGGCCTGTTCGAGTTGCCGCCAATAGTGAAGCAGATAGGCGTGATAGCAACGCCGGGGCCGTTGCAGCCGGATCTGCCCCAGCCGTTCGAGCAGCGGCCACAAGCGCACGCGCTGCTCGGGCCGCGCCATGTCGGCCAGGGTCCAGCTGCGGGCCTCCAGCCACGGGAAAAGCGCGAAGCGCGCAGCGGGATCCCAATGGCAGCACCGGCGCCCGATGCCTTCGCGGGCGGTCAGCGAAAGAATTTCATGCTCCAGGCCACGATCGATACCCAGCCGCTCGGGGTCCGGGTGGTTCAGTCGCAGCAACAGGTCATGCTCCATGCCCGGCGCGTCCAGACGAAAGTTCCGGTTGGTTCGGCCTCCAGGCACCGGCGCGACCAGACGCGGCCGGCGCCCCAGCGGCAAGCCCCATTCCCGCCAGCCGTCGAGCACCTGCTCGAGGCGGGCCTCGCGCGCAGACCCGGTGGTTGGCTCAATCGACACGTGCAATCACTGCGGGCCTGCCCCTGTTCCGTGTTGCCGGCGGCCGCCGAGGCCATCGTCGTGATAATCCCGGTACCAGCTGATCCAGCCGAACACGGAAATCACCAGGTACGAGGCATGAAGCCCGGCGGTCAGCACCATGTCGCGGTCGATGAACAAAAACACCGCCACACTGTTGATGACCATCCAGTAGGCCCAGTTCTCGAGCACCTTTCGCGCCACCATCCAGGTGGTCACGACGGCGCCCCAGGTGACGAAGGAATCAAGATACGGGCGGGCCGCCTGGGTATAGCCGTCCAGCAACGCACCCGATACCAACGCGCAGGCGCCGATCATAACCAGCACCAGCAAATGCCGGCGCCCGTTCCAGCGCGTAATCGGAAGCTGTGCTTCGCTTTCATCGCCGCGGGTTCGACCGCCATGCCGCCAATGCCACCAGCCATAACCAGCCATGGCCATGTAGTACACGTTCAGCGCCGACTGCATCAGCAGCTGGACCTGCCAGAACAACAGCGTATACAGCGCCGTGCTGACCAAGGCGGCTACCCAGCAAAGTCGATTCTGGCGCACTGCCAGCAGCAGGTAGGCCAGCGCCAGCAGCACGGCGGCGGCTTCCCAGCCCGACATCTGCACGACACCTTCGACCGCCGGTTCGAGCCAGCTGTCGGGCGTCGACGGCTGGACCGGCGTGATCTCAGAACGCATAGCTTGCGCTGGCTCCGGCCACGCGCGGCTCGCCGAACTGGAAATACGGCTCCACGATGAAGCCCTTGCGCGGGTCGTTGCCGAAGCTGCCGAAGCCGCGCGTCTTGACGTCTTCATCGGTGATGTTGCGCGCCCAGACGGCCAGGTCCCAGCGCGCCGTGCGATAACCGGCTCGCAGGTGAAACAGCTCGTAGGAATCGGACCGGACTTCATGCCGGCTGGAAAAAAAGAACGCGTCCTTGCCCTCGGCTTCGACGCGCATATACCAGTGCTCGGACCACTGGAAGATTCCGCCCAGCGCAAACTGGTAGTTCGGCGCATGCGGCACGTCGCGGCCGTCCATGTCGAAAGGCAGGCCGGCTTCGGCGTCAGCATCGACATGGGAGAAATTCAGGAAGTCGTCGAACTGCGACTGCAGCAGGCCCAGGCTGGCAAACGCTTCGAACCAGTGGCTGTGCCGCCAGTTGAGCTCCAGCTCCAGACCATAGCTCTGCGCGGCCGTGGCGTTGGTCTCGAAGTCGATAAACTGGCACGGACACGATTCACCCTCGATCGGCAGCACCAGCGACTGGTCGGTCTGCACATCGTCGCGGTCCTGAAAAAACAGCGCCACGCGCAAATCGAGGCGATCGTCCAGCAGACGGGTCTTGACGCCGAGCTCGTAGTTCCACATGGTTTCAGTGTCAAACTCGCGCTGATCGTCCGGAATGGCCGAATCGCTGTTGACGCCGCCGGCCTTGTAGCCGCGCGACGCCAGCGCGTACCACAGGCTGTCTCCGGCGGTTCGATATTCCAGTGCCAGCCGGCCGCCCCACATGTCCTCGTCCGGGTCGAAGACCGCGCCGTCGCTATCGGCGTAACTTGCATCACGCTGCTCGTAGCGCAGCCCGGCGATCAACATCAATTGCCGCGCCAGCGGGAGATCGAGCTGACCGTACACGGCGCGGTTTTCGGTGTCGTAATCGCGCAGGAAGTCTTCTGGCAGGAATGTATTCTCCCGACGCAGTTGCTGTGTTTGATCGCGATAGTAGGCCCCCACGACCCAGCCCACCTGGTCGCGCCCGGTATTGGAAATCATGCGCAGATCCAGCGTGGTATTGCGGTTGTCGCGAATGTAATTATCGAACGACGAGAAGGCCGGCGCCAGGCACTCGAACACATCGCAGAAACCGGCAAAGCTCCAGTCCTCGTCGAAGCCGTATTCCAGGTCGGCATCGGTATGGCTGACCAGTGCCTCGACGCTGAAGGCGTCGTGTGCGTTCCAGTTCACGCGTGCCGATCCGGCCAGCGTTTCCTGGCGGTCGTGGCCCGGCTCGTCGGAGAATGTCGTGCGCGTGTTGTCCAGCGAAAAGCCGTCGAAGCCGTCGTCGATGTCCAGGTACAAGCCCGTCAGGTCCACGCTCAGGTCTTTGTGCGGTTGCCAGCGCAGCTTGGTGCGCAGCGTCTGCTCATCGAAGTCGGCGTTGTCGCCGACGCCGAGGAAGGCGTTTTTCTGGAAACCGTCGCTTTTGTGATTCGAATAGGCCACACGATAGCCAAGCGTGTCGCTGATCGGGCCGGACAGCATGCCTTCGAAACTGCGGGTGCCGTGCTCGGCCAGGCGCGTCTCGAGACGACCGGTCAACACATCAGTGGGGCTGCCGGAGACCATGTTGATCATACCGGCCAGCGCATTGGCCCCGAACCGCGTGCCCTGAGGTCCGCGCAGCACTTCTACCTGCTCGATGTCCAGCGTCGTGGCCGCGCCGCCAATGCCGCTCATGTCGATGCCGTCGACCAGCAGACCCACCGACGCATTCATCGGTTCGACGAACTGACTACGCTCGCCGATGCCCCGAATCTGGAAGAATCGTCCACGCGAGGCGCCGGCGGAAAAATTGACGTTGGGCGCCAGGTTCAACACCTGATCGATATGCGTGGCGTTGCGCTGGCGCAGCGTCTCGGCGTCGATCACCGTGGTGCTGCCGCTGAGGTCGAACAGACCAAGCTGGCGGAAATCGGCCGTGACCACGATCGGGTCCCAGATATCGAGCGGCGGGCCATCGGATTGGGCCGAGAGACCCTGCGAGGCGGTCACCGCCAAGGCGGCCAACAGTGAAAGGGTCTTCATCATGAGTCTCCGTAAAAAAGCCAGGGGAGACCCGGAATGCACGCGGGGTTGCCGGAAGCGGCCGGGCCGAGGGCGCCGGATGCTTTCCTGGTTCCTGTCCCTACGCCGGCATTAACCGGATCAGGTTCAACGGGTCCATCCAGCTGGATGTCTCAGGCTAAAAATCACCGCCCCGCGGAATCGACGGGTAGTTTAGCTCGATTCGATTTGGTATGGGATTCGATTCGGTTGCCGGTTGCCAAACCCGTTAACCACAGGATCCCGGATCAAGCCCGGGGCAGGCTCTGACGACAGATCGCGACGAAGGTGTGAGGCATCAGGCGCGCTAAAATATGGCCACAGCATGCTTGAAGTCGCCCTTTGGTGGCAATCCAGGTCGCTCAAGATGGCTCGAAGCCAAGCCCTGGGAGCCTGTCGGACCCGACCGATCACCGGTGAGGGGAAGCCGACTGGAGTCGGATTTTTTCGATCTTTCGAGACGCATCATTAGGCGATCGAAAAAATGAGCGGAAAATCTGGCCTGAACCGGCTTTTCCGCGGCAGTACATCAACAACAGATCCGCGTTAAGTTCGACAGGCTGCTACCCTGGCCAGGCGCCGGGCGCCGGGCGCTTTCGCGCTCGATCAGCGCGCGCCAGCGGTCGCGAACAAGTGCCGCCTGGCCGGAGACGCCGGAAACCCGGCGAGCCCCAGTCAGCAGTTCATCATCAATGTTCAGTGTGCTGCGCATGGTCAGGCTTCCGCCTGAATAGCATCCGATATAACATTAATTGATGCCTTTCACGGTGCTTCAACCTGGACCAGGCGCAGTTTCATAGTCCGGATGCGCCTGGCTTCTCCAGGTTACGAAATAATCGTCAACGCCACAAAAATGGCTTCGGCAAGCGCTTTTATGCGCGCTGCAATTGTTTCGCGAATCGCTTGCCATCCGGCATCACCCAGGTTCTTCAGACCCTTGGGCCGCCCGTAATCATCGATCAGCGTTGCGTTGCGAGCAAAGCCTCTGGCGCTCTCAGAGCCTTGTAAGAAGACAACATGGCGATCAGCGAATGCCGAACACGCTTGACCGATTGACCGAAACATTGGCCCCGAAACCTTGACCGCCAATCCAATGGCACTCATTCATGCGGCCAGTTCGGCCACCCGACAAAAGTAGGCCCGGGTGCGCTCGATCTGCAGTCGAGCATCGCCGACACGGTTGATCGCCTGCAGGAATGTGCCGCGATCAGCATCGGCCTTTAGGTACCAGCCCAGGTGCTTGCGCGCGATGCGCAGGCCGCGCTCCAGGCCGTAGAAGGCATGCAGCGCTTCGAGATGCTCGATGAGGATGGCGCCGACCTCGACCAGGGGCTTTTCGGGCAGTTGCTGCCCGGTTTCGAGGAAATGCCTGATCTCTTCGAAAATCCACGGCCGGCCCTGGGCGGCGCGGCCGATCAACAGGCCATCGGCGCCGGTATGGTCGAGCACCTGTTTTGCCTTGGCCGGCGAATCGACGTCGCCATTGGCCCAGACCGGGATGACAAGCGCCTGCTTGATCGCCGCGATGGTGTCGTACTCGGCAAGACCGGTGTATTTCTGGTCCCGCGTGCGGCCGTGGACGGCCAGCGCGGCGATGCCGCAATCCTCGGCGATGCGGGCGATGATGGGTGCGTTTTTTTGCCCGCTGGCCCAGCCGGTGCGAATCTTGAGCGTGACCGGAATGTCGACGGCATCGACCACGGCCCTGAGAATGGCCTCAACTTTTGTCTCGTCCTGCATCAGTGCCGAGCCGGCCCAGGCCTTGCAGACCTTTTTGGCCGGGCAGCCCATGTTGATATCGATGATCTGGGCGCCGTGCTCGACGTTGTAGCGCGCGAACTCGGCCATCTGGGCCGGCTCGGTGCCGGCAATCTGTACGCTGATCGGACCGGGCTCACCGGCATGGTCCAGGCGCTCGGCCGATTTGCGCGTCTCGCGAAGCCTGGGATTGGCCGAAGTCATCTCCGAGGTCGCAAGGCCGGCGCCCATGCGCCGACACAGCAGCCGAAACGGCTTGTCGGTCACCCCTGCCATGGGTGCCAGTCCAAGCCCGGGGGCAATTTCATGGATGCCGATTTTCAGACCCGTCTTCATGCCTGCAGTTTAGCCCCACAAGCGTCTGGACTCAGGCCTTCACGGTCCGGCTTTCGGCCCAGCGGCGCAGCGACTGGATCGGCTCGGCCATGACCACCGACAAGGGTCGGGTTGCGCGGATTTCCTCGAGAATCTGCGCATTGCCCAGCGCCGTGCCGGCAGCGTGGGCGGCATACAGACCCGAAACGATGGCGTGTTCGAGTTCAGACCCGGAAAACCCGTCACTGGCGCCAGCCAGCGCATCCAGGTCATACAAATCAGATTTCAGACCACGACGCTGGAGATGAATCGCCAGCACCTGCGCTCGGGTCGCATGATCGGGAAGATCGACGAAGAAAATCTCGTCGAAGCGGCCCTTGCGAACCAGTTCGGGCGGCAACGCGCTGATGTCGTTGGCCGTGGCCACGATGAATACGCGGCTTTCGTGTTCGGACATCCAGGTCAGCAAGGTCGCCAGCATGCGCCGCGAGGTGCCGCCGTCGTTGCTGCCAGTGGCAAGGCCTTTCTCGATTTCATCGATCCACAGTACACACGGCGCCATTCGCTCGGCGCTTTTCAACGACTCGCGCATATTGCGCTCGCTTTCACCGTGAAAGCGGTTGTACAGGGCGCCGCAATCGAGCTGCAGCAGTGGCACCTTGAACAGGCCCGCCACCGAGCGTGCGGTCAGCGATTTGCCGCAGCCCTGGACGCCGAGCAGCAGGATGCCCCTGGGCGTGTCCAGGCCTTTCGGCGGCCTGGCGTCACCAAAAACGGCAGCGCGAAGCTTCAGCCAGCGTTTCAGGTTGGGGATTCCGGCAACATCGGCAAAACGACCGGTCTCGAGTTCGAAATTCAATACCCCGCCCGGGTCCAGCAGCTCGAACTTGGCTTTCATCAGCCCGGGCAGGTCCGAGTCGTCGAGCACGCCATCGTCGAAGATCGCGTTGCGCGCCAGCCGGCGCGCATCCTTCATGATCAAGCCGGACAGGTTTTCGACCAGCCGGCCGAGCGTGGCCGCATCGATGCGCACCGCGGCCTTGCCCGGCAATTGCTTCCACGCCAGCGCCTCGGCCCGCAGCATCGCTTCGAGTTCGGCCCGGCTCGGGGTGCTCAGCTGGTAGTGCACGGCCTTGGCGCGCAGGGTTTCCGGCAGGTCGATCGGGGTGCCGACCAGCACCAGCGTGGCGCCACCCGGGTCGTCGTGCCTGGAGATTTCTCGCATCAGCCGCACGATGACCGGGTCTTCCAGGTAGCCCTGGAAGTCGGCCAGGATGAAAATCCCGATGTCGCGGCGCTGATCGATATGGCGCAACAACTCCAGCGCTTGCGTGAAGGTGCCGTCCAGCCCGCTGTCGCGGTCCAGACGCCTGAGCCCACGCGCCGCGGTCCACAGGAAAAGCGGCCGCAGGGTTTCGCGGCTGACGTGGCGAAACAGTTCGAGCGCCCGTGGCTCGTCGCGCGTCTCGATCGAGATCAAACCCGCGCCGGCCCGGATATGCACCGCCAACTCATGTTTCTGGGCCTCGAGCGCGCCGGCTGCAGGGTTCATGAATTTCTGCATTGATGCAATGACGACGGGCGGCCGCCGTCATATTGTGGCCGGCTCAGTGCCAGGGTCGTCGCTGTCGGGAAATGACCGTTCACGGACCTGCCATGCGCGCAAACACCTGCGACAGCAGATCCGTCATGCTTTTCCCCGCGATTTTCGGCTGGTAATCCAGCTCAGAATGGTATTCCATTCCTCCCAGTCCTGCTCGGCAAGATAAGGCGGAAGATCGGAAACCGACAGGCCGCTTTCGAAGGCGCGTACGTAGTTCATCGAATCGCGCAGATGGCCGACGATGGGCGCCCTGTAATGACCCAGAAAACCGCGCAGCTCTCGATAGATGATGGTGTGCGGCTTGACCCGGTTGGCCACCAGGCCCACTTTGGCTTCGCCCTCGGCGATCGGCTTGAGTGAAAACAGGTGGCCCAGAAAGCGGTGCGCCGCCTTCATGTCGATAAACGACGGCAACACCGGAATCAGCACCGTCTGGGCGCGCCGAACCAGGTGGCCCAGTTCCGGACCATGAATGCCGGCCGGTGAGTCAATGATCAGATATTCGGTGCCCTGTGGCGCCCGGATCGGCCCATCGGCCGCGTTGAGCGCAATGATTTCAGGAACATCTTCGGACCGCGCCGCACCCCAGTCGGCCGAGGACTGCTGCGGATCAAGATCGCCGAGCGCGACCTGGTAGCCCTCCCAGGCCAGCGCCGCGGCCAGGTTGGTCGCGATCGTCGTCTTGCCACAGCCGCCTTTGGCGTTCAGTACTGCAATCGTTCGCATCATCGGAAATTACCCCGCAGACTTCCAAGGTTGCAAAATCGATTGACCGGCCCGTTCGACAAGCCGGCTCAATCAGCGGCGCTGGGTCACATCGGGCAGCCCCGAATGCAGCATCCAGCGTTCGCGTTCCTCGTCCCAGCGCCACGCCTCGAGATATTCGATCACGCGTTCGCGTGCACTGTGAATATGGTACATGCGCAACTGGACCAGCCGGTCGATGCCACTGCCATCCTCCTCGGCCACGACCTGTCGCAGCGTGTACTGGGTCACGCGGAACTGGTGCAGGCGATCAACGTCCAGCTGAGTGACCGGATTTTCCTCAAGCCAATCAGGATGCATGAAGTCGGTCACCGCATCGAACTCGTTCCAGCGCAACACCGCCTCAAAACGGTCGAGTGTTTCGGTTCGACGCTGATCCTGCTGCTTTTGCGGCAGCGAACAGGCGCTCAATACCAGCGCCGCGGCAATCATTAAAAAAACACGCTTCACATCAATCTCCCGTGGCAATCTTCGTCAGTGCAGCATAACGAGCCTCGAGGCGCGCCGCCACCTCGCCGTCGATAATAATTTCCGGCGCCAATTCCAGCCGGGCCCGACCACCGTGTCGCAGCTGATTGACGAAGGTCTCGATATCCGTTGCCGCCGGCCAGCGGCAATGAGCCTGAAAAGGGCCGTCGACGGGCTTCAAAAAACGCACCTGGCAGCGGCCGATGACCAATTCCGCAGCAATTGCATGGCGCCTGAGCAGCAAACGCGGCAGTGACCAGCCGGCCAGGATCATCATCGACACCAGGGCGCCGCCAAATGCCGTGCCCTTGTCGTTGACATTCGGCGCGAGCGGCGCGGCCAGTATGATCCCGTCGTGATCGAGGCTTTTGACGTTCAGCGCCATCGCAGCGCCCAGCGGAATCTGTTCGGTCAACACCGGTTCCAGCCAGCATATTTCCTCAGCCTCGGCCGACCCGGTTGCCGCTTCATTCGTCATGCTCCAGACTCCATCGTGCCTGGCGACGGCTGCCGGGCAAACAATTCAGTGACAAATTCCGCGACCTGTTCGGATGTTGTGGCAAACGAACAAACCAGGCGTGCCAGGTCGTCGTGACCGGGCCAGATGTGAAATTCGAATCCGCGGTTCTTCAGTTCGGCCAGGCGCCCGGCATCGAGCTTCATGAACACTTCGTTGGCCTCAACCGGCCATCGAAGCCCGGCTTGCGGGTGCTGCTGGATTGCCCGCGCCAGCTCGGCCGCGCGGGCGTTTGCATCGCCAGCCAGTTGCAGCCACAGGTCG
>JAVVET010000016.1:0-49550 GCA_032251235.1 Wenzhouxiangellaceae bacterium
TCAGGTTTCAGGTTTCAGGTTTCAGGTTTCCGGGGAATCTTGCGACACTTGGGCTGGTTGGCTGGTTGTTGAAAACTTAAAACTTACCTGACTAGCGTCGTGTCTCAGTATTTGGCTCTACTGGTTGAATTGGAGCTTTTGCAGGGTGGCATAAGCGCAGCGTATCCACGCTACTGAGACACAGCGCTAGTCAGGAAAACTTAAAACTTCGATTTTCCAAACGTTAATCGAGCTGGCCCAGCAGTGCCTTAAGCGCCCGGCCGCGGTGGCTGACGCGATTTTTCTCGGAGCCGGGCAGTTGAGCCGCGCTTGCGCCCATGTCGGGGTCATAAAACACCGGATCGTAACCGAAGCCGGCTTCGCCGCGGCGCGCATCGAGGATATAGCCGTGCCAGCGGCCGGTTGCAATCAGCGGCGCAGGGTCTTCGGCGTGCTGCAGCAGCACCAGGCAACAATAGAAAAATGCACCACGCCGCTCATCGGGCATGCCTTCGAGCTCGGCCAGCAGCTTGTCGATATTGTCGTCGCTACTCGCAGCCCCGCCGGCAAAGCGCGACGAGTAAATACCCGGCCGGCCATTGAGGGCACGCACCACCAGTCCCGAATCATCGCCCAGCGCCGCCTGTCCCGAAGCGCTGGCTGCAACCCGGGCCTTGATCAGCGCGTTTTCGACGAAGGTCTTGCCGGTTTCTGCCGGCGGGTCGACGCCATAGGCCGACTGCGCCTTGACCTCGAAACCATGCGGACCGAGCATTTGCCGAAACTCTTCGAGCTTGCCGGCATTGGCACTGGCGATGACCAGGGTTTGGTTCGCCATCGGCTTCAGCCCCGGGCCAACGCTTCGTTTTGCGCCCGCATCAATTGTTCGACGCCGATTTGGGCCAGGTCCAGCATGCGATCGAGCTCCTGGCGATGGAAGGCATGGCCTTCGGCCGTGCCCTGGACTTCGATCAGGCCGCCACCGTCGTTCATGACCACGTTGAGGTCGGTGTCGGCGGTCGAATCCTCGGCGTAGTCCAGGTCGAGCACCGCATCGCGGCCCAGCATGCCGACAGAAACCGCCGCGACCTGGCCGTGGATGGGGTTTTTCTTGATCTTGCCGCGCTTTTTCAGCGTTGCTATGGCATCGACCAGGGCCACGTAGGCGCCGGTAATCGCGGCCGTTCGGGTACCGCCATCGGCCTGCAGCACATCGCAGTCGAGCGTGATCGTGCGCTCGCCGATCGCCGCCAGATCGACCACGGCGCGCAGGCTGCGGCCGATCAGGCGTTGGATTTCCAGCGTGCGGCCACCCTGCCGGCCTTTGGTCGCCTCGCGCATATTGCGGCTGTTGGTGGCACGCGGCAGCATGCCGTACTCGGCCGTCACCCAGCCCGTGCCCTTGTTTCTAAGCCACGGCGGCACCCGGTTTTCGACGCTGGCGTTGCATAGAACGCGCGTATTGCCGCAGCTGATCAATACCGAACCCTCGGCGTGACAGGTAAAATTTCGCGCAATTTCAAGCGTTCGCAGTTGGTCGGGCTTTCTTCCGGAAGGTCGGGTCAAGGCAGTTTCCTGATGGTGTGTCTGGTGAGTTTCCGAGTGATTCTCCAAGTGGGCCGAAGGTTACCATGAGCAAGCCCGGTCGCCGAATCCAATTCGAACCGACCGGCTGCATCGGACCCGGCCGGTGATTCAATCGGTCGGCCGGTCCGGAAATACAGCCACCGCATCCATCTCGACATCCACGCCCCTGGGCAGCGCCGAGACCTGGACTGCGGCGCGCGCCGGGAACGGTTCGATAAAGGCTTCGGCCATGATTCGGTTGACCTCGGCAAAGCGGCCCAGGTCGGTCAGGTAGATGTTGAGCTTGACGATGTTGGATAAATCGCCGCCGGCGGCCCTGCAAACCGCCTCGAGGTTGTCGAATACGCGTTTTACGCGGGCATCGAAATCACCGTCGACCAGCTCCCCGGTTTCGGGGTGCAGCGGGATCTGGCCGGAGAGATAGACGGTGTTGCCGGACCGGATGGCCTGCGAGTAGGGACCAATCGCGGCCGGTGCCTGCTCGGTATGGATCGGGGTCTTGCTCATTGCGAAACTCCTGTTCAAGACAATGGATCGAAGTTTTGGACCGCTGCGCGGTCGGCGAGCTACCGCTACAGAATATATTGACTGGTGGGCCGCGCGTGGCCCACTAGCGCGGCGGGTCGATGGCGTTCGCGGTGCTGGAATTGAGCCGGTACCAGCCCGAAACGCTGGCCCGCTCGACGCCGGTTGGCAGCACCTCGTGCGGAATTTCCTCGCTCAAAAACAAAACGACGGTACCGGCGCGCGGCTCGATTCGGGCCATCGGCTCAGCGCGCTGGTCATCGCTGTACAGCACAAGCTCACCGCCGTCACCGGGCCGCCAGTGTTGGTTCAGGTAAAGCACCAGCGAAATCATACGATTGGACGAGCCCCGAAAGCTGTCGTAGTGGCGCCGGTAGAATGCCCCGGGCGGATATAGTGCCAGATGCGCTTCGAATTCGAACAAGGCAAGAAACAGTCGACGGTTCAGCGCCAGGCGCAGTTTTTCGGCCTCGGCCAGGAAATCCGCATGCAGCGGCCGCGACCGATCGAGCCAGAAAATTCGATCGGCACGGGTATTTCGATCAAGTTGATAGTCGTTTTCGCGCCCAATGCCGGCGCGCCGGAGAAGATCGCTTTCAAGCAACTCGTCCAGGTCGGCACGCAGGCCCAGCGTCAAAGCCGGCGGCACCGCCGTTGGATCGCAGAACCAGCCCTGTTGAGTCAGGGCCGTGGCGGCCGCCTCGAGCCATCGATCGATATCCAGCTGCAACAGGCCCCGGGTGACGACAGCAGCGTTTGAATCCGGCGACGCGGCAGCTCGGGGTCGACCCACCGTCAGCCCATCTCTCGGCTGGTACGAAATACTTTCGCATTGCGCCTGAGGCGGCCCAGAACACGCGCGAGCTGGTCCCGGCTTCGCAGACCGATCAGAAAATGCAGTTCGGCGGTATCGCTGGTGCTCTCGCGCTGCTCGACGCGCTCGATATTGGCGCCTGCCTGGCCGATGGAGGCCGAAACCGAAGCCAGTACGCCCGGTCCATTGATGGTGATGACTTTCAATAAAACGCTGAAACTTCCGCGCGGCAGCGGCTCCCAGGAGACATCCAGAACACGTTCGGGATGCTCGCGTCTCAAGGCCGGGACGTTGGGGCAGTTGTCGCGGTGGACGACGATACCGCGGCCCGGCGACAGGTAGCCGATGATGCGATCGCCGGGGATCGGGTGGCAGCAGGGACCGTAAATAATCGCCGTGCCCTCGCTGCCGCCGACTGCAAAGGTGTCGCCGAGGTGAGTTTCACCCGAGCGGCGACGAGTGATCGGCATCAGTTTCTGCGCAACCGTTGCAGCCAGCAATTCGCCGCGCGCGATCCGTACCAGCAGCTCTTCGAGTCGATCCAGCCCCGCCTTTTTGATGTAGCGATCGAGCTTTCTGGCCGAAATCTTTTCCAGCGAACTGTCGCGTCGCGCCAACGCCTGGTCGAGCAGGCGATGGCCGATGGCAACCGAGTCGGCCTGCTCGAGATTCTTCAGGTGCGAACGAATCGCCGTTCTGGCCTTGGCCGTCACCACGTGCTCCAGCCATTCTGCCTGCGGCTTGACCCGCTCATCGGTGTCGATCTGCACGGTCTGGCCGTTTTTCAACTCGGTGCCCAGCGGGGCCGGCTGATGATCGATCAGCGCACGTCGGGCATGATTGCCGACATCGGTATGGATGGCATAGGCAAAATCCAGCGCCGAGGCGCGCGCCTTCAAATCGATGATCTTCCCGCGCGGGGTAAAAACGAATACTTCGTCGGGAAACAGCTCGGCCTTGGCGGTGTCGATGAATTCCAGCGCGTTGCCGGCGCGCGACTGCGATTCAACCAGTTTCAGCAACCATTCGCGCGCGCGCACGGCCGTCGAGCCATCCGGCGGTGCGGCCTTGTACAGCCAGTGGGCCGCGGCCCCCTTTTCGGCCACCATGTCCATTTCCTCGGTGCGGATCTGGATTTCGATCGGCACGTTATAAGGCGAGGTCAGCACGGTATGCAACGACTGGTAGCCGTTCGGCTTGGGCAGCGCGATATAGTCCTTGAAGCTGTTGGGCCGCGGCTTGTACAGGCTGTGGACCACGCCAAGCGCCTGGTAGCAATGAGATTCGGAATGGGTGATGATGCGAAAGGCATACAGGTCATTGACCTCGTCGAAGGACAGCGATTTGTCGCGCATCTTGGAATAAATGCTGTAGATGCTTTTCTCGCGGCCCTCGACCCGACACGGGATGCCCGATTCATTCAAGCGCTTTTTCAGCGCCTGGCTGACCGAATCGACGATTTCCTTTCGGTTTTTGGCCATCGAGCGCGTCCGCCGCAGGATGACCCGGTAGCGATTCGGGTACAGGTTGGCAAAACCCAGCTCTTCGAGCTCCAGCTTGAGCGCATTCATGCCCAATCGATCGGCGATCGGCGCGTAGATCTCCAGCGTTTCGCCGGAAATCCGGCGCCGGGCTGCGTCCGACATGGCCTCGATGGTTCGCATGTTGTGCAGCCGGTCGGCCAGTTTGATGAAAATGACCCGCAGATCGCGGCTCATCGCCAGCAGTAATTTGCGGAAGCTTTCCGCATCGGCCTCCTGGCGGGTGCGATATTTCATCTTGTCGATCTTGGTCACGCCATCGACCAGGCGGGCGACCTGCTCGCCGAATTCGGCGCTCAGGTCTTCAATCGATAGCTGCGTGTCCTCGACCGTATCGTGGAGAATGGCCGCGGTGATCGTCTGGTGATCCATGCGCATGCCGGCCAGGATCGTGGCGACCGCAACCGGATGCAGGATATAGTCTTCGCCGGACCGGCGGGTCTGGCCCCGGTGCGCCTGTTCACCGACCTCGAAGGCACGCAGAGCGGTGGCGACGTGCTCGGGCTCCAGATAGCTGTTGAGCAGTTGCCTGAGATCTCGAACCGGGCCGGGGTAACTCATTGTTCAGCAAGCGGAATGAATGAGCTCCGGGATCAGTCCTCGTCCGGCGGCGGCGGCGGCAATTCGGCCTGCATCGCGGCCAGCTGTGCATCAAGCTCAGCCTGGTAGGTACGGATGTTGTCGGCGTCGATCAGGCCTTCGGCAATTTCGCGCAGGGCGATCACCGTCGGCTTGTCGGTTTCCTCGTCCACCAGCGGTTCGGAACCATTGGCGATCTGGCGCGCACGCTGCGAGGCCATGACGATAAGGTTGAACCGGTTCTGTTCAATATCCATGCAATCTTCTACGGTAACGCGTGCCATTCGTTGACTCCTAAGGTTATGCGCGCTTCAAAGCAAGCCCTTTAGTATAGCCCTGTTTGACACTTAAACCAACAGTTCCCGGATCAAATTCTGCTGATCCCTGGCCTGCCGGTCCTTGCGCAAGGGCCATGCGCGCAAAATGCTGAGCAATTGGGTCTTGGCGCGGTCGAAATCGTCGTTGACGACAATCCAGTCAAACTGCAGGCAGGCCGAAATTTCGGTGCGCGCTTCGCCGAGCCTGCGGGCGATGACGTCGGGCTGATCGGTACCGCGTGCAACCAGCCTGGACTTCAACACGTCCAGCGACGGCGGCAGAATGAAAATCTCGCAGGCGCCGGGCCGCGAGCGGCGAATCTGGGCCGCCCCCTGAACATCGATTTCCAGCAACACGTCCATGTTGCGGCACCACAGGGCTTCGACCTGGGCCCGATCGGTGCCGTAATAATTGCCGAAAACCTCGGCGTGCTCCAGGTAGCGGCCGGCGTCAATGCGTTGCCTGAAGGTATCGGCATCGATGAAATTGTAATGCTCGCCGTCACGTTCGCCGCGACGCGGCGCCCGCGTGGTATCGGAAACCGAAAACGCCAGCCTGTCGAACTCGGCCAGCAGGCTGTTGATCAGGCTGGTCTTGCCGGCGCCGCTGGGCGCGGCAATGACATACAGCTCGCCCTCGCGTGGTTCATTCGACATTCTGGATCTGCTCGCGCATCTGCTCGATCAGCACTTTCAGTTCAACCGACACCCCGGTGGTCTCGGTGGCGACCGATTTCGAGCCCAGCGTATTGGCTTCGCGGTTGAGTTCCTGCATCAAAAAATCCAGTCGCCGGCCGACCGGCTCTTCGAGTTCCAGCACGCGCCGGATTTCAGCCACGTGGGCTTCGAGTCGATCCAGCTCCTCGTCGACATCGAGCTTGCCGAGTTGAAGCGCGATTTCCTGCTCCATGCGACCCGGCTCGATATCCTGCCCCAGGCCGGCCAGGCGTTCCTCGAAGCGCGCCTTGAGCGCCTCGCGGACCGCTGGGAGATGTGCACGCACGGCGGCCACCTGCACGATGATGCCGTCCAGCCTCGGCCTAAGCATATCGGCGATGGCCCGCCCTTCGCGCTCGCGCGCCTGGCGCAAGTCGCCGATGCACGGGTCCAGCAGGACCAGCGCAGCGGCGCGCTCGGCATTCAGGTCCGGCCGCTGCTCGATAATGACACCGGGCCAGGACAGCAGGCGCACCAGGTCCGGTTCGGACGATGCCTGGGCCAGTACAGCCAGGCGCCGGTGTTGATCGAGCAGCAAGCGCGCCAACGGCTCGTTGAGCGCCAGAGTGGCCGCTTCAGCGGCCACATCGGGCTGGTAGCGCAGGTTGATCTCGATCTTGCCGCGGCTGAACTGCGTCTTGAAGCGCTCGCGAATGGCCGGCTCCATGACGCGGAACTCCTCGGGCAGGCGTAGCGAAAGGTCCAGGTAGCGCTGGTTGACGCTCTTGAGCTCCCAGGTGAGTTGACCGGCAACTCCGGGCGCGCTGCGACTGGCATAAGCCGTCATGCTGTGGATCATTCTGGTATCGAACCTGATTGAATTCGACATGGTAACTGATTGCCCGGACCCGGTTGAGCGGGTCAGGCGGTCAGGCGCTTGACCGACCTCGAGCCGATCGATTCGGGCTATCCTTTCGCTGGCAGCCTGTCGAACTTGACCGATCGTATGAAGGGAAAGCCGGCTGGAGTCAGATTTTTCGGTCTTTTGCGGCGAATAGTGCGCCTGGTTAACGATAAAGAGCGGTATATCTGGCCCAATGCGGCTTTTCCACAGTAGATCAGCGTTAAGTCCGACAGGCTGCCAGGAGCCTGCCGGGCTCAACGACAGGCTCCCAAGCCCCGGCAGGCCGGCCAATTCTTCGAAACCGGGTGACCATTCCATCAACAGCCGAATCACCATGCCATGGCAACTTTGACGCCGCACAACAGCGGCCTGGCCGCGCCGCCGCGACGCATCGAGGATATTCCGGGCGCCGGCAAGATGCTGGCGGCCAAGTTCAAGTCACTGGGCATTGCCGACGAGGCCGATCTGCTGTTTCACCGTCCATTGCGCTTCGAGGATCGCACCCGGATCACGCCGATCGGCCGGTTGCGGCCGCAGACCTCGGCCCAGATCCAGGGACAGGTGACCCACCACGAGGTCCGCCAGGGCCGGCGGCGCAGCCTGCTGGTGGCGCTCGAAGACGAGTCCGGCCATGTCATGCTGCGCTTTTTCAATTTCTATCCCAGCCAGCTGCGCCAGTTCAGCACCGGCAACCGGCTGCGCTGCTTCGGCGAGGTGCGATTCGGACCGGCAGGTTTCGAAATGGCCCACCCGCAATGCCAGAACCTGCGCGAAGGCCACGAGCCGCCACTGGACAGCCACCTGAGCCCGGTTTACCCGACCACCGCAGGCCTCGGCCAGCTGCGGCTTGCCGGAATGGTCCAGGATGCCGTGCGCCGAGCCTTGCAGGGCGAACTGGAACTGCACGACGTACTCGGCCGGCCGCTGGACCTGCCCGACCTGCGCAGCGCCCTGGCGCAAATCCATCAACCCGATCCGGGCACCGACCTGGAAGGCCTGATCGAAGGCGAGCATCCGGCGATACGCCGGCTGGCACTGGAGGAACTGATCGCCCACCACCTGGCGCTGGCGCGCCTGAACCGGGCGCGTGCCCGCCAGCACGCCCAGGCACTCGAAGACCGTGACGGACTGGTCGCGCGCATGCTCGAGCGTTTTCCGTTCGAGCCGACCGGGGCGCAAAAACGCGTCATGGCCGAAATCGATGCCGACCTGGCCGGCACCCGGCCGATGCGCCGGCTGCTGCAGGGCGATGTCGGCTCGGGCAAGACGCTGGTGGCAGCGGCTGCCGCAGCCCAGGCCATCGGCGCCGGGTTCCAGGTGGCCATCGTTGCGCCAACCGAGATCCTGGCCGAGCAGCACCGGGCCAATTTCAGCGACTGGTTTCAGCCGCTGGGCATCGAACCGGTCTGGCTGGCCGGCAAGGTAACCGGCCGCAAGCGCCAGCAGGCGCTGGAACGACTGGCTGAAGGTGCAAGCCTGGCGATCGGCACCCATGCACTGTTCCAGGAACCGGTCCGGTTCAGGCATTTGCGCCTGGTCATCGTCGACGAGCAGCATCGTTTCGGGGTCGGTCAACGCCTGGCGCTGGCCGACAAGGGCAGCCAGGGACAACTGGTTCCGCATCAACTGGTCATGACGGCCACACCGATTCCGCGCACGCTGGCCATGACCGCCTATGCCGGCCTGGAAGTGTCGGTCATCGACGAACTGCCGCCCGGGCGCAAACCAGTCACCACCGCACTGATCAACGCCGAGCGTCGGCCCGAAGTGATCGAGCGCATCCGGATCGCGCTGGCCGAGAAGCGCCAGGCCTACTGGGTCTGCCCCCTGATCGAGGAATCGGACCTGCTCGAGGCCGAAGCCGCCGAGACCACGGCCGCGGAGCTTACGCGGCAGTTGCCGCAGTTTCACATCGGCCTGATCCACGGTCGCATGAAGTCGGCCGACAAGCAGGCGGTCATGACCCGGTTCAAGGCCGGCGAGATTCAGCTGCTGGTCGCCACGACCGTCATCGAGGTCGGCGTCGACGTCGCCAACGCCAGCCTGATGCTGATCGAAAATGCCGAACGGCTGGGCTTGTCGCAGTTGCACCAGCTGCGCGGACGGGTCGGTCGCGGCAGTGAAAAAGCGGCCTGCGTGCTGATGTACAAGGCGCCGCTGGGTCAGTTGGCGCGGGCCCGGCTCAAGGTCATGCGCGAGACCACCGACGGCTTCAGGATTGCCGAGCGTGACCTCGAATTGCGCGGACCCGGCGAAGTGCTGGGCACCCGCCAGACCGGCATGCTGCGATTTCGAATTGCCGACCTGGCCCGCGACGCCGACCTGATCGAGCACGTACCGGCATTGGTCGCCAGGCTCTCAAGCGCTCAGGGCGATCAGTTGATCGAGCGCTGGGTCGGCGACGCCGGGCAGTTTGCCGATGTCTGAGTTGTGCCGTTCCTGACAATCCGAATATCTCCGCCCACCCGGGTGCAGAAACGTCAAGGTCGGGACTTTTATGGTTTTGGAGCCGTCGCTGCCAGGCGCACGGGCCTGCATAATCATCGACCGACGATCGCGGGCAATCGACAATGTTTCAAACGTCCAGGATCCCCTGCGGCTGATCGACGGCGGGGCGCGAGTGTCCCGCGCCGTCTCCAGAAAGGCAGCTTCAAGCGCGCACGTAACTGCCCGGTGCCGCTTCGATGATGTCCAGCTCGCCGTCGCCGGGCTGGCGTGCCGCGACGCGACGACCACCGTATTGCCGGACCCAGTCGTTCCAGTGCGGCCACCATGAGCCCTGGCGGTAATCGGCCTCGTCGATCCATTCCTCGGGGTCTTCGGGCTGTTCGTCGTTGACCCAGTAGCCGTATTTTTTGGCCGACGGCGGGTTGATGACGCCGGCGATATGACCGGAACCGGCGAGCATGAAAGTGACCGGGCCGGAATAGATCTGGGTCGCCTTGTACACCGAACGGTACGGGGCGATATGATCCTCGCGCCCGGCCTGCAGGTACACCGGCAAATCGACGGTCCTCAGGTCGATCGGCACGCCTTCCATCTCGATGCCGCCCGGTTCGACCAGCTGGTTTTCCAGGTACATCTTGCGCAGATACCAGCTATGCGTGGCTTCCGGGAGGCGCGTGTAATCGGAGTTCCAGTACAGGATATCGAATGCCGGCGGCTTCTTGCCGAGCAGGTAGTTGTTGACGACGTATGTCCAGATCAAATCGTTGGCGCGCAGCATGTTGAAGGTCATCGCCATCGCCTTGCCATTGAGATAACCCTGCTTTTGCATGCGCTTTTCGAGGTTCGCAAGTTGCTTTTCGCCGATGAACACGCGCAGCTCACCGGCTTCTTCAAAGTCCACCTGGGTGGTGAAAAAGGTTGCAGAGACGATCCGCTCGTCGTCGTTGGCCTTCATCCAGGCAAGCGTGGGCGCGAGCAATGTGCCGCCGATGCAATAGCCGATCGCGTTGAGCTGGCGCTGGCCGGTGGCCTGTTCGATGGCGTCCAGCGCCTCGAGAATGCCCTCGCGCATATAGTCGTCGAATCGCTTGTAGCGATAGGTTTCATCGGGGTTGACCCACGAGATGACGAACACGGTATGGCCACGCTCGACGGCCCAGCGGATGAACGAGTTTTTTGGCTGCAGGTCGAGAATGTAGAACTTGTTGATCCACGGCGGAACGATCAACAGCGGACGCGTAAACACCGTTTTGGTGCGCGGCGCGTACTGGATCAACTGCATCATCTCGTTCTGGTAAACCACCGCGCCCTCGGTGGTGGCGATGTTTTCGCCAACCTCGAAGGCTTGCTTGTCGACCATTGAAATCTGCAGCTGACCATCGCCCTGGTGCAGGTCTTCGAGCAGCATGCGAAAGCCGCGCAACAGGTTCAGGCCTTTTTCGCGGCGCGTGGTTTCGAGCACTTCCGGGTTGGTCAGCACGAAGTTTGCCGGCGACAGCGAATCGGCAAACTGGCGTGTATAAAATTGAACCCGCGCACGATCGTCCGGCGTCAGTTCACGCATGCGTGCCGCGTTTTGCAGCATCCAGTCGGCGGTCGTCAGGTAAGCCTGTTTCAACAGGTCGAAAATCAGGCGCTCGTCCCAGGCCTTCGAGCGGAAGCGGCGGTCGCCCTCGGGCGGTTCTGCGAACGGCTTGCGCTTGCCGAAAACGCGCAGGCCGAGGTACTTCATCAAGCCAAGATAGCGGCGTGTCAGATCCCACTGTGCCAACACGATACGCTGCGGATGCCGGATGGTGTTCAATGTGGCCTTAAGCAACGGCCGTTTGAGATTGAGCGGATCGACGCCGGGAAGCTCGATTTTGCCGGCCTGCTTCAAAATGATGGCGCCGGATAACTGCGCGATGCGCGTGGTTTCCCGGGTCAGTTCGGAGATTTCAAGCGACAGCGACCTGGATTCTTTTTCCGTCATGCCTGCTTTCCTTTTTTTTCGCAGCTTGTAAAAATCAGCCCATTCACGGCCGATCGACGCGGTCGGGAATTCCCTAGCAGCCTGTCGGACTTGACCGATCGTAGCGAGGGAGAGCCGGTTGGAGTCGGATTTTTCGATCTTTTGAGGCGAATAGTGACCCTATTTAACGATAAAGAGCGGGAAATCTGGCCCAATCCGGCTTTTCCGCAGTAGATCAGCGTTAAGTCCGACAGGCTGCTGGGCTTCTTCGCCGTGCATCGGCGTCAAAGCCGACGAACTCGCAAACTATAGCCTGAGCCCGCCATCGACGGCAATGTCGCGCCCGTTGACATACTCGTTCTCGAATATGAAGCGCGCAGTCGAGGCAATTTCCGAGGGTGCGGCAAGGCGGCGTGCAGGAATCTTGCCGGCGATCCGCTCGATCTCCTTTTCCGGCATCGAGGCCACCAGTTCGGTCGCCGCGAATCCCGGCGAAATGGAAGCCGCGCGAATGCCGAAGCGGGCCAGTTCCTTGGCCCATGTGACCGCCATGGCCTCCACCCCGGCCTTGGCCGCCGAGTAATTGGTCTGGCCAAAGTTGCCGTCCCGTGAAACACTGGAAATGTTGATGATCAGGCCACCGTTTCCAGCCCGGATCATGCGCGTGGCGGCTTCGCGGCCGCATAGAAACACACCGGTGAGGTTGACATCGATGACCTGCTGCCAATCGGCCAGCGACATCCGGTCGCTGATCTGCCCGTCGCGGGCCTTGACCAGCAGGCCATCGCGGGTGACGCCGGCATTGTTGACCAGGCCATCGATGCCGCCCAGGCCGCTTTCCAGTTCGTCGAATGCGCGCTCGACCGCCGACTCGTCGGCAACATTGGCCACCGCGATCACGTGGCCCTGGCCGGTCAGTTGTTGGCGCGCGCTTTCCAGGCCATCCCGATCGAGGTCGACCAGGCCGATACGGGCGCCGGCCGAGGCCAGTTCCGAAGCCATGGCCAGGCCCAGTCCCTGGGCGGCGCCGGTGATCACGATTCGCTTGTTGTCGAGATTCATACAGATCCTTTAGCTGTTTTTATTTGTGGATGCCGGGCTTTCTGCTGTGCGATGACCAGGCGCAACTCTCGATCGATTCATCGATCCGGAGGGTTCCGCTCATTATTGGTCAAGTCATTGATCCGACGGCTCTTCAGCACGCGAAGTGGTGCTTGAAGCAGGCTCGGGCGAGCCGGACGCAAGCGGCGGCTTGATCGCATCCGACCAGATCGAAAACATGCGCTGCTGCAGTTGCCGGTACGGCTCCATGGAGGCCGAACCCAGGCTTTCCAGCCCCCCCTTTCCCAGCACCGTCGACATCGCATCCTCGACCGTTTGCTGCTGGGATTGCAAATGCGTCATGACTTTTTCAAGATACGCACGCGCCATGTCGCGCATCGGGTTGGAGCTGACCCGGATCATGGCCTCGAGAAACTCGTTGCTCAGTACCGGGCGGCCCAGCATTTCCTGGTCTGCGACGATCTGCAACAGCACGCCGCGGGTAACGTCGAGACCGGTTTTGGCCTCCACGACCTGGACGGCTTCGCCTGAACCCACCAGGTCGCGCACATCATGCAGCGTAATGGACTGGCTGGTTTCGGTATCGTACAGGCGCCGGTTGGCGTACTTCTTGATGATCCGGCTGGAACGGGCCATTGGCGATTCCCGGTCAAAAACGTTTTAAATCATGAATCGTGCGACATCGGTCCCCGGCAGCGCCATCGGCCGTGGCCGGCCGATGGCTCTTGCTGCAGGCACATGCTGCTCGAGCGACTGCTTCAGCTGCTCTTCCTGGCTGATTCAGTCTTGCTTGGTGCGGCTTTGGCCGATTGCGAACGGCTCTTCTTTTCTGCTTGCGGAAACGCGAAGAAGCTGGAAAAATCCACGTTCTTGGCGAATTCCTGGCCCAGTTCGGTCAATTGATCGCGCGACTCGTTGCCGATCGCGGTCAGCGTTTCGAACTGCTTGTTGAGCTGTTCGGCGTACTCCTTGAAGGCCGTCGACTGACGCGTTACGTAGTCGGCTGGACTGTCAACGTTTTGCGCAGCCGAAAAGCTCTGCTTGTTGAGCTCCATCAGCTTTTGTACTGATTCCAGGTTGGCACGCGCCGACTTGTCGATCGCGTCCATGATGATTTCCTGGGCCTTGTTGACTTCATTGAATGCGGTTTGGTTCGTCATGGCATTGCCTCTTTGCAATTTGGGTTGAGTTACAAATGGTCCACAATTGAATCAGAATACTCACTGTCCAATTGTGCACTGCACAAAAATAATACCACGGATTTTTGTGCAGTGCAACATCAAACCCGCGCCGGACGGAATAATTTCTCATACCGACCAATAAACCCGGCCGGAAATGGCCGGACAACGTGCAAATTCAAACCGGCTTTCGGCCCGTAAACATTGCCCGAACGAGATTTTCCCGGTGCCTTGAGCTCGAAAGCGCGACGCCGGCGATGTGCAGTCCGACCAGCAGCAGCATGATGTTGGTCAGGATTTCGTGCAACTCCTCCCAGAAACCCTCGACCTGTTCGAAACGACCGCTTTCGCCGGCGGCCTCACTCCTTTGCCCACGCTTGTCATCATCATTGTTGTAATGACCGTCGTCATGAACTTCATCATCGCCGTTCGCCGAAACCGACCCATCCGCACCGACGGTCAGCTCCGGATAGACGACCCCGGCCAGCGGGCCGGAATTCTCTTCCAGCGCCTGCAGCACCACCCCGCTGACGCTGAGCATCAGCAGGCAGACCAGCATCAGAACAATCATCAGGCCGCCCAGCGGATTGTGTCCCAGGTAGCGTTTCGACTTGCCAGCCAACATGGTTTTGCCGTAGGTCCGGATTTCTTTTGGGCGATAAACGAAGCTGGAAAAGCGAGCATGGCGAGTGCCGATAAAGCCCCAGACGATCCGCAGCAAAACGATGCCGGCGATGATGTATCCGGCCCACAGGTGACCGGCAAGCCACTCGTCGCCGCTAAGCCAGGCGGTAAAGAAAGCGACCACCAGAACCCAGTGGCCGATGCGCACCAACGGATCCCAGACCCTGATCGTTTTGCCCTCGAGAATTTCCCTGTGTTGCATATTCAATTTCCTTGTCGACAGATGTGGATGTGCCAATCACCGTAGGCCCGGCAGCGTAAAGTAGCCATACGGCAAATGACCTGTCGGCCAGGAAATAGAGCCTGCCTTGCCCATTCGCCATCAGTTCGCCGCAGCGCGTCGTCAGAGCCTGCCGCGGGCTTGAGCCGGTATCCTGCAGGCGAGGCGTTTGATATTCGAGCGCACCGGAAAAGCAGCTGGCTGTACCATGACGATGCCCGAGCCGACCACGGCTGGATGCGCCAGGTGGCTGCTTCGCAGCACGCAGTACAAGGGCTGGCGAAAAAGGAGTCTAAAACGGCAATGCACGCGTCCACGCGCTATCCAAATACGCTGATTGGCCTGGCGGCGATTTTCGGCATTATTTTTGCGCTGGTCGGCTGGGACCTTGCTGCCGATTATCAGCAGGGCGTGAGCCCGGCCCACGTGGTCATCGAATCGCTGGTTCTGACCATTTCCGGCGCCGCAATGACCGTTTTGCTGGTTCAGTTTTTTCGCCAGAGACGTTATCTGAAGGCTCTTTCGCTGAATCTTTCACAAACCCGCCGGGAATCAACACGCTGGCGCAAGCAGTATCAGGAAACCATCCTGGGACTGAGTCGCGCGATTGGCAAACAATTCGATACCTGGGGGCTGTCAACGGCCGAGGCCGAGATCGGCCTGTTGTTGCTCAAGGGACTGAGCCTGAAGGAAATCGCGGGCTTGAGAGGCACTGCTGAAAGAACCGCGCGCGAACAGGCCCGCGCCGTCTATCGCAAGGCCGGAGTGCCGAATCGGTCGGCGCTTTCGGCGTTTTTTCTCGAGGATCTGCTGCCGCCGGAGGCGCTCAAAGAGAACTGAAGCCGACGAGTCCACCTGGAGACGACGGCTAGCAGCCTGCCGGGCTTGACCGACCCAAAGCGATGGAAAGCCGGTTGGAGTCAGATTTTTCGATTTTTTGAGGCGAATAGTGCGCCTATTTGACGATACCTGACTAGCGTCGTGCCTCGGTGATCCCGATCGTTCATGCCCATTCAGGAATTCGAGTGAGCTCCAGAGGCAGGATCGGGCGGGCATCGATCGCTGAAGGCCTCGCCACGCGTCGAACTGAAGCGATCGATGCCCGCCGGATCCGGTGTCGAAGGCACAAACTGGAGAGTTGCTGAGACACGACGCTAGTCAGGTAACGAAAAAGAACGGGAAATCTGGCCCGATTCGGCTTTTCCGCGGCAGTACATCAACAACAGATCAGCGTTAAGTCCGACAGGCTGCCAGGCGCCGGGTCGTTGTTCGCCGCCGGCCTTGCATCAAACCAGCCGATCGGCACCACGCATGGCATCGTGCCGGCACGACCAGGCGATCTCAAAGCTGACCGGAGGCCTTTTCAGTACATATGCTGGCCGCCGTTGATCGACAGCGTCGAGCCGGTAACGAAGCCGGCCTCCCGGTCCACCAGAAACGCCACGCCCCGGGCAACCTCTTCGGGCCGGCCCAGCCGCCCCACCGGAATGCCGGCAACGATTTTTTCAAGCACGCGTTCCGGCACTGCGGCAACCATGCTGGTTTCGATATAGCCGGGTGCGATGGCGTTGACGGTAATGCCGACACCGGCGCCTTCCTGGGCCAGCGCCTTGGTAAAGCCGTGAATACCGGACTTGGCAGCCGCATAGTTGACCTGACCGTATTGTCCGGCCTGGCCATTGATGGATCCAATGTTGACGATGCGGCCATACCTGCGCTCGCGCATGCCTTCGATGACGCAGCGACACATGTTGAAACACGACGTCAGGTTGGTCTGGATGACCTTCTGCCAGTTCTCGGGGCTCATCTTGTGCAGCGTGCCGTCGCGCGTGATCCCGGCGTTGTTGACCAGCACTTCGATCGGCCCCAGGTCGGCTTCGACCTGTTTCACGCCTTCGCTGCAGGCGTCGAAATCACCGACATCCCAGCAGTAAGGATGAGCGCCGGTTTTTTCCGAAAAAGCCTTCGCCGCCTCCGAGTTGCCGCCGTAATTTGCGGCGACTTTGTAACCCAAACGAATCAATTCAGACGAAATGGCGGCACCGATGCCGCGGGTGCCTCCGGTAACAATTGCAACCTGGCTCATGACCGACTCTCCTTGCGGGTGGAATGAGTATCAATTCTCATTCTAACGATATTGGCAACATGCAATACCCAAAGATTTCCGGCATGAATTTTCCTGATTGATATCGATTTCCCAACCACGCGCCGGGCAGCGAAAGAATGCGAAACCAGAATCATACAATTTTTGCCAACAAGCGCCCGAAATGGTAGATTCAAGACATGGGCGAAAAAAACCAACAGGCCGACCCGGTGGCCGATGACCCGATCAACCCCGAGCTCAGCCCGGTCGAGGAGACTTATGCGATTGGCGGGTTTCGCCTGGCCGAACGACTGCTGTTGATCGTCACCGGCCTGATGGCACTGATGGCCGCGGGCTTCGAGGTCTGGAATGTCATCGACGCGCGCACCGTGGCGCTGGCCGACATTCTGCTGATGTTTCTATACACCGAGGTGATCGCCATGGTCGCGGTGTTTTATACCGGCCGGGGCTCCCCGTTCATCTACCCGATCTTTATCGCCATCACGGCCCTGTCGCGCCTGATCGTGCTGCAAGGCAAGGACATGGCGCCGCAAAACATCCTGTACGAAGCCGGCGCCATCCTGCTGCTGGCCATGGCCGCAATCCTGTTGACCCGAACGTCGTTGAAGTAATCCGGTGCCGACAGCCTGAAATGGCAACTGGCGGCTGCAACCGGCCCGGCCCGGCAGTAAATCCAGCCGCTACTGCGCGCCCCTTTTGAGCCGAATCAGCGCCGAGATGTCCCGGCCCGGTTCGTCGGCGTCGACCAGGCGCTGGTAGTCGGCGATCGCCGGGCCCAGGATGGAAGACTCGAGGCCGACTTCGGTCAGCAGGCGATCGCAGATCTTCAGATCCTTGAGCAACAGCTTTGGCTCGAAGCCGACGTCGAACGAGTCGGCCAGCATGGTCTTGGCACGCTTTTCGAGAAACCAGTTGCCGGCTGCACCAGCGGCCAGCAGCTCGAGCATTTCTGCCTGCGGCAGACCCAGTTTCTCGACCACGGCGAGCGCTTCGCAAACGGCCTCGGCAATGCCGGCGACAATCAGCTGGTTGACCGCCTTGGCCGACTGGCCCGCACCGGCCGGCCCGAGGTGATGCCAGACCTTTCCGTAGGCTGAAAAAACCGGGTCGAGCCGCGCAAAGGCGCTCGCATCGCCGCCGGCCATGATCGCCAGTCGACCGGTTTTGGCACCCTCGACGCCGCCGGTGACAGGCGCATCGACGAACGCGACAGCCTGTTGCGCAAGCCGCCCGGAGACTTCCCGGGCAGCGGCCGGCGAGACCGTGGAATGATCGACCACGATCTTGCCCGGGCTCAATGCCGGCACAACTCGATCGATCACCATCATCAGGTCCTCGTCGGCCGATACGCAGATCACCAGCACATCGACCGCGCCGGCCAGTTGCGCCGCCGAAGACGCCACGAGAACGCCCGGATGGGCCTCGGCGAAGCGCTCGGCGGTTTCACTGCTGCGGTTCCAGACCGCTGCCAGCAGTCCTTTGGCGTGCAGGTGGCCGGCCATCGGCGCACCCATGGCGCCCAGCCCGATGAATCCGGTTTTCATGACTCACTGTCCAGGTAGGTGTAGGCCGAGATGCCCTCGGTCATCAAGCGCTCGATGGCATCGGCCTCGGCGCGCTCGAGCCCGGCCGCAGCCACCTTGGCGCGGCAGGCGGCCAGCAGCTGGCGCGGCTGAAAACCAACCAGCGTCAACAGGCTGTCGGCAGTGTCGCCCGGACGCGCGTTGCGCAGCGCAAAACCGGCCTCGGTCAGCGCCACGTCGACGCTGTCGGTATCGCCGAACAGGTTATGGATATCGCCCAGCGTTTCCTGGTAGGCGCCGGCCATGAAGATGCCCAGCAAGTAGCTTTCGCCGGGGCGTATTTCATGCACCGGCAGCGTCGGTTCCAGCAGTCCGCGCTCGACGTAAAAGTCGATGCGGCCATCGGAATCGCAGGTCAGGTCTTCGAGCACGGCCCGGCGCGTTGGCGTCTCATCCAGCCGCTGCAGCGGCACGATGGGAAAGACCTGGTCGATGGCCCAGATGTCGGGCAGCGACTGGAAAATCGACAGGTTGATGAAATACTTGTCCGATAGCTGAAATCGGATTCGGTCGCGCAGCTCGCGGTGGCGCCGGTGGTCCGGGTCCAGTCGCTCGGCGACCCGCTCGAGAATGGCGAAGAACAGCGGCTCCAGCCGGGCCCGGTCGGTCAACGGGAGATCGCCGTACAAAAACAGGTTGCGGCCTTCGTCGAGCCAGTGTTCGGCTTCCAGGAAGGTTTCCTCGGGTTCACGATGTTCGAGATCGCTCAGCAGTTCGCTGAGATTGACGACCACCGGGTGGGTGTGCTCGGAAATCGAAAATTCCAGACCCTGCGGAAATCGCTCGGTTTCGGTGACATTGGTAATCAATACGGCATGGTGGGCGGTCAGCGCGCGGCCGGACTCCGAGATCAGGTCCGGCATGTCCAGCCCGCGCTCGCGGCACAACTCGGCAAGCCCGGCTACGATGGACTGGGCGTATTGCGGCATCGAATAGTTCATCGAGCAAAACGAGCGCGAGCGGCCGCCCTCGTAATCCACGCCAAGACCACCACCGATGTCGAGCATCGAGATCGGAACACCTTGCGAGACCAGTTCGGCGAAATATCGCCCGGCCTCGCGCACGCCGTTCTGGATGTCGCGCAGGTTGGAAATCTGCGAACCCATATGAAAATGCAGCAGCTTGAGCCAGCCCAGGCAATCGACTTCGCGCAGCGACTCGATCAGTTCCAGCAACTGCCCGGCGGCCAGGCCGAACTTGGCCCGCTCGCCGCCGGTATTTTGCCAGTTGCCCTTGCCCAGCACCGAAAGCCGCAAGCGCACGCCCAAAATCGGCTCGACGCCCATCGCCTGGGCTTCCTTGTGGATCAAATGCCACTCGCCGGGCTTTTCAATCACGATCACCAGCTTCAGGCCCAGCCGAATGCCGCTGAGCGCCAGGCGAATGTACTGTGCGTCCTTGTAGCCGTTGCAGATGATGGTTCTTCCCGGCTGGCTGACCGCCAGCGCGGTAATCAATTCCGGTTTACTGCCGGCCTCCAGCCCCAGGCCCTCGACCGAAGCCAGCGTGCCGACCACCGATGCCTGCTGGTTGACCTTGATCGGATAAACCGGGGTGTAGCCGCCGCTGTAGCCGTTGTTGTCGATGGCCGCCTCGAACGCCTCGCGCAGCTGCCCGGCGCGATTTTTGAGGATGTCGGGAAAGCGCACCAGCAGCGGCAGGCGCAGGCCCTCGCTGCGCGCCCGGGCGACTACCTCGGCCAGCGCGACCGGCACGCCCGAGCCGGGTTGCGGATGTGCCGCGAGCCGCCCGTCGGGCCCGATATCGAACAGCCCCTCCGACCACTGCGGAATCGCGTAGCGTCGCCGCGCCGCATCGATGGCATCACTTGTCATGCATTTCGACCTCGTTGAAAACCCGGCCATTGTAAGGCCCGCCGGCACACCAGGGCCTGTCGGACTCAGCCGATCGTAGCGAGGGAACGACGATCGGAGTCCAATTGTTCAATCTTTCGAGGCGCATAGCGAGGCTATTTTTTGAAAAAAGCGAAGAACCCGGCCCAATCCGGCTTTTCCGCCGTCGATCAGCGCTGCCCCCGACCTTGCATCCAATTTCGGATTCAAAAGCTCGGAGCGTAGTAGTTCCAAGGGCTTGCGCGCGGTGTTGACAACCGCAGCGCAGCTTCACCCGCGTGAGAATTGACAACGCGAGCACAGCCCCCGCAAATGCAGCCATCCCGGGCAGCGGTTTTTGGGCCAAAATTTGATGCAACGTGGGGCTTAAGTCCGACAGGCTTCTGAACTACGATACGCAGTTCACCATCTGCCGAGAAACGAACAATGTTGCCTGATAACGAGAACTGGTTCACCGAAGTTTGCGAGGATGCCGGCAGCCTGGTCGGCTTTCGCATCGACGGGCGCCTGGCGCACACGAAAACCGCATTCCAGACCATCGACATCTACCAGACGACCGACTGGGGCAAGCTGATGGTGATCGACGGCTTCGTCATGCTGACCAGCCGCGACAACTTTCTTTACCACGAGATGCTGACCCACCCGGCCTTGTTTGCCCACCCCGATCCGAAATCCGTCGCGATCATCGGTGGCGGCGATTGCGGCACGCTGCACGAAGTGCTGGCGCACCGCAACGTCCGTTCGGTGGTGCAGTGCGAAATCGACGAGCAGGTCACGCGCTTGAGCGAAATTCATTTTCCTGAACTTTGCAAGCGCAACGGCGATACGCGGGCGCGCCTGGTTTTCGACGATGGACTGGCCTGGATCGGCAACGCCAAAAGCGGTTCGCTGGACCTGATTATCGTCGACTCGACCGACCCGATCGGCCCGGCCGAGGGGCTGTTCGGGCCCGCCTTCGTCGCCGATTGCTTCCGGGCGCTGGCCGACGGCGGCATCCTGGTCCAGCAAAGCGAATCGCCGCTGATCCATCAACAATTGATCGCCGGAATCCGCCAGAACATGACCCGGGCCGGATTCGATACGATCAAGACGCTGGGCTTTCCGCAGCCCTGTTACCCGTCGGGCTGGTGGTCGTGCACCCAGGCGCGCAAGAACGGCATCCTGGCCCCACCGGAGGCCGAACGCTTCAGTGCCAGCGGTATCCAGACACGCTACTACAATCCCGAGGTCCACCGCGGCGCGCTGGCCACGCAAATGCTGGGCTGACCGGCGCCCTGCCCGGCCGTCCAGGGCAAGACCCGGATCGGCACGCGCGCAGAGCATGGTAGTGCTAGAGGCGGCAGGGGTGGCGCTTGGCGACCCGCCTGGATCGGTTTTTTTAATCCAGTTTTTCGTGGCCGCGCGGCGTGCGTTCGTATCCGCGCCGGTTTTAATTCACGCTAAATAGACCCACTATTCGCCCCAAAAGGTCGGAAAATCCGACTCCAAGCGGTTTGCCCTCGCTGCGATCGGCCAAGTCCGACAGGCGCGTGTCCGGGTTGCGCCGCGATACGCTTGCCATTTTCAGCCAGCCGCGCAGCAGAACAGACCACCTCGAGATCAGATTCTAAACCCGCCTTATTCACCACACTGCCTGCTGCGGGCCTGACAACCCCTCGCGACGCAAGGGTGGGCAATAAGGTGGATCCAATGTCGATTGTTCGGCCGAAACGATGGCTGGGGAATGGACTTGATCAGGAACGCTTTCGTACCTGAATCCAGGGCAGCAGGCGCCATGCATGCCCAATTACAGCGCCGCGGACCGGCGATTCAGGCATTTTGGAGTGAGCCGAACATCGGAATGACCGCCGCGGCGTGCGCTCGGCTGCTGTCGAGAATCGCCTCGGCCTCGTCGGCGCAGTGTCCGCAGCAATCGCTGCAACCGGTTCGCATCCGCAATTCTTCCAGCGTTTCGACGCCACGCGCGGCGTGTTCGCGAATTTCGCGATCGGTTACTGCATTACAGATACAAATAAACATGGGTGAAGCTTAATACGAATACGAACGATTGTCAATCAGTTTCGCTAAAAGATCCAGAAAACCCTGACGGTCCTTGAATGCCTTGCAAAAATTGCACAAATGCAAAGAAAACATTACAAATGCAAATGATTCTCATATATACTTCGAATCGTATTAATAACTCAACCAGCAACCCATTCGAAAGGATTTATTGTCGTGACTCACCAGGAATTTTTCCCAATACCCCGGCGTGAGAGCTGCGCCCGCAGCCCCGGCGCGCGCTTGCCATCCATCGCCATTGCCCTTTTCCTCGGCACGGTCGTGTCGATTGCCAGTGCCGCCGAAACCACCGCCGAGACGGCAACCGCCTCAACCGCAGCAGCTGCTGGAACTGCTGCGCCGCAAGCCGGCCAGGAAAGCGACCAGCAGGCCGAGCAGTCCGGCGAGATGCCGCTGTCGCTTTCGCCTGTGGCCATCATCGGCTCGGCGGCCGCGGCGCAAAACGTGCCCGGCGGCGCGACCTTCATTTCCGAGCAGGACCTGGAAAAATTCGAGTTCACCGATATCCAGCGCATCCTGCGCCAGGTGCCCGGGGTATCGATTCAGCTCGAAGATGGCTTTGGCCTCAGGCCCAATATCTCGATCCGCGGCACGCCCACCGACCGCTCCTCGCGCATCACGCTTCTCGAAGACGGCGTGCTGATTGCCCCGGCACCCTATTCCGCACCGGCCGCCTACTACTTCCCGACGGCCGGCCGCCTGCAGGGCGTCGAAGTGCTGAAAGGCCCGGCCGCAATCCTGGAAGGACCCTACACCACCGGCGGCGCGATCAACATGCTTTCGACGCGCATCCCCGACAGCGCGCGCGGCCAGGTCACGCTCGAGTCCGGCAGCCACGGCCATCTTCGCGGCCACGCCTGGTACGGCGACAGCTCCGACCAGTTCGGCTATGTCATCGAAGGTCACGAATGGCGATCCAACGGCTTCCAGGACATCGACCGTTCCAGTCGCGATACCGGCCTCGACAAGGGCGACTACATGGCCCGCTTTCGCATCAACACACCGTCCACCTACAGCGACTATCACGCGCTGGAACTCAAAATCCAGGACGCCGAGGAAACTTCCGAGCAATCCTACTTCGGCCTCACCGACGCCGACTTCAAGCAGGATTCGAACCGCCGCTACGGTCTCAGCGAGCTCGATGAATTCAACTCCGAACACGAGCAAATCATCCTGAGCTATACCGGCCGCGTCGGCGATCATCTGCAACTGCGCGCCAGCGCCTATTACAACGAATTCGAACGCGCCTGGTTCAAGACCGAGGGCATCGACTTCGGTGGCAGCCCGGATGCCCAGAACTTCTCGCGCACCGACTGGTTCGAAGTGATCCAGTCGGTCAACCGCGGCGAGTCACTCGGCGGCCTGACCACAGCAGAACTCCAGGGCATTCTCGACGGCACGCGCGACACGGCCAAGGGCGCGATCGAGCTCCGCAACAACGCGCGTGAGTACGAATCCAAAGGCGTCCAGGGCGAGGCCACGATCGCGTTCGACACCGGGCCGCTTGCACATTCGCTGCGGATCGGCCTGCGCTACCACGAAGACGAGGAAGACCGGCTGCAGCGCCAGAGCACCTACACCCAGATCGACGGCAGGCTGGTACTCGACGACTTCGGATTGCTCGGCAACGCCGGCAACCGCGTCGAAGAGGCCGAGGCGCTGGCGACATGGATCTACGACACCATCGAGATCGGCAAGCTCAGCCTGAGCCCGGGTGTGCGCATCGAGGACATAGAACTCAAGCGTCGTCGCTGGGAGACGCGTATCGATCGCACCGACGACCCGTCGTCCCGAAGCGACGACAACCTGCGCAGCACGCGGGAAAACGACCTGACCGTGGTCATCCCGGGGATCGGCGCACGCTACGCGCTGACACCGGAAATCAACCTGATCTTCGGTGTCCACGAAGGCTTTTCGGCACCGTCCTCGAGCCCGGATGTCGACGAGGAAGAATCGACCAACTGGGAGGCCGGTTTCCGCTATAACGGCGCGCTGGGCTCACTGGAGGTCATCGGCTTCTACAACGACTTCGAAAACCTGGTCGGCCTGTGTACCGCCTCCAGCGGCGTCAACTGCGAGGTCGGCGAGGTTTTCCGTGGCGATGCAGCGCGCGTGCGCGGGGTCGAGACGCGCCTGACCACCAACCTGTCGACCCATTCCCGTTTCGCGCTTCCGTTCGAGGCCACCTGGACCTACAGCGACGCCGAGTTCCGCAGCGACCTGGCCGACTCGAATTTCTTCGGCGATGCCGAAAAGGGCGACCCGATCCCATATATTCCGGAAAACCAGTTCTACATCTCGCAGGGCATGGTCTGGCAGCGCTGGCAGGCCTACCTTAGCCTCAACTACGTCGATGAAGTCTGCACTTTTGCCTCGTGCGGGCCGTTCGAGCGGACCGACTCGCTGACCACCGTCGACGCTGCGGTCCACTACGACCTGACCCCAACCGTGCAGCTGTTCGGTCTGGCGCAAAACCTGAACGAGGAAGACGGCATTGCCGGCCGCCAGCCCCGCGGTGCGCGGCCGAACCTGGACCGAACCTTCATCGGCGGGGTTCGGATTCAGCTCTGATCCGCGCTTTAAAAACTTCGCTGCCCTGTTCGGGGCGCGACCTCGGTCGCGCCCCGTTTTTTATCCCCGATCGGACCCGTGTGCAGGCACGAGACGGTTCGGGGTCGACCAATCAACCGGGCCTCGATGCTGCAAAGGCCCGCACATTCAGGCTGCTCAATGCCGTCCAGGCTTCACCACCCTTATCGCCCGACATAATCGCCAGGCGCGCAAAATCGGCTGAGCATCAACCGAAATCAGGTAGCGTTGAGTCCGACAGCACCAATCACACGATGCGCCGTCATTTCGCTTCATGTGCAAGGTGCATGCGAGCGGCGGCTTGGGAAGTTGTGCCGGCGGGGAGGCTGTATCAGGCCGTTGCGGCAAGGCCGCATCGGCTGTAATGCGGGTCAATCGTCGGCCTGCGCTTCCAGCAGGCCCGGCCCGGAGCCAAAATCAACCGGCGACTGAGCCGCCAGCCAGGCCAGCACCACGTAGGCAGCTACGTTCTGGGACATTTCTTCCGGGTCGATCTTGTCGAAGGTATCGTTTTCGGTGTGGTGGTAATCGAAATACCGGCTGCCGTCCTGGCTCAGGTCGACCGCGGCCATGCCGTAGGGCGCCATGGGGCTGAAATCCGGACCGCCGCGGGCCGGGCCTTCGCCCAGCGCGATGCCGAGTGGTTCAAGCTCGGCGTGGATCGCCTCGATCACCGGCCGGGCCTGTTCGGCGACATTGGCCGAGATCCGATAAACCGGTCCGGCGCCGAAATCGGATTCGGCGCCGAGCTGGATGTTTTCGACCTGGTCCTTGTGGGCCTGCGCAAAGGCGCGCCCGCCCCACAGGCCAATCTCTTCGGCGGCGAACAGGATCACGCGAATCGATCGATCCGGTCGCCGATCGTGATCCAAAATCATTTTGGCTGCAGCCGTCACGATGCCAACGCCGGCGCCGTCATCGATGGCGCCGGTGCCGACATCCCAGGAGTCCAGGTGCGCACCCAGGGCAACGTATTGGTCCTTCAGGCGTCCACCGGTCACCTCGGCCATGACGTTCTGGCTGGTGTAGGTTTGGTTGATCTGGGCGCCGATATCCACTTTCATGCGCAGCGTTTCGCCCAGCGCGATCAGGCGCTCGACCTGGTCGGCATCGGGGTTGGAAATTGCGGCCGCCGGAATGCGCCGGCTGCCGGCGTCGAAGCGCATCGTGCCGGTGTGCGCGAAGCGATTGGTGGATGTGCCGACCGACCGAATCACCAGTGCCTTGGCGCCCTTGGCCGCGGCCACCATGGAGCCCTGGCTGCGCGCAGCCACCGTGGCGCCGTAGCCGGAACCATCGCGTGCACGCTCCATGCGCTTGCTGATATAGACGATACGTCCGGCAACAGCTTCATCCGTTGCGGCCTCGAGCGCGGCGAGGTCTTCAAACATCACGACCTCGGCCTCGATCCCGCCTTCGGGCGTGGACGGCGAGAAGCCGATCGCCAGGGCGACCAGCGATTGACTGACCGGGTGGGTGATCTCGACCTGCTCGTGCTCGCGGGTCCAGCTGGGAAATGTTGCAGGCTCGGTCCAGACCCGATCGAAGCCCAGCGACTCGAGCTGCTCGACCGCCCAGGCGACCGCTTTGGCGTCGTTGGCCGAACCGGCCAGCCGATTGCCGATGCGCGTGGTCAGGTCGGCGGTGATTTCATAGGCGCTTCGGTCCTGCAGAGCCTGTTCGCGAAGCTGTCTGGCGGTTTCAAGATCAGCCTCGGAAAACGGCGCAGCCACCGCGGCGCCAGCCAGCAGCCCGGCCACGGCCGGGACCAGAATTTTGTTCATCATCGATTACTCTCCAAGAAATTCGGCAACGCCTTCCAGAAACATCTGCACCGAAATGGCCACCAGCAGCATGCCCATCAGGCGCTCGGTGGCGATCAGGCCGCGCTTGCCAAGCACGCGCTTGATCAACGGCGCGGCCGCAAGAATGACCGCCGTGGCCGCCCAGGCCAGAAACAGCGCCAGCGACCATAAACCCAGCTGGTCCGGATGGCGCGTGGCCAGCAACAGCAGAATGGCCATGGCGCTTGGTCCTGCAATCATCGGCACGGCCAGCGGCACCAGAAAGGGCTCGTCGTCTTCGTCGGGGTCCTCGTCCTCGCGCATTTGCCGCGTGACGGGAAAAATCATTTTCAGCGCGATCAGAAACAGGATGATGCCACCGGCCACGCTGATCGAATACTGGCTCAGGTGCAGCGCCGCCAGCAGGTATTGCCCGCCGAACAGGAACGCGAGCAGAATCGCCAGCGCCAGCAGCAATTCGCGCAGCAGCACACGGTAGCGCCGCCTGGGCGCCACCTTCTCGAGCACCGAGAGAAAAATCGGTATATTGCCAAGCGGGTCCATGACCACGAACAGCAATACGAACGCGCCGATCAAGTCCATTCAGCAGCCGCCACGATTTTGCCTGTCGTCATCGTCAACGCCATTTTGAAAAGCCGGAACCAGGGGCTCCAGATGGCCCAGCGCGCGCTGATAGACGCGGCGCTTGAACGGAATGACGTTGCGCGCCGGGTACCAGAAATCGACCCATCGAAAAAAATCGAATTCCGGATGTCCGGTCGCGTCCAGTCGAAACACCGAATCGTCGGCCAGGAAATGCAGCAGAAACCAGACCTGCTTCTGGCCGACGCAGACCGGGCGCTGGTTGCGCCGGCGCAGGCGACGCGGCAGTCGATAGCGCAGCCAGCCCGGTGTCGACCCCAAAACTTCGACGTGGTCCGGATCCAGGCCGGTTTCTTCATTCAGCTCGCGGTACATTGCCTCCAGCGGCGTTTCATCGGAATTCATGCCGCCTTGCGGAAACTGCCAGCCGTTTTGACCGGCGCGCCTGGCCCAGAAAACCTGGCCATCCTTGCGCGCCAGCACAATGCCCACATTTGGGCGAAAGCCGTCGGCGTCAATCATGTTGTCCTTTGTCGGGCGTTCAGTCTCTTGCAACAGGCCGGCGACCCGGGGTCGCAACTGCCGTAAGCTAGCGGCTGACGCCAAAAATTTCCACTGCCCGCATGGTACCCCAATCAATGCACCAATGGCCCACAGCCGATCAGCGAACTGTGCAGAAACCCCGTGGCCGAACGAATGCTGCCGGCCCCTGGCCGCACGTCGTCTGGCCGGACTTTTCGATGTCCCCGGACACGAGCCGGGCCAGGGCTGCGAGCCGGCTGGCAACGGCTCCGGCCAATGGCTTGCAGCGCGTGCCCGGCTCGAAAACCCGGCACCGCTGTCCGATGTGCTCATGATGGTTCGAAACTATGCCGGCATGCTCGCGGTACTGGCCGGTCTGGTGGCTGCCAGCATGGCGCTCGCCTTGCTGTTGGGCAACGGCAGCCTCGACTGGCCACGCAGCGGCGTCGACTGGCGTGTCGTGGTCGACATCCGGCTGCCGCGCGCGATCGCCGCGCTGGTCACCGGCGGCCTGCTGGCACTGGCCGGCACGCTGATGCAGGTCCTGCTGCGCAACCCGCTGGCCGACCCCTACGTGCTGGGCGTCTCGGGTGGGGCCAGCGCCTTCACGCTGGCCGGCATGCTGCTGGGTGCTGCGGCCCTGACGCTGGAATTGCTGGCCTTTGCCGGGGCCTTGTGTTCGACGGTCATCGTGTTCGTGCTCGGACGCGGGGCCGGCCCCTGGTCGACCGCGCGAATGCTGTTGACCGGCGTCGTCGTGGCCGCCGGCTGGGGCGCGGTGATCACGCTGCTGCTGGCGCTGGGCGACGACCGCAGCCTGCGCGGCATGCTGTTCTGGTTAATGGGTGACTTGAGCTATGCGCGCTTGTCGCCGATCTGGTTGTTGGTGCTGGCTGGCGCAACCGGCCTGTTGATGCTGCGCGCACGCAGTCTGAATATCCTGTCGGCCGGCGAGACCCAGGCGGCGCTGCTGGGCGAATCGCCGCGCCGGCGCTACACCGAGTTGTACATCGCGGCCGCCGCGCTGACCGCCGTGGCGGTATCGATCGCCGGCACCATCGGCTTTGTCGGCCTGGTCGTGCCGCACCTGATGCGGCTGGTGGTGGGGGCTGACCATCGCAGGCTGCTGCCGGCAGCCGCTTTGTTCGGCGGCGCGTTCCTGCTGGTCGCCGACACGCTTGCGCGCAACGTATTCAGCCCGCGCCAGGTCCCGGTCGGTGTGCTGACAGCCTTGATCGGTGTGCCGCTGTTCCTGTTACTGCTCAATCGTGGGGCGAGACGGGATGATGGATGATGGCTTGTTCGGCCAGCGCGGCGTTGCAGTCGTCGTGCAACAACAAACATCCGGACCGCCAGGGCGCCCAACGGGTGCGCCCATCAAACGGCGAAACCAAAATCGCATAGCGGGCCGGCAAGGGCACAACGAGATCGGGCGCAAGACGGGCCGTCATAGCCAAAGCTGGAAAATCCTGTGGCGAACATGAGATCGGATGATTTACTGATGCAGTGTCGGGGCCTTTCGGTCTCGATTGGACAGGTTCGGGTGGTCGAGCAGCTCGATCTCGACCTGGCCGCGGGCCAGTCCTGGGGCGTGCTGGGTCCGAATGGCGCAGGCAAGACCACGCTGTTGCTGACGCTGGCCGGTGTCCGCAGCGCCGATTCGGGCCGCATCATGCTCGACGGCCAGGAATTGACGGCGATGCCGCGGCGCAGCATCGCGCGCCGCTTGGGCATGCTGGTCCAGAACACCCGGTTCGCATTCGAAGCGACCTGCCTGGAGGTGGCTTTGAGCGGCCGCCATCCGCACCTTGGCGCCTGGTCGCGCGAATCACCTGCCGATATCGAGATCGCAAGGCAGGCACTTTGTCGGACCGGCCTGGAAGGCATGCAGGACCGCTCCTGCACGGCGCTTTCGGGCGGCGAACAACGGCGTCTTGCGCTGGCCCTGGTGCTGGCCCAGAACCCGGCCGTGATGCTGCTGGATGAACCGACCAACCACCTCGATCCGGCCCACCAGGTTGAAATGCTCGACCAGCTTTGGCAGCGGGTTCACCGGCCCGGCTACGCCCAGATCATGGCTTTGCACGACATGAACCTGGCCACCTGCTATTGCTCGCACGTGCTGATGCTGTTCGGACAGGGTCGATGGGAAAGCGGACCGGCCGCGACAATGCTGACCGAAGATCGCTTGAGCGAATTATTCGATTGCCCGATCCGCGCGGTCTCGGATCATCGGCAAACGGTTTTCGCCGCGGCCGGCGGGCGACCGGTCGACAGCCGTTCGAAAGATTAGCCCGGAATAACCAAACCTGACGAGCCTCGTGTCTCAACAGCTCTCCAGTTTGCGCCTTCGACACTGGATCAGGCGGGCGTCGATCGCTTCAGTTCGACGCGTGGCGAGGCCTTCAGCAATCGATGCCCGCCCGCTCCTGCCCCTGGAACTCATCCGAATTCCTGAACGCGCATGAACGATCACGATCACTGAAACACGACGCCAGTCAGGTGACCAAAAGCAAAAAAAGGCGCTGCCATGACGGCAGCGCCTTTGGTCTTGCAGTTCCAGGAAGGACCTGGATTGTCGTGCGCTTACTGACCCACATCCAGGCCCAGCGGATCGAAGGTCCAGCCTTCGGTCCAGTCGCGCTTGCCGTCGAACGCGCCGCGGAAGGTCGTGTTGTCGAAGAACTCGACCGGCTCGCCGGTTTCAAGATCGACGACCCGAAGACCGCCGGTGCGTGCCGGCGATGCCGGTGCCGGCTGGAAGCCGATCAGCAGCGGGTCGACGACCTGGTTGCCCGGGAATGCGTTAAAGAAATCGGCCAGGTCCCACGGTGCGCCATCGTCCTGGCGGAACACCTGGTTGCCGCAGTCGTCCAGGATCACGCCGGCAAAAGCGGTGATGCCGGTCGGTGCCTCGGGTGTACCGGCGGCTACGTAGGTCGGCAGATCGGTCAGGTGCAGACAGCTGGAATCAAAGCCGGTCACGACCGAGTTCCATACCTGGCCGGCGGTGCCTTCCTTGAAGCGGATGCCTTCGCCGGTGCCGGGGGCGCCGATCAGCGTGATGTTGGACAGGATCGGCGTGGCGCGCGGCAGCGCATCGTCGTTTTCCGGGTTGTTGGCCGACTCGAAACCATGGTCGCCGTCTTCATTGCCGTAGGCGATCAGCGCGTACTGAACCTTACCGGAATAGCCTTCGTCCCAGTCGATCGAGTCGTCCTGGCCGGCCGTGAATACGGCGTAACGGACGTTGACGGTGCCGCCGAAGAACTCGACGCCGTCATCGGAGCCCTGGTAGGCCTGGATGTGATCGACATTGGTGCCGTTGCCGGCGCCGAGGAAGGTCCAGGCGTTGATTTCCTGGTTGTCGGCAACCACGATGCCGGCATAGCGGATCTGGAAGTAGCTGATCGAACCGCTGCTGTCGGCCGGGTCGTCGCCGCCGTAGGCCAGGACCTGGTCGCCACGTGCGAATTCCGAAAAACAGTCGCCCTGGGCGTTGGCCGAGTTGCAAGGCGCGTTGCCGGCAATGGCCACACCGCCGACATCGCCGGGCAATGGAATATCGCCTTCGACGAAGTTGTCGAACGGGCTGGTCAGAACGATCGGTGCATTGGGCGCGCCGTTGGCAAAGATTTTCGAACCGCGAGCAACCCACAGGAAATCGTCGGTCTGGCCGCTGCCGATGATCGTCGTGCCCGGCTCGATGGTCAGCGTCGACGAATCGGTGTTGTCGCCGCCGATTTCAACGGTGCCCGAAAGCAGCCAGGTGATGTCGTTGGTCAACGTGATGTCTTCGTTCAGGAACCGGCCGCTGAGCTGGCACACGCGTTCGGCTGCCGAAACGGTCTGGGAAAACGCCGGGCATCCGGTGAACTCTTCCTTGTAGACGCACTGCGGGAATTGCCCGGTGACCCGGTCGGACAGGAAGTCCAGTTCCCAGGTCGCGTCTTCGATGTCGACGCCATCGTCGAAGTCGAAGCTGTAGGTGATGTTCGAACACGAGTTCAGCGACACGGTGTAGCTGCCGATCGGGTCGCGGCTGACTTCCTGGGCCGAAGCGAAGCTGCCGCCGGAGTTGCGCAGGATGACGCCGCTGGCTTCGAACTGGTTTTCCAGCATCGGGTTCTGAACCTGGACCCAGGTATCCTCGCCGGCTTCGTTGAAGCCGAAGACCAGGCCGAACAACACGCCGTTGCCGTCCGGGCCGGACGCATAGGTCAGGTTCAGACCGCGGCCGCCGCCATCGACGTTGCCCCATTGGCCGTTCAAATAGTCGCCGGGCTTCATTGCTGCCGATAGCGGATTCAGGGCCATTGCCCCGACCAGGCTGATCCCTGCCGCTGCCATTTTAAAATTGCGATTCATGTCAACCTCCAGTGTGGTTTGAGTGGGAGTTGAATACTCCACCCGCAGTACTGTAGACGCCATATATTTCCGCAGACTTTCAGATTGAAGACGATTTTATTACACCGGTTTTTTCCACCGACCCTGTTGCCCATCAGGTCGTCACGGGCGGCGTCAACTGCTGCATGCGTTTGGCGGTCGAGCGCGCCGAATCGCCACTGGCCTGTTCGGTGAAGATGCGCCAGCGGGCGAATCGCCGCAGTGGACGAACGGGCGAACAGGGCGCCTTAGAGCTCGAATTCCAGCCCGAGCCCGATCTTGACACCGGGCTTGAAGATCCGCGTGGTTTCAGACCCTTGCGTGAACTCGATTTCCGAATCGAGCAGGTTTTCGAGCCCGAGTTTGAAGGTCCAGTGATCGCGAAGCTGGTACTTGGCGGTGAAGTCCAGCTGCGCGAACGGCTGCTCGAAGATATCGGGCTGGCCCAGCGCACCGGCGCGCGAGATGCGCTCGCCGAAACTGTTGAACAGCAGCGTCCATTCGAACTTCTGGTCAGGGCTGTTGTAGCCGATCTGCGCGTTGACGACCCACGGCGAGGCGCCCTCGAGCGCGCGGTTGGAATTGGTCTGGTTGGAGGCCGCCGGATCGATGCTGACGCTGGTGGTGATATCGGCGTAGTTGGCGGCGATGAAGTAATTTTCCAGGCCGGCCTTGCGCAGCCAGCCCATGCCGGCGCGGTCCAGCCAGGACCACTGGTTGATGAAGCCGAGCGAACGGTAAATGTCGATCTCCCAGCCTTCGACCTCGGCGGCCAGCGCATTTTCGAGAAAAATCGTGGTACCCGAACCACCCGAAGACACGACCCGCTCGATCGGGTCGGTCAGGTCCTTGTAGAAATAAGCGAACGACAGGCTGTCGATTTCATTGAAGTAGTATTCCAGCCGCGCGTCGAGATTATCGATCGAGGTCACCCTGAGATTGCGATTGCCGACGGTTCGCAAGTCGAGCAATGGGTCGGTGAACGGCGCCGGCGAAATTTCCCGAAAATCGGGCCTCGAAAGCGTTTCCGAAAACCCCAGTCGAAGCTGGGCTCTTTCGATGAACTGCCAGGTCAGCGACGCCGACAACAGATCGTCGGTCTCGTCGATCAGCGAGACCAGCGGCGGCGCGTTCGGATCACCGAGATCATTGGTTTCGACGGTCTGGAAGTTGTCTTCCCGGCGCAGGCCGGCGACCAGCGTCAGCTGATCGAACCACTGGCTTTCCAGCATCGCAAAGCTGGCCGTCAGCTCCTGGTCGGCGGTAAAGTTATCGGTCGCCTGGGTATCTTCGCGCAATTCCAGCGCACCGAGGCCAATGTTTTCCGGCACCAGCACCTGATCTTGCGGCAGCTGGTTCTGGCCTTGCGGCAGGCGCCCGGTAAAGCTGAAAATCCGGGTCCCGGCCACGCGGTCCCGGTCGGTTCGGGACAGGCCGCCGCTGGCGGTGAACTGGACCGGTCCGAATTTGGGAAACGGCTGCCTGAGGTTGACCGACCAGTCGCTCAGGTCGTCATCGACATCCGACCAGGACTGGGAATTGCTATCGGCGCGGGAGGAAAACGTAAACCGGCCGTCCTGGTTGTCGTCATCGCGTCGAAATTCACGTGTGTTGGGGTCCTCGCGCTGGGCCGCGCCGGTGGTGAACTGCCAGTCGGCCTCGGTACCGGTATAGGGCAGCCGGTGCTCGCCAAGCAGCTGGACCGCAAACAGTTCGTTTTCGGTCCATTCCAGCTTGGTGCGCTGCAGCCGCTGGCTGTCTTCAATACCGTCGAGCAGCCGGGTTTCGTCTTCGGTCTGGCGCAACAGCATCAGGTTGGCGCCCACGCGAGTCCAGTCCGAAATCTCGACTCCGCCGCTCAAAAACGCGCTGAAATCGATATTCCTCAAGGTTCGCTGCAGCACGAACTCGTCCTTGACCGCCAGCCCTGCGTTGGTGGCACTGAAGGTTTTGCGGATTTCATCGCGAAACCGCCATTGGTCGCTGTAGCGCACCGAGGCCAGAAAGCCGGCGCGGATATCGGAACCGAACGAAAACGAGTTTCCGGTCGAAACCGAAAAGCCCCGATCGACCGGCAGCGATCGTTCGCGGGTTTCAAAATTGGAGTTCTCGGCCAACTCCTCGCCGATCGCTTCGAGCTGCTCCGGGTCGACACCGTCGGGATTGAAACGCGACGCCCGGCTCAGCAAAGCGCCATCGTCGGTGACCTCGGCCAGCAACGGCGGCACATCGCGCGTGCCGTCGTCGAAGCCGGTAAAGTCGAGATCGCCACCCTCGGAGGTCGCCACCGACTCGCCGGTACTTTCGGAGTTGTAGCCGGCGCTGTAGCTGACCTTGAGCAAAAACTCATCGGGAAAGCCGACCGTCTTGAGCTGTACCGTGCCGCCGCCAAACGCGCCCGGCATCGAGGCATCGGAGGTTTTCTGCACCACGATCTGGCTGATGATGTCGGTCGGAAACAGGTCCATCGGCAGCACCCGGCGGGTTGGATCCGGGCTGGGCAGATCGGCGCCGTTGAGCAACACGCTGGAGTAGCGCTCGCCAAGACCGCGCACGAAAATGAAGGAGCCATCGACCAGCGTCAGGCCGGTTACGCGCTTGAGCGCCGAGCCTGCATCGGAATCGCCGGCGCGCGAAATCTGCTCGGCGCTGAGCACGTCGGTCACCGCCGTCGATTCGCGCCTCAGCGCCACCACCGAGGACAGGCTGCCTTCGATAAACGGCTCGATGACCACGAACTCGGCCAGTTCCAGCCCAGCCGGAGGCAGCGTGAAACGGCGTTGTGTTTCATCGTTGGCCGGCACCACGACGCCGTCGATCGTGCGCGTGGCAAAATCTGCGTGCAATACCGAGACCGAGTATTCGCCGCTGGCCAGCTCGACGCGAAATTCGCCATTGTCGTCGGTTCGAACCTCGACCGGCGTACCCGAAACGAACACCCGCGCACCGGCAATCGGTGCCTCGCCTTCGCTCGATACCACCCGGCCACTGAGTATGCCGCTGGCCGCGTCGGCATCGATTTCAGCCTCGCCGGCCGAATCGGGCAACTGCAGCGCCGAATCGGGGTCGGAGCTTTCGATGCTGACCATGGCACGTCGTTGCGGGCCTTTCAGCGTGATGATGATCTGGGCAATTTCACCGGCTTGCAGTTCCAGCGGCAGCGCGGTCAGTGCCTGCGAGTGATCGAATACCGTCAAGCGCTCCGACTGGGCCGGCACCTGCACCCGCCAGAACCCGGCCTCGTCGGTGCGCCCCACGGCATCGCCGAAACGCATGGTCAAGCCCTCGACCGGGCGGCCCTGCTCGAACACCAGCACCGTCAGCCGGGCCGACTCCAGATCGGTGGCAATCGACACCGGCTGGGCCTGGACCCGTCCGCTCAGCACCAGCACCAGCCCGAGCAGCATCAGCGCCAGACCGAGATACAGACCGGCGCGCGTCAGTAAGGTGTCCTTCATCATCCGCAGGCCCAGGGCCGTTCCGCGCAACGCTCCATGACGCCTCGCAACTCGATCGCCTTGCGGAACAGATCGGCCCGTTTCAACTGCGCAAGATGCTGCTCGGAGCGCTCGAAATCACCGGTCTTGAACAGGGCGTAGGCCAGCGCATAACGAATGTCTTCATCCTGTATCAGCCCGACCCGGGCCAGGTCCTGCTCCATGCTCGATGCCTGCTCGAAGCGATTCATTTCAATGAAAATAGCCAGCCGCTGCCTGAATTTCCGCGGCTGGTCGATGACCCGGGAATTGAGCGACAGCGCCTGCACCAGCCAGCCGGCCCGCCGGTACAGTTCGGCCGCATCGGAGGTCAGTTCCGGATCGTGGTAGGCGGTGCTGCGCATGATGTCGGCCGCCGCAAGAACCCGCTGTTGATCGAGATAAACGTGCGACAGCACTTTGCCCAGCATCACGTTGTCCGGTGCGCGCAGGCGGGCTTTTTCGAGAATGATGGCGGCCTCGCGGTACTGGCCGGCCACGCGCAGTGCGTTGCCGATGGCCACGGCATCTTCGATCGAGGCCTCGCCACTTTCAAGAAACTGCAAGCCCTGGTCGGCCGCTTCCTGGTACAGGTTCTGGTCGACCAGCAGAAAAACCTGTCGACGCCCGAAATCACCGGCCCGGTCCGGGAACAGTGCGCGTCCCTGCCCCAGAACCTGCCAGGCTTGCCGGTATTGCTCGAGCAGCCAGTGGGCCTGGGCGCGCATCAGAAATACCGAAGGCAGGCGGGTCGCTTCCGGACCGGCCTGATCGAGCGCGGCCAGGGTTTGCTGGTATTGCTGCTGGCCAAACCGGGCCTGAGCCAGGTACAGCCAGACAACCGGCTCGGTCTGACCTGCCTCGATGGCCTGTTCGAATTCGGCCGCCGCCAGCGCCAGTTCGTCGAGATTCAAGGCCACCAGGCCGGCCAGCGTGTGGTAGCGCGCAAGATCGGCATCCTCGGCCTCGAGATCGACGCGGGCCAGGATGTTGCGTGCCCGCCGATAATTGCCGTCGCCGATCAGGACCGCGGCCAGCGAAAGAAATTCGACCTCTTCGCCCTCGGCCGCGCCGGCTGCTTCGGGCTCATCCGACCCGGATTGGGCAACCGTCGGCCCGGCCGGAACAACAGCCAAAGCCAGGCAGAAAAATAGCCAATACGCGCGAATCATCAAAACGCAGCCCTGCTCAACTGAGATCGAACCGAACGCGCTGGCGCGCCCAGACCTTGACGTTGCGGCCCTGGTATTGGGCCGGCTCGAAGCGCCACTGGCGCACGCCCTGCAAGGCGGCGTCTTCGAATACCCCGGAAGGCTGGGCCTCCAGCACCTGGACCTTTTCGATCTCGCCGGTCGCGCTGATCAAAAGCGACAACAACACGTATCCCTCGACGCCGCCCGAGCGCGCCGACTTTGGATAACTCATCGGCGACTGGTGGGTCGGGCGCGGCGGGCTGTCGACCGAATCATCGGTCATCACCACATCACGGGTGTCGCCCAGCAGATCGTCCTGGAGGTCGTTGAGATCGCCGGCGCTGATGCCGGGCAGCCCGAAATCGATGCCCGACAGGGCGCTGTCCAGGCTGACCATCGGCGGCGCCGATTCACGCGATCGGCGCTCCGGCGGCGGATCGCGCCGAACCTGCGGCTTGGGCTTGGGCGCCTGCCTTTTTTCGACCGCGAACGAGGTCTCGGCATCGAGCTTTTGCTGCTCCGGCGCACCCGACAGCCGGTTGATCACCAGCAAGGTACCGACGACCAGCACGGTTCCAGCAAACATCGATACCAGGCCGCTTGCAATTGGCTTGATCCGGTTGCGCAGATTTCGCTGAACTTCAGTCTTCATCTTCGTTTCTCCTGTGCTTGCATCCGCGTCAAGTTCGTCATCCGCGTTCGAAGTCGATGCCTTTGAACATCGGAATCAACCCGCTCCGGCTTCATCAACGGTGGCCACGCCGACATCCTGGGCCCCGGCGCGACGGGCCTGGTCGACCACCTCGACCAGCCGGCCCGCGGGCACCCGGTCGTCGGTCACGACCAGCACCGACTGGGTCGCCGACGAGGCCAACAGGTCGCGCACACGGCTCTGGATCACCCAGATCCGCACCGGCTGACCGTCGAGATAAACATCGCCGCCGTTGTCGATATACAGGCGGATGGCCTTGGTCGATGCCGCCGAGGCGGTCGAGGCACTGGGCCGGTTGAGGTCGAGCTTCATGTCCTTGACGAAGGTCGTGGAAACCATGAAGAAAATCAGCAAAATGAAGACCATGTCGATCAACGGTGAAATGTCCACGGTCTGTTCGACGTTGGCGCGCTCGCGAAATCTCATTGGGTGCTCTCCCGCGCCGGTCCGGCGCACAGCAAATCCTTGATCTGGGCCAGTTCATGCCGAATCGCCGAGGCCTTGCGATCGAGCATGCTGCCGACCACCAGGCCCGGGATCGCAACCGCCAGGCCCATCTGGGTCGTAAAAAGTGCCTGCGAAATGCCGCCGGCGATGCCCCCGGATTGCGCGAACAGCGACATGTCGCCGAGCGAATCGAAGGTTTCGATCATGCCCACGACGGTGCCGAGCAGGCCCATCAGCGGGGCCACTGCAACGATCGCGAAAATCAACTTGCCGAAGCGCCGCGTGGTTTGTTCCAGGTCGGCGAATTCGTCATCGAGATGACGCCGAAGCGGTTCGGGGCCACGCTCGACCACCTGCAGTCCGCGCAGCACGGCCCGATCCAGCAACCCCTTGGGCCGGCGCGGCTGTGGCTCGGCGGCGATCCGTTCGATCAGGCGGCGAACTGAACGGACCGAGCCGCGCGTCAGGATCGAGAAGCGGTAGCCGATCGAAAACCAGAGCACCACGGTGGACAGCATCAGTGGTGGCATGACGTAGCCACCGACCTCGAAAAAGTAGGCCAGGTCCTTGAGCAGACCGTTGAACATTCAGGCGGCTCCGCCGGCCTCGGCCGCGCGGTTCTGGCCGTACTGGTTGATCACTCGCAAAGCGGCCTTTTCCATGCTGTCCTTGATGCCCTCGGCCCAGCCCGACAACAGGTTGCCGAACAGCAGCAGCGGAATTGCCACGATCAGGCCCAGCTCGGTCGTGACCAGCGCGATCGAAATGCCGCCCGACAGCAGCTTCGGATCGCCGGTACCGAATTCGGTGATCACATCGAAGGTCGCGATCATGCCGGTCACGGTGCCCAGCAGGCCCAGCAGCGGCGAGACCGCGGCGATCACGATGATCATCGAGCCGAAGCGGTTCAGGTGGGAGTTTTCGTGCAGGATGGACTCCGAAACGATGTCTTCGACGTGCTCGCGATCGCGGTTCAGATTGCGGATGGTGGCCGCCAGGACGCGGGCCGTGGAACTTTTGCGCTTGCTGAGCACTTCCAGCGCCGCGTCGCGATCACCGCGCCGGACATGGCCCGAGACTGCATCGAGGACCCTGCCGGTCGATGACCCGGCACGCCGCAAAAAGATCACCCGCAGGACCACCAGCACAATGCCGACGATGCCGAGAAAAAAGATGATCCAGCCGATCGCGCCGCCCGAGCTGACGGTTTCCATCACGCCCTTGCCGACCTTTTTTTCAACTTCGGCGTTGAGCGACTCGAACAGGAAGATCGGCAGGCTGTCCGGCTTTTGCCCGGCCGCCAGCGCGCGCGCCGGTTCGGCGGTCTGGGCGTCCCAGATCTTGAGCTCGCCATCACCGGCCGGGGCCAGCGCGCCACTGCCCTGTTCGCTCAGGCCGTAGGCCGCAACATTGCCGACCTTCAGGATTTCGCCGTCGACCCGCGTGCCGTCGGCCAGGAAGAAGGCGCCGGCCGAACGCCGGACCTGGTGGCCGTCGGTCAAAAATCCCAGCGCTGCATCGAACAGGCCGGCCACGTCATCAGCGCCCGGTGCCTGGTCTCCAAGGTCACTGCTCCAGGCCTGGTCCAGGGTAAAGTCGGCCTGGGTGAACGTCGCGCCCAGAAGATCGCTGTTTTCCCGCGCAAGCTCGACGGCCCGCTCGGATTCGAACACCATGTCGTCGAGTCGGTCGGCCTGGCCGCGGGTTTTGACGACATCGCCTTCCAGGGCGCGGATTTCGCGCTCGATCGTCGATTTTTCCTGTTCGATGCTTTGGCGCAGGCTGGCCAGGCGCCGCTCCAGGTCGCGTTTCTGGCTTTGCAGAAAGGCAAATTCGCGCTGGTAGGCCTGTTCCAGTGACGGCTGCTGGGCTTGCGGCGCGGGCACTGCCGCCGACGATCCGGCTTCGACGGTAGGCTCCATGGAATCTTCGGGCTGGGGTTCCTGCTGCGACCAGGCGCTGGTAAACAGCGCGGCGAGCAACAACGACAAAAGGGCAAACAACGGCATCGACCGGATTTTCATGAGTCGGCCTCCAGGCGGATCGAGCCGTTCGGCAGTTCGAAATACCCGGTCCGGATCTGTTTTTTGAGCGAGTCGAACAAGGCCGCGATCTGCTGGCGATCGCCGGCGCTTTGGCTGACCTCGAAACGCCAGTCGTCGCCATTGCGAACGGCATGCCCGAGGCGACCGTCGCGGGTCTGAAAATACATTGCAATCGCGCCGATCTTGGCGATGTCGGCCAGTACCTCGCGGCCGTCGATCGGGATGACCTGGCTGTACAGGCCATTGTCGCGGGTCAGGCGAAGCTCGTCCTCATAGAACCGCCACAGCCGGTTGATCACGCGCGGCGGCTCGGTGGCACCGGATTCGAGCTGCGACCGGATCTCGGCCAGGCCCTTGAGACGCTCGTCGATCTTGAACGGAAAACTGGACTCGATATGCTTTTGCAGCGAGGCGATGATCCTGGCCGCCACCGGCATCAGCGCCTCGCCGGCCACGCCAGCCCTTGCGGCGCGCTCGCGGTTGTCGGCCAGGTCCTGTTCGAGCTGGCGTATCCGCAGCATTTCGCGTCGACGGGTCGCCTCCAGGTCGCCCTTTTGGGCGGCCAGCGAGTTCATTTCGGCGCGGTGGCGCTCCTGCAGTCGGTTCAAATCGGTATTGAGGGATTCGACCTGGCCGCGCAGGCCGACCAGTTCTTCGGCAAGCGCGTCGAGCGGGTCCTGCGCGCCGGCTGTTTGCAGCGATGCGGCCATCAGCCCGCACAGTCCGAACCGGACAAGAGCTGCCGGGGATCGACCGTTGCTGGAACGATCGACGCGGAAAAAACTGAATATCATGCGACCTCCACGATCGATTGGAGCGCTTTCGCGCACGTGGTTCAAGATCGAGAAATCTAGCGGATCAACATTTCACGCCCGTGACTGGGATGTGACAGAAATGTTGCGCCTGCTGACGCCTGCGCACTTTTGGCCGCATTGGCAGGGGCAGCGACTTTTATCTTAATGCGAATCATTTGCATTCATGCCGAACTTCGATTATATTCAAGGCGAACCCATTTCAACAGCACCCGCGGAATTCAACCATGTTCGAATATCAATGCAGCAAACTGGAACGTTTATGGCTCTTGGGGCTGAGGCTGGCCTGGCAGCATCGGGCCAGACCGACAGCCGCGATCGTCCTGATCGACCGGCTTTTCACGCAAGCCGGGATCGAGCCCAGTGGCACGCAGATTCATGCACTGCTGGTCGACTTGCAGTGCGCCGACGCCGATCACCTGTATATCGAGCGCTTCGATCGGCCCGGCCTGACCGGCGACGAGCGCGATCTGCTGGCGGCGATGAAGGCCTGCTATGTCGACGACCTGTTCGGTGCAGAAGTGGCTCTGAGTGCGCTGGTACCGCCCGATCTCATCGAGGCCCCGTTGCAGACGCTGCTGTCGATCGCCTCTCGACGCTTCCCGTGCCTGCGCTCGATGGCCACCGTAGCCGAACGCGGCGACGCCGCTCAAGTGCCCGCGATGCACTGAATTTTCGAGCATTGGTGACCGGTGCGAGTTCGTCCTGAACCGGCTCTCGGGAACAGGCCAAATGGCACCAGCCGTTGCTGACTTGCCGCCCTGGTCGCAAGCAGCCGGGTGATCCAGGCGTTGCGACCCACGATTTATTCGGAACCCGGACAAGCTCCGGGTTCCGGACAGGCCACCAGCGTCCAAAGCTGGCCGACCAGCAATTGCCGCGGGCTCAGCGTCCGGCACCAGTAGGCTTGCCCAAAGCCGGCATTGCGCACCGACTCCAGCAGTTGCCAACCAAAGCTGTGGTAAGCCAGTACGCCCTCATGGTTGACCGGGTCGCCATGATATTCGGGCTCGACCAGGTGTTCGATGCTGCCGTCACCGGTCAAGCGTGCGCGCAACAGGTTCTCGTCGCTGGCATTGCTGAATGGAACCGTCAACAGCAGAACACCGGAAGGTTTCAGTGTTCTGGCAAATTCGCGCAGGGCCTGTTCGAAATCCGGCACATGCTCGAGCACATCGCAACTGACAATGGCATCCAGCGAGTCCGACTCGAAGCTCAATTGAGTGACGTCCTCGAAGCGAAGATCGTTGTGCGCATCGTCACGTCCATCGTCGGGTCCGGCCAAAAGAGCATCCAGTGCACGCTGCAGCGACGGTCTTTTCTGGTCCGGAAAATATTCGCTTCCAATCGACTCGGGGTACCGGGCCCGGAGCCAGGCAAACGCAGTCGATGCCTGCTCGGTGATGAAGATCCTGGCCGCCGGGTCCGGCAGCAGTTGCCTGAGCATCAGGAAGATGGCACGAATCCTGGCGATCAGCGCGCACCGGCTGCAGGCGAGCTGTTCGCGGAAATTGATAAAATCATCAGCATCCCGTTCGAAGCCGAACCGAGCCGGCTGTTCGCAGAGCTCGCAATAGCCGCCAAAACTCCTGTCCGATGCCGCCAACTCGGAAATCAGCATCTCGAACTGCCACAAGCCCGGAAAAACTGCCGGGTTCGACGCGCAATAACGATCGTATTCCGTTTTCGATTCGAACGGCATCGCGCCACATCTTTGGCCGATCAGGCTGCGCAAGGCCGCGCCCGGCTCGCCGGCTTCGATTTTCTTTTCTGCAGTTTCCATCGTTTCACCCTTTATGGCAGGCAGGCATCGGGCCGCGAATGGATCCATCCACCGCCGCGATCGAACCGGAATCTTCAACCGCCGTTGAGCCCGCGATTGATCTCAGAGGGGCACCTTTCGGTCCGGCGCGCGGTCCGGCGAGTAGCCGAACCAGGCCGCCGTCGTGTCGGTCGACTCGAGCAATTGACTAATCTCGTCTTCGCTGAAATCGGGACGGTAGTAATCCGGCTCACTCAGGCGCTCGAGGTATTCGAGCCGGACCGGTTCAAAAGCTTCGGCTGCCAGACGGCAATGCTGCAGCAGGCCCGAAATCGTCGAGTCGGCGTTTCGGCACAAATCCTCGTAACGGACAAAGGATACCGCCTCGCGCAGCGCCGGGTTGCTTTCGACGGCCCGGATCAGGTGCCCGTAGACCGCGTTCCAGTACAGGGCCCAGCCGTGTACATCGCGTCCGTTCGCCCAAAGGGCCTGGATTCGGGCCGCAACATCGGCCCGGCCTGCATGGATGCAGGCCTTGCCGGGACCGAATTCAAAATGACCCGACATCCGAAGCTGGCGCGGCACCCGCGGATCTTCGGCGGCAAGCCGGCAGAACAGCCGATCCTGCTTGACCAGCGAGGCCACGTGGCTGAGCGGATGACGCACCGGGACCACGAATCGCGCGTCGGGGAAAAGCCCGAGGAGATATCCCAGCCGGGTCGCGTTGTAGTTGCCCTTGCTCAGGTAGCGGGTCGCCGCGCGCGCGAGCAGCAGCTTGCGGATATGGTCGCGGTAGAAGGCCTCGAAAGCCGGCCTGGCATGTTCGCCGGTCATGACCTGGTCGCGCGCCGGGTCATGGAGATGCTCGAAAAACTGCATCCAGATCACCTCCTCGACCGCCTCGGGGCTTTCGCGGGTCACCATCAGCCGGTCCCGATGCGCGCGTTCGACTGCCGGAGCCGGGCTGGAGGGGCTGCGCGCGGCCAGCCAGTTTCGCCAGTACGGCGTGTAGACGTTCGGAAAATCGCTGTAGCGATGCGAAGTCACGTCCGGATGGCGTGCCAGCATTTCGGTGATGATGGTGGTACCCGACCGGGCAACGCCGGCGACGTAAATGGGCCGGGTGATCTCGACATTGTCGATTTCAGCACGCAAAGCGGCCGATTCGAGCTGCCCGAGCCGGCGCCAGGCACGCGCGCTGGCATCGAAGAACCTGGCCTTCCAGAACAACGCAGCGGGCACGTGCCTGTCGTGTGCCGTGGTCGGCTCGGTCAACGGCAACTTCATGATTCCGAGAAACTCCTGCTTGAAAAACGCGGCTCGCCGAACTGTCCGGACGAACCCCGCCGGGACTCCGGCAGCCGACCGGATTCAGCGCTGCTTCGGACAAGCCGGGCAGCCCAGGCGAACAGACCCATCATCGGGCAAGTATACTTTTCGACCGCGCCCCTTGCACCGGCCGGAAGCTAAACTGATTTCTGGCCGAATTTTTGTTTGCAGCGTCTAACTGCAGGCCCGCGCCCTTTCCAGATTTCTGCAAACGCTTTCGGAGCCAGGCACACAATGATTGAAGATATTCGCAGCAGCCTGGAAAACGGCTCGACGGCCGATTTCGACCTCGTCATCATCGGTGCCGGACCGGCCGGAATCACGCTGGCACGCGAGATGGCCGGCCGCGGCCAGAAGATCGCGCTGCTGGAGGCCGGGGGCATGGAGCCGCCGGGACCGCAGGCACGGGCGCTGTACGACGGCGATGTCACCGGGCTATCGTACCCGCTCGCCGCTTCGCGCCAGCGCTTCTTCGGCGGTACCAGCAATCACTGGGGCGGATGGTGCCGGCCACTGGACGAGTCCGACTTCCAATCCCGCGACTGGATGCCGCTGACCGGCTGGCCGCTGGACCGAAATGCACTCGAAGACCATTACCGCAGGGCGCATGACATCCTCGAAATCGGCAGTCCCGACTACGACACCTCGCGGCACGCCGAACGCACGGCGACGCTGCCGACCGACCCGACGTCCGGCTTTTGCAATACTTCATTCCGCTTCAGCCCGCCGCTGCGTTTTCGCAGCGCGTTCGGCGACGAACTCGACGCCAGCCAGGACATTCACGTCTTGCTCCATGCCAGCGTGGTCGACATCGAGCACGAAGCCGGCAAGGTCCGGCAGGTCCGTACCCGAACCCTGGACGGGCACGAAGCCCGCATCCGGGCGCCGCGGTTCGTGCTTGCCACCGGCGGGCTGGAAGTGCCGCGGCTGCTGCTGCATACCGCACGCGGCGACACCCCGGCACTGGGCAACCGCTCGGGTTTCGTCGGTCGCTGCTTCATGGAGCATTTCGGCTACACACCGGGCCATATCCTGACCCGCGCCGGGCTGAAGTACCACCGTCACGAGGGGCTGGATGGCCACTCCATCATGCCGGTGCTGGCGCCCCGCCCGGCACTGATGCGCGAACACCGGCTCAACAACTGCTGTCTTGTGTTCCATGCCATCGAGCCGGACGCCGGTTGGCCGCCCGGGGCGCTTCTAACCCCCGGACTGGCCCGACGGCTTGGCGATTCGGCCTGGCGCTACAGGGTCACGATGATCAACGAACCGACGCCGAACCCCAATAGCCGGGTCACGCTTTCGGACCAGCGTGACGCACTGGGCATGTGCCGCCTGGTGCTCGATTGGCGAATCATGGACCGCGACCTGGAGAGTATCGAGCGCGCCGTCAGGCAGCTGATCCGCTGGCTGGGCCAAAGCGGGCTCGGGCGGGTCCAGTTTTCGCGCCCGATCAGCCCGGAGACAACCGAACGATTCACCGGCGGCATGCACCACATGGGCACGGCAAGAATGAGCGCCGACCCCGAACACGGCGTCGTTGATGCCGACTGCCGCGTCCACGGCAGCGACAATCTGTATGTCGCGTCCAGCGCGGTTTTTTCCGCCGCCGGCTATTCCAACCCCACGCTGAGCATCGTGGCCTTGTCGCTACGACTCGCAGACCACCTGAAAGGGCAGATGGCATGAAAAGAAGACGATTCATTGCGATGGGCACCGGCGGCGCCGTGCTGGTCGGCACCGGGGCCGTCGGCGGCTTGTGGCTGTTTTGTCCCGACCCTGCATTCGTCGTCAACTCGGCCGAGGCACATCTCGACGAGATTGCCCGCTCGATGACCGGCGTGGCCGGTACCGGGCGAGCCTGGCTGGAGGCGAATCCGGGCAGCAAACCGCGCCGGCAGATACTGGATTCGATGGCCCTGAGCGCCGGCGACCCACTGTCGAGGACGCAGTTGATCGACGCGCTGTCGACCCGCGTACAGAACGACTTTGCCGACGAGCACATTTTTCGCCACAATGACTGGTGGCTGGCCGAGACCGAGGCGCGTCTTGCAGCGCTGCACCTGACGCTGCTTGGCTACATGGCCAGCGAAGCAGGCACGCCGCGCTTCGAGGACGCACCCGAGGCCAGGCTGGTTTCGCTGAAGAGCTACAACCCGAAAAGCGTCCGACAGGGCGAACCAATGCATCATCCCGGCTTGCCCGAAGGCACGATGTGGTTTGAAACCGCGCAACCACCGGCCCCGCGCTTGCGCGTCCACATTGACGGCATATCGCTGCCCGTCAATGTCAGCCACACCGGGTTTTCGGTCCACTTGCCCGACATGCTGCGCTACCGTCTTTTCGAAATGCCGGGCAGCCATGAGATCTGGCTGCACGACCCGGTCATGGATCGTCGCCAGCGCCTGGCCGAACTTGCCGTCGTCGAAGCCGACCGCGACGATGCCGATGCCGATCAAGAGTTCTGCGATGTGGCCGCCTGGGGTCCAAAACAGACCGTAGCCGGCGAGACTTTCAACGAGCAGCCCGATGGCGCCTCGGCATTCTGGATCCGCAGCGACTGCTTTCCGGAGGCCACCGTTGTCCTGCTCAACGGCATCGAAGTACCGACGACCCTGCGCCCGGCCGACGGCCTGATCACGACCCACATCACCGATCACACGCTATACGATCAACCCGGCCGCTACATCGTCTCGCTCAAAAATCCGGCAACCGGCAACAGCAGAGAAATCGGGACGTTCACCGTCAAGCCCCGGCAAGATTCAGACACCGGGCTGAAACTGGACTGATTGCGCAGCCAGCACGAAGCGATGCCAAAAACGAGCGACAAGGCCCGCACATTTTAAGGGTCGCATTCATTCGCCGTAACCATCTCCTGGGCGTGCGTCCGAGCCCTTCGACTCAATGCCCTGCAGGTATCCGACGCCTTTCAGCTTTTCGATCGAGTCGTCGCTCAGTTCCGGCGGCAGGTACTCCTGCGAGCCGAACCAGTCGAAGTAACGATCCAGCGATGCATCCAGCGCATCGGCCCGCTGATCCGAGGCCGGCGCGACCGAACGCGTCTCCAGCGGGTCGGCGCGCAGATCGTAGTACTCGCGGCTGTTGTCGACCTGGCGCCAGATCAACTTGCTGCCGCCGTTGATGACTGCCATTTGCTCCGGTCCATAGGCAATGCCGGATGCGAACAGGTCGCGGCCGTGCTCGTCTTTTTGCATGGCTGGCTGCCCTTGCCATTCGAACGGACCCGGGGCCTGGTCCTCGACGCTGCGGGCAAACGAGCGGCCCGGAAATTCGACGCCGGCCGGCAATGCCAGGCCCATCCAGTCGAACACGCTGGGCAGCACGTCGACCAGGCTGACAAAATCGGGAACCGCGCGCGCCGACAAGGCCGGATGCCACAGCTGCAGCGGCACGTGCAATTGCTCCTGGTACAGGCTCTGGCCGTGACCGAAGCCGTAGATGTCACGCGGATCCTCTTTGCGCTCCAGACCCGCTTGAAGATGGTCGTGAAACTCCTCGCCATGATCGGAATACAGCACGACCAGCGTGTCTTCGAGAACGCCGCGCGAGTCGAGTTCATCGAGCAGCGCGGCGATCTGCCGTCGCAGCTTCAGCACCGAGTCGGCGTAGGCCAGAAAACGCACGCACATGTCGCTGTCAGGGTCGTCGCAGGCCGGCACCGGACCGGCGGCCATCAGCTGTTTTCTAAACTCGGGCGGCATCGCCGCGGCCGTCTGGCGCGCGCCATGAAGGTCCAGGTGGGGGTCGTGAACGTCCATGTAGTGCAGGTACAGAAAAAATCGTTGCTGGTCGGTGTCGACCTGGTCGAGCAGCTGCATGCCGCGCTCCCGGATCCTTTCAGCACCCTTGCGCAAATTGAGGGTCTCGAAACCGCGCTGAAATCCGTAATCGGCGCCAAACCACGGGTGGGCCGACACGGCCAGGGTCTGGATATCGGCCTCGCTTAGCATCTGTGCGAGCAGCGGCACCGACGGATTGATCGCAGAAGGCACTTCGTCGGCCAGGTTGGCGGTTTCCTGGCTGAACAAACCGCCGCCGTGCTGGCTGGGGTAAAGACCGGTCAGCACCGAGGCCACCGACGGCACCGTCCACGGCGCAGCCGAGATCGCCTGCGACATCACCTGGCTGCGCTGCGCCCACGGCGAAAACGCATCATCCTGCCCGATCTGCTCGGGTATCCACCAGGTATCCCAGCGCACCGTATCGACGCAGATGAGCACGAGGTTGGAGACCGGCGCCGAGCGGGCCGTCGGCGCCGTCGATTCATTGCTGCAAGCTGCAACGCAGATTGCCGACGTTGCAAGCACGATCGCGCTGCGAAAAAACAATGGTTTCATCATGGCTGGCTGGAGCTTCCCGCGATGGCAAATCGTTGCGAATCTGCGCCCAGGGCGCCGGATCGGTCAAACGCGCCCAGGGCCTTAAATGCAGGTTCCTGACATGAAATGATATACTTCTGTGACCTCAATTTCACGGCATCAGCACCATGAACTGCATCACTCGATTCATTGCTCTGTTCGCAGCCGGGCTCGTCGCTGCACCCGCATTCGCCTACATCGGACCCGGCTCGGGCATCAGCCTTCTGGGTGGCATCTGGAGCATCCTGGTGGGCATCGTGCTGGCGCTGGCCGCCATCGCAATCTGGCCCATCCGGCTGATGATCAAGCGCATGCGGGCCCGGCGCGCGCCCGAACCCGGCGCCGACGCGGATTCGCCGGTCAAACAGCAAAAATAGGAACCTACGCCATGCTTTCATCCAGGAGCTTGCGGCCCACGCTCGCGGCCGCAGCGAGCCTTGTCTTGCTTTGCGCCTGCGGTGGCCCGCCGGAACCGGCCGATCAGCGCATCGTCATCCTCGGTTTCGACGGCATGGACCCGGTGCTGGCGCAGCGCTGGATGGATGCCGGCAAGCTGCCCAATTTCAAACGCCTGGCCCAATCCGGCCATTTCCAGCCGCTGGGCACCAGCAACCCGCCCCAATCACCGGTCGCCTGGTCGAACTTTGCCACCGGCGATCACCCCGGCGAACACGGCATTTTCGACTTCCTGCGGCGCAACCCCGAAACCTACGGCCCGCAATTTTCGATTTCCGAAAACATCCCTCCGGAAAGCCACCTGGAACTGTTCGGCCTGAGCATCCCGCTGGATGAGGGACAGGTGCTCAATCGCCGCCGGGGACGGCCGTTCTGGAGCGATGCCGAGCAGGCCGGCGCGCGCGCCTCGGTGTTGCGCGTACCGGTGACCTACCCGCCCGACCCGATCCATCGAATGTTGTCGGGCATGGGCGTGCCCGATCTTCTGGGCACCCAGGGCACCTACACGTTCTACACCACCACGCGCATGGACCAGGCCGGCTCGAGCACACGCGTGGTGCGCGTTCGGCCGGGCCGCGACGGCACGATCGAGACCGCGCTCGAAGGACCGCCCGACCCGCTCCGGCAGCAGGCCGAGCCGATGCAGGTGCCGCTGGTGATCGAGCCGGCCGGCCCCGGCGCACGCGTCCGACTGGGCGACACCGAGACCACGCTGCAACCGGGCGAATGGTCGGACTGGGTGCGGCTCAAGTTCGACGTGACCGGCCCGGTCAACGTGACCGGCACCGTACGGGTACTGCTGGTGCAGGATTACCCGCGACCCAGGCTCTACGTCTCGCCGATCCAGATCGACCCCATGGCTCCGGCGGTGCCCATTTCCTCGCCACCGAAGTATGCCGCCGAACTGGCCGAGCGCATCGGCATGTATCACACCATCGGCATGCCCGAAGAAACCTGGTCGCTGAACGAAGAGCATATTTCCGATGCCGCCTGGCTGGAAATGGAAAAGAC
>JAVVET010000017.1:0-28303 GCA_032251235.1 Wenzhouxiangellaceae bacterium
TGCATAGACTTGTCGTTCTTTCCGGGTTGGCGCTCGTTTTGTTCGCCGCCCCCCTGTCTGCGGATTCTCCAAACAATTCGACCGAAATCTGGCAGGCCTGGTCGGCCGATGCCGAACTGCACATTTATCCCCAGTCACTGGCGCCGATCGGGGTCGAGGTGTACTCGGGCAGCCGGCGCGTTGCGGACGGCAATACGCTGCAGTTTGCCGACCGTGGCCTGGGAACGCTGGAATTTCACGCACCGTTCGGCAATTTTGAGGCTTTTCTCGACGGGCGGCTGGTGCTGAGCGCGGATCTTGAATTCCGGCGTGGCTCCAGCTCGGTACGTGTCAGTCAATTGCTGGTCGGACCCGATCCAACCGATCCGCTGCGTTTGTTGATCAGCGACGGGCGCGGCCGCGTGCTGTTCAATGCCAGCCATGTCCACGTCTACACCGTACCCGATCGCCAGAGGCTGGTCATGGAGCGTATGGATGTTCGCATGGCGCCCGACCTGGCCAGGGCGCTGGGCGTCGAGCAGTGGTCGGACCGTTTCGTCGGCGAGCTGGCGCTGGATGCGCAACTGCACATACCGCCCGGTGCGAAGACAGCAGTCAGCGGTGGAAGCTGCGCCGAGCGGCCGAATTGGCCGACCGACGGACACCGGCTGGATGTTTCGCTGATCAATATGGGTTTTCTGGCAGATCGAGGTTCTCTGATCGAAAACGGGCTTGATTTTGAAATTATCACGCCCTCGGCAACACTCATGAATGATCCGGATCTCGGCGCGGCGGATGCTGCGTGGTTTCGTAAATTCACCGGTGACTTTCCGCCGTATGACACCGATCAGCATCCCTATCTGGTCTGGAACCTGTACCGCATCCACGCTGGTCGGCTCGAACAAGTCGGTGTTTCGGGCGTCAAGCATGCCTTCTTTACGGTCAACAGCAATTGCTTGATCAATTGTGGCGATGGCGGCATTTCAGGCGCCAGCGGCCATATCTTGTGGCCGGGATGTGAGGATGTCTATGGCATCGGCAACAACGACAGCCCCGGCGATCTTGGCCCGCGCGGCGAGGTCAACCCGCGCACCGGCGTTTTCGTCTCGACCGGGTCGTTCTTCGACCAGGATGCCGATGGCGTGCAGGAAAACGGCTCCAACGGCACCGGAGAGAACCGTCTGAAAGTGTTGCGCGAAGACCTCCAGACAGCGGATGCCGAATATTTTTTCGAATCCTGGTACGTGATTCGCGATGATGTGAATATCTTCAATTCAATGGGCCATCACCCGGTTACGCCGACCGGCAATGGCGAGAACTGGTCTTATCCGCTCGGGCCGTTCGCCACCGGTGCGGCCGTCGACCAATGGGTGCCGGCTGGTGGCTTGCCGGAGGCCGGTGCGATGAATGTCGCGCACCAAAGCGAGGCGGTGGGGCACTTCAAGGTGCTGGCGCGAGCCGATGAACTGGCTGAAAATCGTTGGCGCTATACCTACGTGGTCATGAACTACGACGTCGACCACGGCATCGAGTCGCTTTCGATCGCCAGCAATGCCAGCGCGGATTCGTTCTACTTTCACGATCCCGACCAGGATGCAGGCAACGATTGGTCGGCCAGTGTCGGTCCGGGTCGGATTGCATTCGAGAACAGCTCGGACAATCCGATCGATTGGGGCACTGGTTACAGCTTCGGTTTCGAGTCACCGGATGGCCCGGCTGCAGGCGATGTCCTCGTCCAGTTTGGCCCGACCGGGCCGGCTGACGGTGTGACCCTGTCTCTGCTTGCGCCGTGGTTTACCGAGGATATTTTTGCCGATGATTTCGAGTCCGATTTGTGAGGCCATCGTAAGCCGGTTTGCGGTGCATCAAGTGCTGCAAGACGCAGGCATCGGACAATGATCGGGCCACCTTCGGGTGGCCCGATCGGTTTCAGTCATGCTTGATCCATGCCGCCTCGGGCCCCATTTTGTGGATAACATTGAATTTGCGGGAGTCGGGTATGCGAATGGATAAACTGACGGCGCGCTTCCAGGAAGCGCTCAACGAGGCCCAGAGCCTGGCGCTGGGGATGGACCACGGCATGCTTGAACCCGAGCACGTGATGGTTGCCTTGCTCGACCAGGAAGGCGGCGGCATGCGCGGGCTGTTGAACAAGTCCGGCGCGCAGGTGGCCAGCTTGCGCTCGACGCTGGGGGAAAAGCTCGATGCCATGCCGCGGGTGTCCGGGCAGGCCGGCCAGATCAACCTTTCCAACGAACTCGGCCGGGTGCTGAACCTGACCGAAAAGATCGCGCAAAAGCGCGGTGACGCCTACATCGCATCCGAATTGTTCGTGCTGGCCGCGCTGGAAGCAAAGGTGCCGCTGGCCGAGTTGCTGCACCAGTCCGGCGTCACCGCCAAGGGCCTGGAGCAGGCCATCGACGAGGTTCGCGGCGGCGAAAAGGTCGATGATCCCAACGCCGAGGACACCCGCGAGGCGCTTAAAAAATACACCATCGACCTGACCGAACGGGCCGAACAGTCCAGGCTCGACCCGGTGATTGGCCGCGACGAAGAAATCCGTCGTGCCATCCAGGTGCTGCAGCGTCGCACCAAGAACAACCCGGTTTTGATCGGCGAGCCCGGCGTTGGCAAGACCGCGATCGTCGAGGGCCTGGCCCAGCGGATCATCAACAATGAAGTACCCGAGGGGCTGCGCGGCAAGCGCGTGCTGTCGCTGGACATCGCGGCCCTGATTGCCGGCACCAAGTTTCGCGGCGAGTTCGAGGAGCGCATGAAGGCTTTGCTCAACGACCTGAACAAGCAGGAAGGGCAGGTCATCCTGTTCATCGACGAAATCCATAGCGTGGTCGGCGCCGGCAAGGCCGAGGGTTCGATGGATGCCGGCAATATGCTCAAGCCGGCGCTGGCGCGGGGCGAACTGCACTGCATCGGCGCCACCACGCTCGACGAGTACCGCCAGAACATCGAAAAGGACGCGGCACTGGAACGGCGCTTCCAGAAGGTGCTGGTCGGCGAGCCTTCGGTCGAGGACACGATCGCCATTCTGCGCGGGCTGCAGGAGCGCTATGAAGTCCATCACGGCGTCGATATCACCGACCCGGCGCTGGTTGCCGCGGCGACGTTGTCGCACCGCTACATTACCGATCGCCAGTTGCCCGATAAGGCCATCGACCTGATGGACGAGGCGGCAAGCCGCATCCGCATGGAAATCGATTCCAAGCCCGAAGCTCTGGACCGGCTGGAGCGCCGCCTGATCCAGCTCAAGATCGAGCGTGAAGCACTGAAGGCCGAAACCGACGAGGCATCGCGAAAGCGCCTGGCGGCGCTGGAAACGGAAATCGGCGAATTGGAACGGGAGTATTCCGACCTGGAAGAAATCTGGAAAGCCGAAAAATCGTCAGTGCAGGGCGCCACCCACATCAAGGAAGAACTCGAGCGCGCGCGCGCCGAACTCGACAACGCGCGTCGGGCCCAGGACTGGTCGCGCATGGCCGAGCTGCAACACGGACGGATTCCGGAACTGTCGCAGGCGCTGGAACAGGCCGAGTCGGCCGACACCACCGACCACTTCCAGCTGCTCAAAAGCAAGGTCACCGAAGAGGAAATCGCCGAAGTGGTCTCGCGCTGGACCGGCATCCCGGTCTCGAAGATGCTCGAAGGCGAGCGCGACAAGCTGTTGCGCATGGAACAGGCCCTGCACCAGCGCGTGGTCGGCCAGGACGAGGCGGTCAAGGCCGTGGCCGATGCGATCCGGCGTTCGCGCGCAGGCCTGGCCGACCCGAACCGGCCGAACGGCTCGTTTCTGTTCCTCGGCCCCACCGGCGTCGGCAAGACCGAGCTGTGCAAGTCGCTGGCCAGCTTTTTGTTCGATACCGAGGAGGCGATGGTGCGCATCGACATGTCGGAGTTCATGGAAAAGCATTCGGTCGCCCGGCTGATCGGCGCGCCGCCGGGATACGTCGGCTATGAAGAGGGCGGCTACCTGACCGAAATCGTGCGCCGCCGGCCGTATTCGGTGATTTTGCTCGACGAGGTCGAAAAGGCCCATTCGGACGTGTTCAACATCCTGTTGCAGGTGCTCGACGACGGCCGCCTCACCGACGGCCACGGCCGAACCGTCGATTTCCGCAATACGGTCATCGTGATGACCTCGAATCTCGGTTCGGATCGCATCCAGCGCATGGCCGGAAAGGAAGAATACGAGGACATGAAGGCCGCCGTCATGGAGGTCGTCGGCCAGCACTTCCGACCCGAGTTCGTCAACCGCGTCGACGAAATCGTCGTCTTCCACCCGCTGGACCAGGCCCAGATCCGGCAGATCGCCGCGATCCAGGTCCAGTTCCTGGAACAGCGCCTGGCTGGCCGCGACATCGGATTCGAAATCACCGAAGCCGCGCTGGACCTGCTCGGCCAGGCCGGCTTCGACCCGGTCTACGGCGCCCGGCCACTCAAGCGCGCGATCCAGGCGCGGCTCGAAAACCCGTTGGCGCAAAAGATCCTGGCCGGCGACTATGGTCCGGGCGATGTGGTGAAAGTCAACGCGGTCGAGGGCGAGCTGACGTTCGGTTGACCCAGCCCGGCTCGGAGAGACACCCGCGATGGTCGCGTAAGCGAGCGCGCTCCGAGTTGCCTGGGTTCAAAAAAATCCCGCAATCGATCACGGTATCGACTTTCGTTGATTGAATCAGCCTGCGCAGCAGGAAAGCTGCTTGACATCCCGGGTGAATGTCTGGGCCGCGAGCTTCAGGCCTTCGACCATCGTCAGGTACGGGAACAGCTGGTTGGCCAGGTCTTCGACGGTCATGCGCTGGTGGATCGCGAGCGACGCGGTCTGGATCAGGTCGCCGGCGTTGGCCGCCACGGCCTGGACGCCGATCAACCGTCCTGATTGTTTTTCGGCGACCAGCTTGATGAAGCCGCGGGTGTCGAAATTGGCCAGTGCGCGCGGCACGTTTGCCAGATCCAGCAAGCGGGTTTCGACCTCGATGCCCTTGTCCCTGGCTTCGGCCTCGGAGGTGCCGGCCGTGGCGACCTGCGGGTCGGTGAAAATCACCGCGGGCATTGCGCGCAGATCGAGTGAGGCCTGGCCGCCGGTCATGTTGATCGCCGCGCGCGTGCCGGCGGCGGCGGCGACGTAGACGAACTGCGGCTGGTTGGTGCAATCGCCGACGGCATAGACGCCGGGGACGCTGGTCTGCATTTGGTCGTCGACAATGACCGCAACGTTTTTTCCGGTCTTGACGCCGATGGCTTCAAGGCCAATCTTGCGCGTGTTGGGGTCCCGGCCCGTGGCCACCAGCAGGCAGTCGGCTTTCAATTCGCCGTTCGGGGTGGTCAGCGCGAATTCGCCGTTCGCGAAATCGACGCGGCTGGCCTCGGTGTATTCCAGCACTTCGATGTTTTCGTCGCGGAAGATACTGGTCAGCATTTCGCCGATCGCCGGATCCTCGTGGAACAGCAGCGTGTGGCGCGCGAGAATCGTGACCTGGCTGCCGAGCCGGGCGAAGGCCTGGGCCAGTTCCACGGCCACGACCGACGAGCCGATCACGGCCAGGCGATCGGGAATGGACTCGCTTTCCAGCGCCTCGGTGGAGGTCCAGTAAGGCGAATCGGCCAGGCCCGGGATGGATGGGATTGCCGGGCTGGCGCCGGTGGCAATCAGGCAGCGATCGAAGGCCAGCTTGCGGTTTCCGGCACCGGTGTGGACCTCCAGGGTCCTGTCGTCGAGGAATCGGGCCTCGCCCGAGACCGCATCGATGTCGTCGAATGACTCCAGGATCGACTGGTACTTCGACTGGCGCAGTTCCTCCACGCGTGCCTGTTGCTGGGCAAAAAGCGCCTTGCGGTCGATTTGCGGCGGCGTGGCGGAGACGCCGTCATCGAATGGGCTGGTCGAACGCAGGTGGGCGATATGGGCAGCCTGGATCATGATCTTCGACGGCACGCAGCCGATGTTGACGCAGGTGCCACCCAGCGTGCCGCGCTCGATCATGGTCACGCGGGCGCCGGACTCGACCGCGCGAATGGCGGCTGCGAATGCGCCGCTGCCGCTGCCGATGATGGCGATATGCAGCTTGTCGTCGGACCTAGACAAAGGGGCGTTGTCGCGACGTTCTGCCGGACTCATGTCACTGATCTTAAAATCATTCATCGAGGCTGTCCTGAAGTGTTGCGCTGAACCCGGAATTTTCGACCGCAGCGATCAAGGTCGCAGAATCGGTGTGCGCAGGGTCGAACACGACCCGTGCCTGTTTGGTTTCGAGATCGGCTTCGGCCTCGTACACGCCGTCGACGTCCCGGAGCGCGCGCCGGACCGTGATCGGGCACATCGGGCAGCTCATGCCCGGCACCGACAGCACGATTTCGCGGCGCTCGGACGCGATCTCCGCTTCGGCGCCGGGTGCCGGGGCTGAATTGGCGACGCTGGGGCCGGAGCCATCGCTGCAGCCGGCAAGCAGGGCCAGGGCCAGAATAACGGCGGACAGGGCCGCCATGCGGTTTGTGGTCGGGTCGAGGTGGTCAAGCATGGTTCGCGATCTCCTTTGATGCGGATCGAAAAGGTTTCAGTTCAGGATGGCGCCGAGCAGATAGGGAGTGACCGTCGACACAACGACCAGGCCGGTGATGGTCCAGAACAGCACGCGGTAGGCACGCCTGACCGCCGGTACGGCGCAGATCTGGCCATCGCCGCAATCGGTCTGTGGCCGGTACAGTCGGCGCCAGGCGATCAACAGCGCCACTGCAGCAGCGCCGATGAACAGCCAGCGATACGGATAGAGCGCGTGCAGCCTGGCCAGCCAGGCCCCGCCCAGGCCCAGCGTCACCAGGATGAAGGGCAGGACGCAACAGGCCGAAGCCGCGATGGCGCCCAGCCCGCCGATCAGCAGGCCAGCCCTGGCGCCGCTTTCGGGTATTTCAGCATTCGGGTCTGGCGCTGTATCGTCGTGACGCATATCGGGAAAAATCCGGTGACGGTTCAAGTTCTGTTGCGGCCGCAGTGTTTTTGCCGAAGCGGAGGTTTGTTGCACTGCGTGTGCGCAATCAATCAGTTCCGGGGTATCCTAAACCCTGTAGTCGATACAGGGTCAAGCGTTTTATGCGCATCGGAGAACTCGCCCGCCAGACGGGCTGCCAGGTCGAGACCATCCGCTATTACGAAAAAGTTGGAATCCTGCCGCGGCCGCTGCGGGCGCACAACAACTATCGAAACTGGCGCCAGGCTGACTGCCGCCGCCTGAAATTCGTTCTTCGCTGCAGGGCGCTGGGGTTCAGTCTCAATGAGGTTCGTACGCTTCTCGAGTTGATCGATGGCGGCCACTACAACTGCGTCGATGTCGAGGCGATCGGCCACCGGCATCTCGACGACGTGCGCACCAGGATCGCCGATCTGCAACAGCTGGAGTCCAGCCTGGTCGATCTGGTCTCCAATTGCCACGGCGGCAAAACTCCCGATTGTTCGTTTCTGGAAGCATTGTTCGAAGACTCCGAGCAACAAGTCGTGCAAGAATAGTTCGAGCGTGGGGACGCCAGGGAATGACACGGTCATTGGAAAGAGGCTTCAGTGTGCAAGTGCCAGACGATCATTCGGCAAGAGCGATCAGGCAGACGTGCGTTTTCAAATCGGGACCACTCGGGTTCCCCTTGAAGTCAGCAGTTCGATTTCCACGGTTGGAACCGTGCCGCCTACTCGATGTTTGACGAGAACCTCAGGAGATGCGTTGTGGCAAGGAAACAGAAGAACCAGTCCGATTACGGCTCGGATAAAGTGTCGGGCGGCTCGGAAAGCGAGAATCCAAGAGCGTTTCACGAGGGGTTTTCCACACGCTTGATCGAGAGTCTGGAGGCGTTCGAGGAAACCGGCGAGGAAGGCGAGTCGATCGAGATCGAATCGGTGATGCTCGACGCGGTCGAGGCGCGCGCCACCGATATTTACCTGGCCCCCTATCAGCACCACTACCGCGTGCGCTTTCGCATCGACGGCAAGATGATCGACGTGGCCGACCTGCCCCCGTTTGCTCGGCTGGATCCGATACCGACGATCCGTCCCGAGGGCGGTCGATTCAGCTACACGTTCGAGGATTTCGAGCTCGATGTGCGCGTGACCGAAGCTCCTTGCATGGGCGACGACAAGCTGGCTGTTCGTCTACTGGCGCCTTCGCGCGTACTCAAAGATGTCTCCGGACTCGGGTTCGACGAGCGGGAACTTGAAGAACTCCGGTCCTGGCTGCAGACCATCGGCGGGCTGTTGTTGGTCGCCGGACCGACCGGCAGCGGCAAGACCACGACCCTGTATGCGCTGCTGCACCAGTTGAAGATGACCGACAGCCACGTGGTCATGCTTGAAGAGCCGGTGGAATACGAGATTCCCGGCATCAACCAGATCCTGATCAACCGCAGGCAGGGTCTTGATTTCGCCGTCGGCGCCCCGGCCATGCTTCGCCTCGATCCCGATTACCTGGTCATCGGTGAGCTGACAGAAAGCGCCCCGGTACATGCGGCGCCTGTGCAGCTGCTGTCGCAGAGAGGCAGAACCCGATGACAGTAAGCGGAGTTGGCTGGATTCGCTGGACCTGGCGGTCCCGACCAGTATCTGGAAGGCCGATGGCTGTGACGATTGCAATGGCCGCGGGCGCAAGGGCCGAATCGGTGTCTTCGAGGTCTGGCGGCCCAGCGACGCGGATTACCGGAGCCTCCTGGACCATGCCGACGCCCATGTCATTCGCCGTCAGTTGGCAAAGCGCGAGCATAAATTCCTGCTCGACGACGGCATCCGCAAGGTCGAGCAGGGGCTGCTTGCACTGGATGAGCTGCGCCGCCTTGGGGCCCTGGGCGCCAAGGCCGTTCTCAAGCATGACACGCTGATGGCCGGCTGAGGCATTTGCCCCCGGTCGAAGAGTTGATCCTGCCGTTCGGATCGGCGGGTTCGCAGCATCGATTCCTGATTCGAAAGGAAGCAAATCATGTCGAACCGATCGATAGGCCTGAAGCCGGAGATCTACCAATACCTGCTGGATCATTCGCTGCGCGAGCACCCGCTGCTGGCCGAACTGCGCGCCGAAACCGCCGGGATGGCGTCGGCCGAGATGCAGATTGCACCGGAACAGGGCCAGTTCATGGGCCTGCTGGCGCGACTGATCGGCGCCAGGCGCTATCTGGAGGTCGGCACGTTTACCGGCTACAGCGCGCTTGCCGTCACGCTGGCGATGCCGGCGCAGGGCCGCAGCACTTGCCTCGATATCAGCAGGGAATGGACCGATATTGCCCAGCGCTACTGGATTCGCGCCGGCCTTGCCGACCGGATTGAACTGCATCTACAGCCGGCCGGTGAGACCCTTGAACAACTGGTTCGGGACGGCTGGACCGATGATTACGATCTGGCCTTTATCGATGCCGACAAGACTGGCTACGCGGATTATTTCGAGTCCTGCCTGAAGCTGGTCCGGCCCGGTGGCCTGATCCTGGTCGACAATACGCTGTGGGGCGAATCGGTCGCCGATCCGGATCAAAAAGACGCCGACACCGAGGCAATCCGTGCGCTGAATCGCCAATTGCAGCGCGATGAGCGCGTCGACTTGTCGATGCTGCCGATCGGCGATGGCCTGACCTTGCTGCGAAAGCGAAGCTGAGCCCAGGAGATGAGCACGCTGGCCTGGATCGTTGTCGGCGGATTGTTGATGAGCGTGATTGCGCTGGTTGGCGCGCTGACGCTGGTTCTGCCGCGCAAGCTGCTGCAAAAGGCGCTGTTGCCGATGGTCGCGCTGGCTGCCGGCACGCTGCTGGGCGGCGCTTTTTTCCACATGATTCCCGAGGCCACGGCATCGCTTGGATCGTTGGCGGCGGCGGCCTGGCTGCTGGCCGGCTTCACGGTCTTTCTGGCGCTGGAGCAGTTCATGCACTGGCACGCCAGTCATCGCTCGTCGAAGGATGTCCGGCAGCCCTTTACCTATCTGATCCTGGCTGGCGATACGCTGCATAATTTCATCGGCGGGCTCGCCGTGGCCAGCACTTTCCTGATATCGCCGCAAGCCGGCGTGATGGCCTGGATTGCCGCCGCCGCGCATGAAGTGCCGCAGGAACTGGGCGACTTTGGCGTGCTGCTGCACGGCAACTGGCCCAAACGCAAGGCATTGTTCTGGAACTTCATTTCGGCGTTGACTTTCCCGGTTGGCGCACTGGCCGCCTATTGGATCTGGCAGTCGATGGACATTGCCTGGCTGGTGATGTTCGGAGCCGGCAACTTCATCTATCTTGCCGCCTCGGACCTGATTCCGGAGATCAAGGCGCACGCACGCTGGTCGCTGGCGCTGTTGCACCTGGGCTCGTTCGTGGCCGGACTGTTGCTGATGGGCCTGCTGGCCGCTGCATTTCACGGTTAAGCCCGGATCATTCGCCCGATTGTCGCGAGGTCTGGGGGTGGCCGTAGTAGGCCGGGTGCTGATTAAGGATGTTGCCCGCTCGCAGATGTTATTGCAATGCGCTGCAGTGGTGCCTGAGATGGTCCTCGACAAAAGTCTGGATGAAGAAATAACCATGGTCGTAGCCGGGGTGCTGGCGAAGCTCCATGTTCTGATTGGCGCCGGCGCAGGCGCGCTCGAAGCGCTCCGGCTGCAGTTGCTGGGTGAGGAAGGTGTCACCCAGGCCCTGGTCGATGAGAATTTTGCCGGGAAAGGTCTGTTGAGCGACCAGTTCCGTGGCATCGTAATGTTTCCAGTCATTCGGATCCGGTCCGAGAAAGCGCGACAGGGCCTTTTGTCCCCACGGCACCTGGCTGGGGGCCACGATGGGAGCAAATGCCGAAACCGAACGGAAACGGGTCGGGTTGCGAAGCGCAATCGTCAATGCGCCGTGGCCGCCCATGGAATGTCCGAAGATGCCGGCTTTTTCGGCATCGACCGGGAAATTCGCGGCGATGAATTCAGGCAATTCGTCGACGACATAGCTGTACATGCCGAAATGCTGCGACCACGGGGATTCGCTTGCGTCGACATAAAATCCGGCGCCTTCGCCGAAATCCCAGTCCTGCGTGGCCCCGTCGATGCCGGTGCCGCGCGGGCTGGTATCGGGTGCCACCAGCACCAGGCCCAGTTCGGCGGCCATGCGCTGGGCGCCGGCCTTGATCGGAAAGACCTCCTCGTTGCAGGTCAGCCCGGCCAGGTAGTAAAGCACCGGCAACCGTGCGCCGGCCGAATGCGGCGGCACGAACACCGAGAACGCCATCGGCGCGTTGCAGGCGCTTGACTGATGGGAATAAAAGCCCTGGCGGCCGCCGAAGCAACTGTGTACGGATCGTGTCTCGATAATTGATTGCATGGTTTTGTCATTTTGTCGTTTTGTCGGGCTTGTCGCCTCGGATCTTGTTTGTTGCTTCTCGAGGCTGAAACCTTGAACCAGTCTCAATAAATTACCACCGAGCGGATCGACTCGCCTTTATGCATCAGGTCGAAGCCTTCGTTGATCCGGTCCAGCGGAAGTTTGTGGGTGATCAGGTCGTCGATGTTGATGCGGCCTTCCATGTACCATTCGACCAGCCTGGGCACATCGGTTCGCCCGCGGGCGCCGCCAAAGGCGCTGCCGCGCCAGTTTCTGCCGGTGACCAGCTGAAACGGGCGGGTCGAGATTTCCTCGCCGGCACCGGCAACACCGATGATGACCGAAGTGCCCCAGCCCTTGTGGCAGCATTCGAGCGCGTCGCGCATGACATTGACGTTGCCGATGCACTCAAAACTGTAGTCGGCGCCGCCGCGAGTCAGCTTGACCAGGTGAGGCACCAGCTCGTCTCCCAGCTCGGCGGGATTGACGAAATTGGTCATGCCGAATTTTTCGGCCAGTTCGCGCTTGTCCGGGTTCAGGTCGACGCCGACGATTTGGCCGGCACCGGCCATGCGTGCACCCTGGATGACGTTCAGGCCGATGCCGCCAAGGCCGAAAACGACGACGCGCGCACCCGGCTCGACGCCAGCGGTCCAGATCACCGCGCCAATGCCGGTGGTCACGCCGCAACCGATGTAGCAGACCTTGTCGAAAGGTGCATCGGGGTGGATTTTCGCCAACGCGATTTCAGGCAGCACGGTGTGGTTGGCAAAAGTCGAGGTGCCCATGTAGTGATGCAAAGGCTGGCCGTTGAGTGAAAAACGACTGGACCCGTCGGGCATGACGCCCTGACCCTGGGTTTCGCGAATGGCCTGGCACAGGTTGGTTTTCGGGTTGAGGCAATAATCGCATTCGCGGCATTCGGGGGTATAAAGTGGAATGACGTGATCGCCGGGCTTGAGTGACTTCACATCCTTTCCGACCTCGAGCACGACCCCGGCGCCTTCATGGCCGAGGATGGCCGGGAACAATCCTTCCGGGTCCTTGCCCGAAAGCGTATAGGCATCGGTGTGGCAAAGACCCGTGGCCTTGATTTCGACCAGAACCTCGCCGGCGCGAGGGCCGGCAAGGTCGACGGTTTCGATGGAAAGGGCTTGTCCGGCCTCGAAGGCGACGGCGGCGCGTGTCTGCATGCTCTTAGATCTCGATAGAAAAACCCCATGTTACCGAACCGGCCGCGGGTGAGGGTGCATGATTGATTGCGCCGCACCCAGCCGGTCATTGTTTGTTGATATTGTGGCGTATTGATTGCAGGATAGTCCTGTCCGGATCGTCCCGGATTTACATCTGCCTCTCGTCCCGTTCAAAGTATCGGACCTTTAATGATCGATATTCATCAATTCAGTAATTTCCGCGAAGCGGCTGAAAAGACGCTCGCATTTTTGCATCACCGTTATGCCTTCGATCTCTGGATGGTGACCCGCGTGAGCGGCGAAGACTGGATCATGCTCGAAACGGTTGCCAATGATTACGGGATGGAAACCGGCCAGGTGTTCAACTGGACCGATTCGTTCTGCAGCCGCATGGTTGCCGGCGATGGGCCGCGCATCGCGCCGCGCAGTCGCGATGTGGATGCCTACGCATGCGCCCCGATTGGAGAAAAGCTGACGATTGGCGCCTATATCGGCATCCCGCTGGCCGACCGGGATGGGTCATTATTCGGCACGCTGTGCGCGATCGATCCACAGGAACACCCGGAGATCAGCGACGAGGATCTGCCGCTTCTGGAATTGATCTCAAGCCTGCTGTCGATGGTTTTGGGTCGCGAAATGGAATCGATGCAGAATCAGCGGCAAGCCGAGCGTTTTCGGTCCGATTCGATGACCGATGTGCTGACTGGTTTGTCCAATCGGCGAGGCTGGGATGCCTACCTCGATGCCGAAGAGCAGCGTGCGCGCCAGTTTGCCGATCCGATTTTCGTCACCATCGTCGATCTTGACGAACTCAAGAAGGTCAATGACGGCGCCGGACACGCCGCCGGCGACGAACTTTTGAAAACCGCATCGCAAACATTGCGGGCAACAATTCGTGAAACCGATATCGCAGCCAGGATTGGTGGCGACGAGTTTGCTGTGGCAGGGGTCATGACCTCGCGCATGTCGTGCCAGGAAGTCAGCCGAAGCTTGCGTGAGTCGCTGGCACAGGCGGGCGTACGCGCATCGGTTGGAACGGCGTTGCGGGCACCGGACTCCGATCTTGCTCGAACGTGGGCACTGGCCGATCGCAGAATGTACGCGCAAAAACGCGCCGCGCCGGTGCTTCGGGCCTGAACAGGATCAAGGCCGGTCGATTTTAATCGACCGGCCTTGAAGAACGCGGCTGTTCAGACTGCCTTGTTTACCACCGTTCCGTCGCGAGGGGCCTGACGGCGCCGCAGCAGCAAAAGTGGTGAATCAGGCGGGTTCAGGCAGCCTTGCCGTAGCGTCGGGAGCGATTGGGGCGCTTGCTGGCCGCTGGCTTGTTCCGGTCGTTGCGACCGTTGTTGCCGCGGCCGGCGTTGGCACGGCCGCCACCACCACCGCCGCCGCCGCGTTTGCCGCCGGTGCTGTGATTGAGGGCCTCGGTCGGCTCATAGCCTTCGATCACTTCGGTCGGGATCTTGACCTCGACCAGCTTGCGGATGGCTTCGAATTTGCCGTGCTCGGCACCGGCGACCATTGACACGGCCAGGCCTTCGCGGCCGGCGCGACCGGTACGTCCGATGCGGTGGACGTAATCTTCCGGCACTTCCGGAATTTCGTAGTTGACCACGTGCGGCAGTTGCTCGATGTCGAGGCCGCGGGCGGCGATGTCGGTGGCCACCAGCGCCCGGACCCTTCCGCCCTTGAAGTCAGCGAGTGCCTTGGTGCGCGCACCCTGGCTCTTGTTGCCGTGAATTGCTGTGGCCGGCAGGCCGTCGCTTTCAAGCTGCTTGGCCAGCCGGTTGGCGCCGTGCTTGGTGCGGGTAAAGATCAGCACCTGGCGCCAGTTGTGGTGCCCGATCATCCACGACAGCAGCTCGCGCTTGCGCGATTGGTCGACCTGGATTGCCTGCTGGGCAATCAGATCGACGGTGCTGTTGGGCGCTGCGGTTTCGATGCGCACCGGGTTGGTCAGAAAACGGCTCGACAGCTGCGTGATTTCGCGTGAGAAGGTTGCTGAAAACAGCAGTGTCTGGCGCTTGGCCGGCACGGCCTTGAGAATCCGCTCGATGGCCGGCAAAAAGCCCATGTCAAGCATCCGGTCGGCCTCGTCGAGCACCAGGTATTCCAGGTTCGAGAGGTTGACGCATTGGCGCTGCATCAGGTCGATCAGCCGGCCGGGTGTTGCCACCAGCAGGTCGACGCCGCGTCGAAGCTTGCCGATTTGCGGATTGATGTTGACGCCGCCGAATACCACCGTTGAGCGCAGCGGGAGAAACTGGCCGAGGTCGCGAATGTTTTCCTGGACCTGCGCGGCCAGTTCACGGGTCGGGGTCAGGATCAGAGCCCGAACGGCGTTTCCGTGCGCTTTTTTCTGGCTGAGCTGCTGCAGCATGGGCAGCGCGAACGCGGCGGTTTTGCCGGTGCCGGTCTGGGCACTGGCCATGATGTCGCGGCCTTCCAGAATCACCGGGATGGATTTCTCCTGAACAGGTGTCGCGTCGGTAAAGCCCTGCGTTTCGATTGCACGCAGAAGTTCGGCTCGAAGGCCGAGGGAGTCAAATTTCATATTGGTTCCTTGTCAACCAAGGCGGGACGCCATCTTTTTAGACGGCAGGAACAAATCGGGGAGGGGCCTTGGTCAACAATCACATCCGCGAAGCGTGCGCAATCAGAAACTCTGACGGTGCGCGGTGCACAATACCACAGAATCATTCGCGAATGCATCCATCGTGGGTTCGATCGGGGATTCGCGTGGACGGTTGGCGCTGAATCGAAGCTGGCGGCAATGAAATGTCTGTGGCACGGGTCCGTTAGCGGACTGTAAGTAAACTGTTTCACAAGCGTCCCGCAACAGGCCCTCTGTAAACGCCAGGGCTGACAGAGGGCTGTCGATTCATAAAACGCAGCGATAAACTGCTCAGGATGGGTGTTTTCTTGAAAAAAAATGAAACCAGGGCAAGCCTTGTACGCTATTTCGCCTACACGCTGTTTGCATTCATTTTGATGAAGCTGCTTGGCGTGTTGCTGCAAAACGGAAATTACGCCTGGCTGTTCGAGCATCAGCCGATTGAGTGGCTGCATTTTTCCCTGTTGCTTGCGTCCGTCATCGTGCTTTGGCCTGGTCGGGGCCCGGGCAATGATCGTTACCGGGTTGTTGCAACAGTGCTGCTGAGTCTCGCCGCCTTTGCTTCGTTGCGGGAACTTGATTTGCTGCTCGACCGCCTGATTCCCGTGCTGGGCTGGAAAATCGCTTTCGTATTGCCGGTTTTTGCAATTGCGTATGCCACCGTCCATCGCCGGATATTTTGGCAAGCGATGGATCGTTTTGTCTCGATGCCAGCTTTCGCGTTGTTCTGGTCAGGGTTCGTGATTGCCGTGCCGCTGGCTCAACTGCTGGGTCATGGGCCATTGCTTCAGGCGCTGATGGGCGAAGACTACATCCACATGTATAAACAGGTGATTGAGGAAAGTGCCGAATTGATCGGTTATTTTGTGATTTTGGCCGCAGCATTTGAATACCGATTCACCTTTTCTTCAGAGCGTTGATCCAAACCATTTGCCGGGAACCTGTCCGACAGGGTCCCGGGCCCGACAAGCGGACCCTGCAACCACGCTTCGCGAGGGGCTGCAATTTTTGCAGCGTCCCGATATCGCAATGTCGGTCGAGCAAAACCGGGATGGATCTTGCTTTAAATTTAGTGCCCGTAATGCAAGGTACTGGATTTTATAAAGATATTATTTTGGACCGGATGTTGCAATACGGGTTGCATGGATATCCGGCGGCCCGATCTCAAACAACGCAAACAGCGCAGACAGCTCATTATTGGCAGTGTTCTCGTGGCGGCGGTTTTGGCGCTGCTTGTCGGTGCCTGGTCACTCGATCCGGCATTGCCCGAGGTGCCGGCTGCATCGGCCTGGATCGGCATGGTCGAGCGCGGCGATTTTAAGCGCGAAGTGCGTGGCCCCGGAAGCCTGGTGCCGAAAGTGATTCGCCGGATTCCGGCTGCCAGCGGCGGGCGGGTGGAGCGCATCGTGGTCAAACCGGGCGTGCGGGTCGAGCCGGATACGCGGCTGGTGGAGTTGTCGAATCCGGAACTGGCCCAGCACCTGGAAGAATCGCGCTGCGGTGCCGAGGCCGCGCAGGCCGATCGTGATGCGCTGGCGGCAGAACTCGATCGCGCCCTGCTCGAGGCGCAGGCCAGCCTGGCCAGGCTCGAATCGGATGCCGCTTCGGCGCGCCTTCAGGCCGATGCGGAGAAGGCCCTTTCCGAAAAGGGCATCGTCTCGGTGATCCAGTACCGGCAATCGGAATTGCGCGCCGGCCAGTTCGAAGCCCGGGCAGGCTTCGAGCAACAACGAATTCGGCGCCTGCAGGCCTCGCACGAAGCGCAACTGGCGGCCGAAGACGCGCGCCTGGAACAGGCTCGGCGGCTGGTTGAGCGGCGTCGACAACAGGCCGGGGACTCGAGCATTCGCGCCGGCATGGAGGGCGTTCTGCAGGAAATCGTGGTCGAGCCCGGTCAGCAGGTTCAGATCGGCGCCAACATGGCGCGCGTCGCGCAGCCCGATGAATCGATTGCCGAATTACGCATTGCCGAAACCCAGGCGCGTGAAATTCAGCTTGGCCAGCAGGTGCGCGTCGATACGCGTAACGGCATCGTTTCGGGCAGCGTTGTACGCATCGACCCGGCAGTGCAAAACGGCACCTTGCAGGTGGATGTGGAATTGAGCGGCGAACTCCCGCCGGGCGGCCCGGCCGGCCGGACCTTTCGGTTGACGGCACGATCGAGCTCGAGCGGCTGGACAATGTTCTGCACGTCGGGCGACCCGCCAGTGGCCAGCCCGATCATCGTGTGTCGTTGTTTCGCAGGCTCGATGACAGCGTCGCCGAGCGCGTGCTTGTCGAACGGGGCCGCGGCTCGGTGGGGCGGATCGAAATCCGCTCCGGTTTGAATACCGGCGATCGGGTGATTCTTTCCGACATGTCGCAGTGGTCCGAGCACGAGCGCGTGCGGCTGGATTAAGTACTGGCTGCAAGACCTTGAATTCTTGAACCAGAAATTGAGAAATACTATGATAAAGTTGATTCAGATTACTGATATTTATAAAGTATTTTATGCCGACGATATCGAGACGGATGCGCTGGCCGGTATTCAGCTGGGCCTGGCTCCGGGTGAATACGTTTCGATTTCCGGTCCGTCGGGCTGCGGCAAGTCGACGCTGCTGTCGTTGCTGGGCCTGCTCGATACGCCAACCGGCGGCCATTACACCCGGTTTATTCACCACCCGATCTACTGCGTCGGTCCCAAGCCTCGCGTCTACGGCGTTGCGGCCGAAGACATCAACGTCAGCCAGCGGGCCAAAATTCGCAACAAGGGGACCGGCTTCATTTTTCAGGCCTTCAGCCTGATCGGCGATCGTCCGCCGCGCTCGCGACGGCCGGTGGAATAGACTGTATCCCATGTCTCTTTCCCAGCTCTACCAGGCGCGGATTCTCGAACACAATCGCTGCCCGCACAACCATTTTGAACTCGACCAGGCCAGTCATTCGGGGCACGGCAGCGATGCCTTGTGCGGGGATGATTTATGGATCTGGCTGCAGATCTCGGACGGCATCGTGGAGGCTGCAAGCTGGACCGGAGAGGCTTGCGCGATCACCACTGCTTCGGCCTCGATGCTGACGGACTGGCTGGCCGGCAGACAGGTCGCGCAGCTGGGTCCGGCCTATCGGCGCTTTGAGTGCCTGCTTGACGATCTGGATGCGCCCGACGACCCGGAGTTGGGCGAATTCAATGCCTTGCGCGCGGTTGGGCGCTTCCCATCGCGCAAACGCAATGCCTTGCTGCCGTGGAAGACCGCGCTGGCAGCCTGCCGGACTTGACCGATCCAAAGCGATGAAAACCGGGTGGAGTCAGATTTTTTGATCTTTTGAGGTGAATAGCCGATTTATTTAATGGAAAAGAGCGAAGAATCTGGCCCAATCTGGCTTTTTCGCAGTCGATCAGGATCAAGTCCGACAGGCTGCTGGCCGTTGTCAGCGAGGCTTGAGGCGCAGCACCTTTCCCGGGTCTGCGTCGGTGAGCACGTAGAGTGCACCATCGGGACCCGTGCGCACATCGCGCAAGCGCTCGGCCAGTGACTCCAGCAGGGTTTCCTGGCCCGCGATTTCGCCGTTTTCAAGATCGACCCGCCGCAGTTCGCGACCCGCCAGCGCGGTCGCAAACAGGTCGCCCTGCCAGGCGGGAAACATTGCGCCGCGGTACAGGGCCAGGCCCGACGGGGCGATCGAGGGGGTCCAGGTCAGCAGTGGGTCGACCATGCCGGGGCGACTTTCATACGGCGAGATGATGGCGCCCGAGTAGTCGATGCCCGTGGTTGCCACCGGCCAGCCATAATTCTTTCCGGGCTCGATGATATTGATTTCATCGCCGCCGCGCGGACCGTGTTCGTGCTGCCAGATGGTGCCGCTTTCGGCATCAAGGGCCAGGCCCTGGACGTTGCGGTGGCCGTAGCTGTAAATTTCCGGCAACGCGTCTTCGGTGCCGACGAAAGGGTTGTCGTCGGGCACCGATCCGTCGCGGTGGATGCGCACGATGGTGCCCAAATGACTATCCAGTCGCTGCGCCTGCTCGCGGTAGTCGAAGCCATCGCCGAGACCGATCAGCAGCGTTCCATCGGGTAGAAAAATCATGCGACCGCCGTAGTGCACCGGCGTGTCCTTGTTCGGCCGGGCCGTGAAAAGCACTTCGAGATCGACCAGCCGCATTCCGTCCAGCCGGGCCCGAACCACGCGGGTGGCATTGCTTTGGGGCGTGCCATGGGCGAACGAGAGATAGAGCAGGCGATTGTCGGCAAAATCCGGGTCGGGAAGCACTTCGAACAAGCCGCCCTGGCTGGCCGCGTAGACTGCCGGAACGCCGGAAATCGCCTGTTCCTGCAATTGGCCGTTGACGATCATGCGCAGCCTGCCGGGCCGTTCGGTCACCAGCATGCTTCGATCGGGTAGAAACGCGAGCGACCAGGGGTAGGCCAGGCCATCGGCGACGGTTTCGATCTGGTAATCTCGTGCGCTCAGCGAACAGCTGCCGACCACCAGTGCAGCTGCGATAATCCAACGGATCAGGGTTTGCATTGTTGGCTGAAATCCCGGGAATGCGGACGCTAAAGATACCAGACTGGCAACGGAGCATCGCCAAAATGAGCAAACTTGCAATTGTGCTGGCCTGGGCCATTGCCGTGGTCGTCGCCGCAGCCCTGGGCAGCATCGCTCAGACCTGGATCAATATGAATGCGATCGAGGCGCTGGGCACTGACGTTGGCCTGGGCCAGCGTATTTCGGCGACGCTGCATGATCTGAAAATGTTTACACCGCTTTACGCCGGCCTGGTGGCCGCGGCCTTCCTGGTTGCCTGGATCGTGGCCGGCCTGCTGTCGAGGTGGCAGCCGGTCTGGCGCAGTCTCTGGTTCACGTTGGCCGGATTCCTTTCGATCTGGACGATGCTTGCGGTCATGGGCCAGGCGCTGCCGGTCACCGCGATTGCCGCCGCGCGCACGACCGGCGGCATGCTGGTGTTGAGCCTGGCCGGCGCGCTGGGCGGCTGGCTCTATGCGCGGCTGACCCGAGAGCTATAGCAGGTTGTTGACGACGGGCATCTCTGGGCAACGCGGCGTTGTCCAGAGGCCCTCCGAGCTTGCCGATGAACCCGATTCGGGAAACGGTCGGGCTTTTGATTTTCAGATTCGGATTTTGCAACTTCGACCGTCCAATCGGACCTCAGATCCAGTGCCGAAGTCAGTCGCTAAAGCCATTTTCAGTCAACCAGTTATCGTCCGATTCTTCGTTGATGCCTTCAAACAGGTAGGTTGAAAGATAGCGTTCGGCGGTATCGGGCACCATCGCAAGGATCGAGGAGCCTTTCGGCGCCTGGGCTGCGACCTTGAGCGCTGCCGCGACCGTGCCGCCGCCGGAGATGCCGCTGAAGATGCCTTCCTTGCGGGCCAGGTCGCGCGCAATGTCGCGCGATTCCTCGTCGGTGACCGGGATGACCTGGTCGGCGATCTCGACGTTCATCACCTTGGGAATGAAATCGGGCGTCCAGCCCTGGATCTTGTGCGGCGTCCAGTCCTTGCCGGCCATCAGCTGTGCGCCTTCGGGCTCGGTTGCGATGATCTTGATCTCCGGGCGTGCCAGTTTCAGCATTTCGCCGGCGCCGGTCAGCGTGCCGCCGGTGCCCCAGCCGGTGACGAAATAGTCCAGCCGGTGGCCGGCAAAATCGCGCAGGATTTCGGGGCCGGTGGTGTTGCGGTGGTATTCCGGATTGGCGTCGTTTTCGAACTGCCGGGCCAGAAACCAGCCATTGCGCTCGGCCAGTTCGGCCGCGCGCCGAACCATGCCGGAGCCTTTTTCTTCCTTCGGTGTGAGGATGACTTTTGCACCCAGTGCACGCATGAGCTTGCGCCGCTCGATCGAGAACGTTTCGACCATCAAGGCGACGAACGGGTAGCCTTTGGCGGCACAAACCATGGCCAGCGCGATGCCGGTATTGCCCGAGGTGGCCTCGACCACGGTCTGGCCGGGCTTGATGTCTCCGCGACGTTCGGCGTCTTCGATGATGCCGATCGCCAGGCGGTCCTTGACCGAGGCCATCGGATTGAAGAATTCAATTTTGACGAACAGATCGACATGGCTGGGTGCGAGCTTGTTGATGCGAACCACCGGCGTGTTGCCAATGGTTTGTAGAATATTGTCATAAATCATTGAAATTCCTTTTGTTTAGTTTTGGAATCTTATCCGGTCGCAAGCGCCGAATCATCCCATGCATCGATTTTCAATGGCGCCTGACCGTACCAGCCAAGCGTATCGGCCAGGCCGGCGACCGCACCAATATAGATCATTGCCGGGCTTTCGATTCGATGCGTTCGAGCCAGCTCGGCCAGTTGATCCAGGCGGCCGCTGAGCACGACCTGATCGGGCCGGGTTCCATTCTGGACGATTGCGACCGGCGTTGCCGGCTTGCGGCCGTGCCCGATGAGTTGGTCCTGTAATTGCCGGATGCGTGCGACGGCCATGTAAAAAGCCAGGGTCTGGCGCTCATCGGCCAGCGCGTGCCAGTCGAGCTGGTCAACCGAATCCTTGCCATGCGCGGTGACGAACCGGACCGACTGGGCGTGATCGCGGTGGGTCAGCGGAATCCCGGCATAGGCGCCGCAGCCGGCCGCGGCGGTAATGCCGGGTACGATCTGGTATTCGATTCCGGCTTTGCGCAGCGCTTCGACCTCCTCGCCGCCGCGACCGAAAATCATCGGATCGCCGCCCTTGAGGCGCACCACGCGCTTGCCGGCACGAGCCTGGCATTTGAGCAAGTCGTGGATTTCGTCCTGCGGCGTTGATTTGCGGCCACCGCGCTTGCTGACATCGAATCGTTCGACATCGCGCCGGGCGTAATCGAAAACCCGTCCATCGACCAGCGCGTCATGCACGATGACATCGGCTTGCTGAATCAATCGCAGCGCCTTTAACGTCAACAATTCCGGATCGCCCGGGCCGGCGCCGACCAGTGCCACCGAGCCCGAGATTTCGAATGCAGAATCAGCCAGCGCCCGTTCGGCCAGTCGTTTGGCAGTTTCAGGCGTCCCTTGCTTCAAGGCATCGGCCGGCGCGCCGTTGAACAGCCAATCGAGAAACTGGCGCCGGCGCGGCAGGGCCGGGTATCGTTGCCGGATTGCGTGCTTGAGATCGGCTGCAATTTGTGCCAGCGGCCCGAGGGTTTCGGGCAGCAGGGCCTCGATCCGGCTTCGAATCATGCGCGCCAGTTCCGGTGCCGTGCCGCCGGAGCCGATCGCGATCGTGATCGGCGCGCGATCGACGATGGCCGGCACGATCGCCGAGCAGTTTTCCGGGTCGTCGACGGCGTTGATCAGCATGCCGTTGCGGCGGCCGTATTCCAGGGCGCGCCGACGGCTTTCGGCGCTGCCGCCGGCCACGATCAGCAGCCTGTAATGCGCTGCAGCTTCGGGCAACGATGATCCCAGCCACTGAACGCGGCGCATTTCCCGGTACTTCAAAAGTTCGTCGACCAGCGCTTCGGCCACGATATCGACGCTGGCGCCATGTTTGAGCAGGCGGTCGATTTTTCGACGCGCCTCGACGCCGCCGCCTGCGACCAGCACGCGTTGCCCGGCCAGCCGAATGAACAGCGGCATCCATTCGCCGGCAGGGTGGTCAATTGTCTTGTTCATGCCGATGATGCTATCTTTCCGTGGTGGCAATGGGAAATACTTCGTGGCTTGGCGGATATGCCGACTGGTTATATCCGTTGGCCATCGAGACAGTCAATGATCATTCCTGATCCGCTTGCAGCTTGCCGACAAGGGGTGGCTGTAGTAAATTCATCACGATTGACTATTCGGAACGAGAATGCCAGCACAAGTTTCGCCGTTCGACTATCGCGAAGTGATCGGCCGCGAGTTCGGCAACGTCGTGATCGTCCGCGAACTGGGCAGCGGTTCGATGGGGGCGGTGTTCGTCGGCTATCAGAAATCGCTCAAGCGCCAGGTGGCGGTCAAGCTGTTGCGCAAAACATCGGCCAACAGCGAGCGCGCGCAGCAACAGTTTCGCGATGAGGCCGAGACCGTCGCGGTGCTCAGCCATCCCTATATCGTGCCGATTTTCGAAACCGGCGAAGACGAAACCTTTTATTTCCAGGTCATGCAGCTGGTGGTCGGTGCCGATTTGGGAAAGTTGGTCCGCAATCGTTCCAGGCATCCGATTCGGTCCAAACGGCTGATCGCGCCCGGCCTGGTCATCGACATTCTGTCCAAGGTGCTTGAAGGGCTTGGGCACGCCCACCGCCAGGGCGTGATTCACCAGGACATCAAACCGGCCAATATCATGATCGAGGAAAGCACGCGCCGGCCGCTGATCGTGGATTTCGGGATCGCCAAGACTGCGCGCATCGAGCACTGGGCCGACGGCATGGTCGTCGGCAGCGTGTTGTACCTGTCGCCGGAACAGGCAGCGGCGCAGGATACCGATGCACGCAGTGATATTTATGCCATGGGAATGGTTTTGTTCGAAGTGCTGTCCGGCGCTTTGCCGGTGCGCCCGGACGAGGATGAAAACCAGCTGCTGGTGCGCAAGATTCGGCATCCGGAATCGTTGTTTATCCGGCGTCCGGCCGATTGCTCGCCGCATATCGACGAGGTCATGGAGCGCATCATTTTAAAAGCGATCGCGCCGGCGCGCGATCAGCGCTTTGGCAGTTGCGATGCCCTGCGTTCGGCGCTTTTGCAGTGGAAGCGGCCGGAGCCAGCCTGATGCCGACCGGTACCCGAGATGGTCGCTGTGCGGCAACGCACCAGGTGGACCGGCGATGACCGGGGTCGCCGGGCCGGACACGGCGCTGACCCAGCGGCAGGCCGATCTGATCGGTCGCCAGTTCAATTCAGCGGTGACCAACACGGCAGCCTACGGCAGCGCTCACCGGGTGACCCATCGAACCTATGAGACCTTGCTGGAAAATCTGGTCGATGCGCTCGATAAAACCGATTCCTTGACGCTGATGCTCGATCGCGGCTCGCTGTTCATCGAGGATTACGCCGTCGATGCCCGCTTCAATATCAACCGGCTCATCATTCTGTTTCGCCAATGCGGGCTCGAGTCGGTCACTTTTGCTCGCGGCGTTGATGAAGATGGCCTGGAACATCTGATGCGGATCATTGCCGGCGCCGAAGACTTCGAGGGGGTCGAAAGAGTGCGCGCCGAGCTCGGCACCCACGGTGTGGATGCCATCCGGGTCAATCACGTGGTGCTGCGCAAATTTACCGAGGACGATCAGGTGATCAGTCGTGAAGGTCTCGAGGACTTGACCGGCCTGGCTGAGAAAAGCCTGGCGCATGCTGCCGATACGCAGGCCCCGACAGTGCTGCCGACCGATGAGGCCGATATTTTTTCGCGCATCGAGGAAGTCTTCACGATGCGCGATTTGATGCTGCAGCCGCAGCGCATGGCTGAGCATTGGCTACAGGCTTCCGGCGCCGATGACGGCCGACAGCAAGAGGCGATCGAGCAGATCCGCGATCTGCGCCGCCAGGTCGAGCGTGGCCAGGACGCGGATGGCGAGCACCTGTCGCCGTTGGCCGTCATGCAAGCCATTCAGCGAATACGCCAGGACATGACAACGGCGATGGCCGGCCAGGAAGAAACGGCGCGTTTGCTATCGGCCGAGGGCGGTGTTTTAAGCGAGGTCGAACAACTGACCTGCCAGACCGTCGTTTCGATCGTGGTCGATGAGTACCGCGCCGGTCAGACATCGGCACAGCGGCTGGCCCAGATCATCCGTCGCGTTTTGCCTGGCTCGCGCGAGGTCAAGCGGCTGCTGCCGTTGCTCAAGCAGAGCCTGCTCGCAGACGGGATGTCGCTGGCCGGTTACATCGAGCTGGTCAACGAGCTGAGCGCCGAGTTGCAGAGTGACGACCTGGTCCAGTCTCTCGAGCAGGGCGCCGACAGCATCGGCCTGTCGGTCGATGAGATCGTGCGCGAAATTCGTCGCGACCCCGGCGAGGCGGCCCGGCTGGTGGTGTTGGCCGCACAGCTGCGCGGCCAGCATCAGGAGCCAGGCGGCGGATCAGGCCAGGACAGCTTGTCGGCGGCGTTGTCGGAATATATCGAGAAAGTCAGCAACGAAATGGCTGGCGATGCAGCCGATGAAACCCTGGACCCCGGGCGCCGTGCCGAAGCGGCGCAAAAAATGCAATCAATGCTGGTCGGTCAGGTCCGCCGACACGGTATCGATGAAAAACTGGCCGGCCAGGTGGAAACCGACCTGGCGAGGCGCTCGGCGAAATCCCGGGGCGACCAGGGCTCCGATCGACTGGTCGAGTTGTTGCGCCAGTCGGGCGGACTCGATGAGTCGGAGCTGGTCAGCACGCTGGGTCAGCTGCTCGAGCGCGAGCCGGACCTGGCCACGCTCGGCGCGACGGTCCGGCGCGAACTGGCGGCGCACGGCTATGCGCCTGAAAAGGTCCAGGAAATCTATGATCAAACGGTCGCCAGGCTCAAGCACAGAAGCCGTCTGGAGCTGAATCCGGGCGGCGTACTGGACCCGAATGCCACCGCGTATTTCCTGCAGCGCGAGATCACCAGCTGCCTGCGCTACGAAACCTTTTTTTCCTGCATCATGCTGATGATTTCGCAGGTACACGAACAGGAATCGGGCTGGCGAACGATTTCGGCCGACGAGATCGAATTGATCATGCCCAATGTGTTCGAGCTTCTGCCGATCCATTTGCGCGAACTCGATCTTTTGGGAACGCTGGGAAGCAAAGACCGAAACATTCCGTTGATCATCCTGCCGATGACCCGGGCCGAGGGCGCAAGTCTCGTGCTCGAACGGATACTGGAGGGCCTGGAAGCAACTCGTTTCGAGCTCCAGGGGGCTCCCGTGGGCATCGACGTGATCGGTGTCGCCAATCCATTCGATGCCGAGCAAAGTCCGGACAGAAAGACCTATATTCAGGCGATGCGGGGCCGGCTTGCCAACCAGCTGGTGCTGAAATTGAAATCGGGCAGCCGGCCGGAAAGCCGGTAACTTCGTCGGCCTGTCTGCTTGTCCTGTGCACTGTCACGAGTGAACGCGAGATTGGCCCGGTCTTTTGGTCGACGCAGCGTTCGATCCTGCTTTTTGGTTCTATTGGTATAACCAGCAAATCGTTCCTTTTCCGGCGCTCTGGACGTAGCCTTGGTGGCCTGATTGCACAGGAATGCAGGCCATGGCCGTATCACCTCGAGTCACACAGGATATCGAACAGCAACTGGGTGGATGGGCCGACGGACTGGGGCCGGACCAGCTGGTTTGGGCCTCGGGCTTTCTGGCTGGACTTGCCGTGGCGCGCGAATCGACTGCTGCGCCCGATCAGGATAAAGCGGGTGCCGATCGGGGCGCTGAGCGAGCGCTGACGATCTGGTTCGGCTCCGAGACCGGCAACGGTCGCGGCGTGGCCGAACGGCTCGCCGCCGCGGCGCGCGCGAAAGGTTTTGCCGTCGACCTGGCCAGTACCGCAGATATCGAACCGCGATCCATTTCCAGAATCAGCCTGTTGCTGCTGGTGATCAGCACGCACGGAGAGGGTGACCCGCCCGACGATGCCCAGGCGCTGCACAAGCTGATCTGCTCGTCGCGTGCGCCGGCGCTGGAGCATCTCCAGTACGCGGTATTTGCGTTGGGCGATTCGAGTTATCCGGATTTTTGCCAGACCGGTCGCGATTTTGATGCGCGCCTGCAGGTACTAGGGGCGAAGCCCATTCTCGAGCGCACCGAGGTTGATATCGACTTCGAGTCGGCCGAGGATGCCTGGCGGGCACGGATCGTCGACAAGCTGGAAGCCGATTTCCCGGCGCCTGCCGAGGCTGCGCCGCATCTGCAGTTGATCGGCAAGCCGCCGGCAGGCCCGCAATTGCAAGCCCAGGCGCCGGTCCATGACCGACGCAAACCATTCGATGCCGAGGTTCTGGAAGTTGCCGCCTTGACCGTAGCGCCATCGAGCCGGCCGGTGCATCATGTCGAGCTGCAGGTGCAGGGCAGTGGCCTTGCGTGGTCGCCTGGAGATTCGCTGGGCCTGTGGCCGACCAACGATCGCCGGCTGGTCGACGAAATCATCGAGGTCAGCGGCATCGATGCCGGTGCATCGGTGGCGCGCGGCGAACAGCTTCTGTCGGCGCGCGACTGGTTAAGCCATCGGCTGGAATTGACCCAGTTGACCCAGCCGTTCATCAAGGCATGGGCCGATATCAGCGAAAGTGGCCAACTATTGTCCTTGCTCGAGGATCGCGGTCAGCTGGCCGCCTGGGTTGCCACGCGCCAGGTCATCGATGTGCTGCGCCAGTACCCGGCACGCGTCGATGCCGACGGGCTTTTGGGTGCCTTGCGCGGGATTGCGCCACGGCTGTACTCGATCGCATCGAGTCGGCTGGCCAATGAAGACGAGATTCACATAACGGTCAAGCGCGTCGGCGGCTTCGATGCCGACGGCCGGCTGCGTGCGGGCGTGGCCTCGTGGCAATTGAGCGAAGCGGTCTCGCCGGGCGATCGATTACCAGTTTATGTCCAGGCGAATCCGCGATTCCGCTTGCCCGATGATGCGTCCAGGCCAATCATCATGATTGGCCCGGGTACCGGCGTGGCGCCTTTCCGCGCGTTCCTGCAGCAGCGCCAGGCGCTTGGCCAGCCCGGACACAACTGGCTCTTTTTCGGTGCTCGGCACCGAAGCACCGACTTTCTGTATCAGCTTGAATGGCAGCGCTTCCAGCGACAAGACGGCCTGCAGCGCCTGTCGGTGGCATTTTCGCGCGACCAGGCCGACAAAATCTACGTACAGCACCGTTTGCGTGAGCAGGGCCGCGACGTCTATGACTGGTTGGAGCAGGGCGCACATGTCTATGTCTGCGGCGACGGCCAGGCCATGGCCGCCGACGTTCACGCAGCGCTGCTCGACATCATTGGCGCGCACGGCGGCATGCCCGAGGACAAGGCGGCCGGGTACCTGGAGGCCATGAAAACCGAAAATCGCTACCAGAAGGATACCTATTGATGAGTGGCCTGGACGTTGAAAAAATCAAGTCCGAAAGCCGGGCGCTGCGCGGCAGCCTGCATACCAGCCTGGCAGACCCCACGACGGCCGCGATTGCCGAGGCCGACACCGTGGTCAGCAAGTTTCACGGCGTCTACCAGCAAGACGATCGCGACCATCGCCTGGAGCGGCGCGAAGCCCGGCTCGAGCCGCTGTATCAATTCATGCTGCGGGTGCGCGTGCCGGGCGGACGAATCGAT
>JAVVET010000017.1:28313-47877 GCA_032251235.1 Wenzhouxiangellaceae bacterium
GGCTGGCGCTGGACAAGCTGGCCGACGACTATGCCAACGGCACGCTGCGCCTGACCTCGCGGCAGGCGATCCAGTACCACGGTGTGGCCAAGGAGTCCTTGAAAAGCCTGGTGCGCGGTATCGATTCGGTCGGTATGGATTCGCTGGCCGCCTGCGGCGACGTCAACCGCAACGTGATGTGCCATGTTCAGCCCGAACTGGGGCCGCTGCAAGCCGAAACGCTGGCCTGGGCCAAGCGCCTGAGCACGCGGTTGACGCCCCGGACCCAGGCCTGGCGAGAAATCTGGATCGATGGCGAAAAGGTCGATTTCGACACGGTCGAGGACGAGCCGCTGTATGGCAGGACCTACCTGCCGCGCAAGTTCAAGGCCGGCATCGCGGTGCCGCCGTATAACGATATCGATGTTTTTTCCCAGGACCTGGGCTTTATCGCGATTGTCGAAAATGCCGGATCGGACGCCGGTCTGGCCGGCTTCAACGTGGTCGCCGGCGGTGGCATGGGCTGCAGCCACGGCGAGCCGGAAACCTTTCCGCTGCTTGGCAAGGTCATCGGCTTCATCGAGCCAGTACAGATGCTGGAAGTTGCCGAGGCCGTCGTGGCTGCCCAGCGCGACTTCGGCGATCGGAAAAATCGCAAACACGCAAGGTTGAAGTACACGCTGGACGATCGGCCCGCCGATTGGTTGTCGCAGCAGATACTGGAGCGTAGCGGTATTCGACTGCAGCCGGCCCGGGCTTTTGAATTCAGCCGTTCCAGCGATCGCTACGGCTGGACCGAAGGCCTGGACGGGCGCTGGCAGTACACGGTATTTGTCGAAAATGGTCGTCTCGGTCCGCTCCAGAGGGACGGCCTGGCGCGCCTGTTCGCCGAAGGTCTCGAGGACCTGCGGCTCACGCCCAACCAGAACCTGGTACTGACCGGCATCGACTCGTCCCGGCGTGACCGGGTGCGCTCTGTGTTGGCCGAATTTGAACTCGATGGCGGGGCGCGGCATTCGCTGCTGCGCAAGCATTCGATGGCCTGCGTGGCGATGCCGACCTGTGGGCTGGCAATGGCCGAGGCCGAACGCTACCTGCCGGACCTGGTCTCGCGAATCGAGGAACTGGCTGTTCGGCACGGTATCGAGGACCAGCCGATCAATATCCGCATGAGCGGCTGCCCGAACGGCTGCTCCAGGCCTTACCTGGGCGAGATCGGCCTGGTCGGTCGTGCACCCGGGCGCTACAACCTGTACCTCGGTGCGGCGTTCGACGGCTCGAGATTGAACAAGCGGGTGCTGGACAATGCCGATGAAGCGGCGATTCTCACGGCCATCGACGGCTGGTTCGAAGATTTTTCAGCGCGACGCGAGACCGGCGAGACTTTTGGAGACTTCGCCGTGCGCAGTGGAGCGGTGGCTGCGGTCGTGCACGGTAGCGAGGTTCATGGCGTATGACCCGGTGCGCACTCCAGGCCGTCAGGCAGGGGTCGCCGCCATCGACGGCGCTCGAGCTGGCGGCGCTGAACCGGGCCTGGCAGCAGCTCAAGCCGACCCAGCGCGTCGAATGCGCGTTTGATCATCTGCCCGCCAACCATGTGCTTTCGTCGAGCTTCGGCATGCAGGCTGCGGTGATGCTGCACCTGGTCACGCAGGTGCAGCCCGATATCCCGGTCATTTTCGTCGATACCGGCTACCACTTTGCCGAAACCTATGGCTTTGTCGACCAACTGACCGACCGGCTCCGTTTGAACCTGGAGATCGTGCGTGCCGATTTGAGTCCGGCCTGGCAGGAAGCCCGATTCGGCCGGCGCTGGGAGCAGGGCCGGGCGGGCATCGATGCCTACAACCAGGCCAACAAGGTCGAACCGATGCGAAGCGCGCTGCGCCGTCTAAAAGCCGGCAGCTGGTTCAGCGGCCTTCGCCGAACGCAAGCCAGCACGCGCGCCGGTACGGAATTTATCGAAAATCAATGGCAAAGCCTGAAAATCCATCCGATTGCCGACTGGACCGATCGCGACATTCATCGTTACCTGGCAAGGCACGATCTGCCGTATCACCCGTTGCGCGAAAAAGGCTACTTGTCGATCGGGGACTGGCACACGACGCGCTCGATTCATGAAGTCGATAACGAGGCCCAGCTTCGTTTTCTTGGTGAAACGCGAGAGTGCGGGCTGCACCAGGGCCACCAATGATATTGGCCCGCTTCAGGTCAGTCGCTTGTCGATCGCATAGCGCATCAATTGGGCATTGTTTTTCATACTCATTTTTTCAAGAATTCGCGCCCGGTAGGTGCTGACGGTTTTTACGCTGACGCAAAGCTTGTCGGCAATGCTCGATACCGTATCCCCTTCGCCGATCATGATCAGCACTTGCAGTTCTCGGTCGGACAAGGCCTCGTGAGCCGCATCTTCGTGATCGGGTCGGAGTTGCGTCACCAGTTTTTCGGTCAGCGAGGCGCTGACGTACTTGCCGCCGCCGTGAACCTTGCGAATCGCTTCGAGCAGCATTTCCGGCGCGCTTTCCTTGGTCATGTAGCCATCGGCACCATCACGCAAACAGCGAATCGCGTACTGGTCTTCCGGGTGCATGCTGAGTATCAGGATGCGGCTGCCCGGGCTGGCGGTTTGTATGTCAGCCAGTGCATCGATACCGCTACGGCCGGGCATGGAAATGTCGAGCAACACGATATCGGGCTGGTGCTCGCGTGCAAGACGGGCTGCCTCGAACCCGTCCGATGCCTCGGCAATGGTTTCAAGCTCGACATCGTCGGCCAGGATCCTTTTCAGGCCCTCGCGAACGATCGCGTGGTCGTCGGCAATCAGCACTCGAATCATTCTATGGCCGTCCTCGGCAGGATAAGAACCAGCGCAGTGCCTTGGCCGGGACTCGCATTCATTTCCATTGTGCCTTCCAGGTCATGCACGCGCTCGGCCATTCCGAGCAAGCCGAATCCGGCCCGGTAATCCGGCCCGCCCGGCTCGAAACCCCGGCCGTCGTCGCTGATGGTCAAGTGATAGTTGGCCTCATCAAGGCATCCATGAATCGAAACCTTCGAGGCGCGGGCGTGTCTGGACACATTGGTCAGGGCTTCCTGGACGATTCGAAAGACGCTGCTGGCCTTGACCCCGCGCAGACGTTTTGGAATATCTGAAATCTCGATGCGGGTCTCGACTCCGCTGTGTTTCTGGAAATCTGCAGCGAGCCACTCCAGCGCAGCATCCAGCCCCAGATCATCCAGAACCGGCGGTCGCAGTCGCGAAACAATGCGCCGCACCGATCCAATCGTCTGGTCGACGACACCGGCCAGTTCTGCGCCGCGGCTGGAAATTTCGTCATCGCCCGGCGAGATTCGTTTTACCAGCCATGCAATATCCATTTTGAGTGCAGTCAGTGCATGCCCGAGTTCATCGTGTACCTCCCGTGCAATTGATCGCCGTTCTTCCTCGCGCACGTTTTGCAAATGTGATGAAAGCTCGCGAAACTCCTTGAGCGTTTTCATCAATTGAATTTCAGCCTGTTTTTCGGTCGTAATGTTTGTGATGAAAACCACCGCGCCGTTGAGTCGGCCGTCATCCGTCAATACAGGATCGACGGTCGATCGCAGCCAGATTGATTTTTTATCGAGCTCCAGGTCACTCCGAATCTGGGATTCTTCGGCCCATACCCGCTCGAGCTGGAATGGATCATCGAGCTGAAGGCGCTCGCGGGTGGCCTCGGCCAGCGGTTTGCCGATCAGGTCCTTGAATTCACAATCCAGCAACGAGAGCGTCGCAAGGTTGACCCGCATGATGTTGGCTTTTCGGTCCAGCATCATGATGGCATCCTGCGCCGAGTCGAAGGTGCTGCGCCATTCCCCAGCGACCCGTTCGATGGCTTTTTCGATCTGCTTGTATTTGCTCACATCCCGAATATTCGAATGGATTTCATCGATGCCGGTTGAAGCATTTGTGACGGGTCGACAGAAGATTTCGCACCAGCGCCAGGTTTGTTTGGGCGTGCGGCAGCGAAAGATTGCGCTGGTTTTTCGAAGCGTTTCGCGCGCCATGGCGAAGGCCGTCAATACCGATGAAAGATCATCCGGGTGGGTCAGATCATCCAGGCGCACGCCGATCAGGTCATCGGGCCGGTAGCCGAGCACCCGGGTAGATGCCGGCGAGGCATAAAGAAAGGTCAGGTCGGGCATGTGGCGCGACACCATTTCACGGGCATTGTCGGCCAGCAAATGGAACAATCCTGCACCTTCGCCTGCATCAACCGCCGGGGTTGGCGAATTGTTGCCGGCCTTGTGGCTTCGGGCCGTCGATTCTGCTTTTGGAGTGGGCTTTGTCATGTTTTACGGCAAACATGATAAGCCAAATCGAACCGGGTCAAAGCGACTTGCTTTCGAGAAGCCGCCTTGCCCGGCCTCGGCAAGTGCCTTTAACCCGCATTATTCACCATCCGTTCGTCGCGAGGCGTCGCCAGGCCGGGCAGTCGAGCGGCTGGTGACTAAGCCCGGTTTAACGGGGCAGTTCGATCGCCTGGCTGGCCAGATAGCTGCGACCATCCGAAAGTTCTACCGCGACGATGACATTGACCACACCGGAAGTCCCACGATAGCCATGACGGATGATCGGACGCTTGTGGTCGGCTGTTTGGCCGTCGCCGAAATCCCAGTAATAACGCGTGACCAGTGCCTGGTCGGCTGGCAGGGAGGCTTCGAAAGTGCAGCGCTTGTTGCGAGGATTGCAGCTGTAAGCGAATTCGAGACCACCGGAGGCCAATGGACTGTCGGCGGCGATTTCGATCAGTGAATAGACCAGCAAGCCGGTATCGGTCTCGCTGTTGGGCTCGGTGAAGAAATTTGCCTGGGCGATGATTTCCTCGGCAATCTGAGCCGGCGTTCCAAACGGAGCGCGCGCCAGCAGGAGCGCTGCGGTGCCGGCAACATGCGGGGCTGCCATCGAGGTGCCCGACATCGTCAAGGTATCGCTGTCGCTGCGGTTGAAGGTTGAGACGATGGCGTCGCCGGGCGCGTAGATGTCTACGCAAGCACCGTAGTTGGAGCTTGCCAGGCGCCTGTCGGAGATGTTGGTGGCGCCGACCGTCAGGGCTTCGCTGACGCGCGCCGGAGAGTAGTTGCAGGCCGAATCGGCGTTATTGCCTGCAGCCACGACGTAGACTACACCCGTGGCAATCGATGTCCTGACCGCGTTATCGAGTACTGCCGATGGGCCGCTTGCAAGGCTCAGGTTGGCGACAGCGGGATGGCCGGATTGGGTCACCTGGCCGGTGAGCCAGTCGATGCCGGCGATGACTGCCGAAACCGATCCGCTGCCCTGGCAAGTCAGGACCCGCACGGGATGAAGAACGACATTCTTGGCAACACCATGATCCGTGCCGCCGACGATGCCGGCCACATGGGTTCCGTGGCCGTTGCAGTCATCGACTCCCTGGCCGTCGTTGAAGGCATTGAAACTGTTGACTGTATCGACGCGGCCGCCGAAATCGTCGTGGCTCGATCGAATGCCGGAATCCAGCACGTAGACATGGACCGGCGTATCCGATTCGGATGCGTGCCAGCTATAGCTATTATCGAGTGGCGTTGGGCGCTGGTCGAGACGGTCCAGACCCCAGGACGGAGGTTCGAACTGGAAATTGCCGGCGGTCGATTCAACCCGGCCATCTTCGGCGACGTAGGCAACGCGTGGGTCGGAGGCCAGTTCGAGCGCCCGCGAGCGGCTGATATTCAACGAAAAGCCGGTAAGGCTTTCGGAAAATACATGCTGGCGCTTGCCGCGATAATCCAGAGCGATCATGTCGGCGGTATCGCGAATATCCTGACGTCGTTTGTTGGCGGTTGCAAGCCCCGGAGGGCTGAACTGCTGTTGTTCGAGCACAACGATGAACTGATCGGGAATCGGGTTGCCGGAAGCAACGATTTCCGCGGCGCCGATGCCATTTGAAAGCGCAAGTGCCAAAACCAGTAATGCGGCGTTTTTCATGATCCTCTCCTGAATCGAGCTTGTCCGGAGCCCCCCTTGGGCTGGACTCTTGCATCGATATCAGTGTGGAAGCCGGCCGCGGTTTACGCTATCGGCGCAAGCCGGATTCGAGCGTAGGCGCCTGGAACACGCGGCTGTAGGAGGTGGTCGGCGCGGGTGTCGGTGTTTGTCCTACATTGGCGGATTCAACCCGGTCCGGGCATGAAATTGAGCGGAAGTTCGGGAAACAACGTCGTTGAGAGTGCCTGTGACAGCCGTGCCGCGCAGGCTATGGACGGAACGGTCGAGGCGGCTTGTCGACTCCAGCTACTGATGGTCTGGGGCGCGCCTGGCTCAGGAAGCGCCGTTGCGCAACGGAATGACGATCTGGGTTATCCAGTCGTCGATGTTTCGGGGCTCGGAGGCCTGGCAAATCTCGTCGAGCATCCTCTGGGTAAAATGCGGGGCGAGCAGGCGGATGAAGTCGCAGTGATATTGCTTGAGCAGCAGATCTTGCGGATATCCGATCCAGGTTGTCAGCCTGGGAAACAGTCCAGGGACGCGAATCGCCTTCAGGTCGTCGTCGACGCCGGCCTCGATTGCCATGCCGGCGAGAATGCCGACGCCGAATCCGGATCGCACGTAGGTCTTGATCACGTCGGCGTCGCGCGCGGTAAAGGCAATGCGCGGCTTCAAGCCGTGCGCTGCGAAGCTGCCCATCAACGACGATTCGGGGCGGTCGCTGAACAGGTAGGTGACCAGCGGATAGCCGGCCAGCGTTTCCAGGTCTGGCGGCGATTGCCTGGCGGCCAGCGGATGCTCGCGCGGAACCAGCAATACGCGGTCCCATTGATAGACCGGCAGCGCGACGATGTCGGAAAACGGCGCCGATGAGCCGCTGACGATGGCAAAATCGATCTGGCGCTCGTTCATCATGCGCTCGATCTGTTCGGTCGTGCCTTGATGGAGCCGGAAGTCGACCTTGTCGAAGCGTTCGCGAAATCGGCCGATGATTTCGGGCAATACGTAGCGTGCCTGGGTTTGCGTGGTCGCCAGCGACAGCGTGCCGGTGGTATCTCCGCGCAATTCGTCGGACAGCGACTTGATGCGCTCGGCTTCCTGCAGCATGCGCGAGGCGTGCCGGGCCACGCGCTGACCGGCCGCAGTGAGCGCTTCGACGCGTTTGCCGTTGCGCACGAACAGCTGAAGGTTCAACTCGTCTTCGAGTAGCCGGATCTGCTTGCTGACACCGGGCTGGGACGTATGCAGGGCCTCGGCTGCGGCCGTGATATTGAGGTCGTTTTCGACCACGGCCAGAAAAAATCGTAGTTGTTGGAGTTTCATTGCATTCAGTCACACGGCCAGGGTCTGGGGTGCCGAAATGCCGGGTTGCGGGAAATTCATGTGGCGGGTCGGCCTTCGAGCCGGCCGTTTTAGCAAGAATTTATAGAGCGCCCCGCAAGCTGGCTTCAAATCGGCGCTGTTTCAATCATTGGGCATCGAGCCGCGGATGTCAAGCCATGATGGGCCAGGGTTCGTCATTGGACGCGTCGCCGGCTTTTGCCAAAGCCGCAACGTCATGCTGCAGCCCTAACCCCGCAGTGCTCGGGATGATCGCTGGCCCAGGCTTGGGCACGCTCCTTGCGGGCGCGCGGCAAGGCGAGGCCGGATTCTGGTCCAGCGCCGTGAACCGTGCCCCGGAAGGATTTTGTTCCTGGCAGCCTGTCGGTTTTGACCGATCCAGAGCGATGGAAAGCCAGTTGGAGTCAGATTTTTTGGTCTTTTAACGCCAATAGTGGGTCTGTTAAATGAACCCTGACTGGCATTGTGTGTCAATGATCGCGATCATTCATAGCCGTTCAGGAATTCGGGTGAGCTCCAGAGGCAGGATCGAGTGGGCATCGATGGCTGAAGGCCTCGCCGCGCGTCGAATATAAGCGATCGATGCCCGCCGGATCCGGTGTCGAAGGCACAAACTGGAGAGTTGCTGAGACACGACGCTATTCAGGTAACTAAAAAGAGCGAGAAATCTGGCCCGATTCGGCTTGTCCGCAGTAGATCAGTGTCAAGTCCGACCGGCTGCCAACAAATCCTTATAACCATTCGTTGCCTGGCCGGGCTTATATTCCAAAACGCTATTTGACTTGAAGCGCTGTACGGCGTTACCTTCAGAGTCGAAAGCTCATCAAGACCGGCTGAGGGAAAGGCCCTTTGACGCCGGGGCAACCTGCAATGCGATCAGTGTATTGCAAGGTGCCAAGTCCTGCGGAAGCATCTTTTGCTTCCGGGAGATGAGTGGCTGCAATCTACTGGCGAATGCCGGTGCCTGCCTCCACATCTTTTCCCCGGTCCATGAGCTTGATTCGATTCTCATGGAGGCAAAACGATGTTGCAGGCAAGTTTACCCACCACCGATTGCCGGGTTTTACCCGGCAAGCTCCCGAGCCGGCCGCCGGTCGACGCCAGTGTTGCGCATCCTCGCCTTGGAACGATTCGATATCGAACCCTGGGTGAGCCCGGCCTGGCGCCGCTGGTTGTGGTCGGCGGCATCAGTGCTGATCGAAAGGTCGATCATTGGTGGCCGGATATTACGGCAGGCGACGAAGGTGGGTTGAGCCCACGCCGTTTCCGGCTGATTTCGATCGATTGGCTGGCGCAGTTGCGCTGTGGCAGGCCGGTTCAAACCGGTGATCAGGCTGACGCCTTGCTGGCCGTGATTAACGATTTGGGCCTGGACCGGATCGAGGCCCTGGTGGGAGCCTCTTACGGCGCCATGGTCGGGCTGGCCTTTGCCGCACGTCATGGTCGATCTCTCGGCAGGTTGATCGCCATCAGCGGCGCGCATCGGTCGCGGGCAGCGGCGACGGCGGGGCGGCTGATTCAGCGCAGCATCATTACGGCCGCAATCGAGCATGGCCGACCCGAGTTGGGTGTGGCGTTGGCGCGCACCCTGGCATTGACTTCCTATCGACCCGAATCGCTGTTCGAGCGGCGTTTTTTCGATGACGATCCGGCGGTCACAATGGCGTCGCTGCATCGCTATCTCGATTACAACGGCGAGCGTTTTGCCGGCCATTTCGATGCCGGGCGTTACCTCGCACTTTCCGAATCGCTGGACCGCCACCGGGTCGAACCCGATCGCATCACCTGCCCGGTGGAGTTGATCGCCGCGACATCCGACACGCTGGTGCCGCTGACCCAGATGCGCGCGCTGGCCGGCGCGATCGGCCTGAATGCACGGCTGCACGTGATCGACTCGCCGTTCGGCCACGATGCCTTTTTGAAGTCGCCGGAAAGGATCAACCCCCTGCTGGCCAGGCTGCTGGCCGATGTTGCCGGAGGATGTCATGACCAATGAGACCTTTCCGCGTGCCACGCTGGGTGTGCGTGCCGGTATAGAAACCGATCAGCAATACGGTGCCGTGGTGCCGCCGCTGCACCTCTCGAGCACCTATGCCTTTGCCGGGTTCGACTGTCCGCGTTCCCACGATTACAGCCGCTCGGGTAATCCCACGCGCGACCTGCTGGCCGAGGCGCTGTGTCGCATGGAGGGCGGGGCGGCGGCAACGGTTACAGCGACCGGCATGGCCGCGATCACGACGGTACTGCAGCTGCTCGAACCCGGCGACCGCGTGCTGGCCACGGCCGACTGCTACGGCGGCAGCTGGCGCATTCTCGATGCGCTGGCCGGCCGCGGTGCGTTCGAAGTCGAATGGGTCGATTTCCACGATGCCGGCCAGTGGTCGGACCGGCTCGACGATTCCGTAAGCATGGTCTGGCTCGAAACGCCGACCAACCCGCTGCTTCGGATCAGCGACATCCAGGCCATCGCCAAGGCCGCCCACGCGGTCGGTGCCCGGGTTGTGGTCGATAACACCTTCCTGTCGCCGGCATTGCAGCGGCCGCTTGCTCTGGGGGCCGATATCGTCGTGCATTCGACCACCAAGTACATCAATGGTCACAGTGATGTACTGGGTGGTGCGGTGATCAGCGCCTGTGCGGCGACCGGCGAGCGCCTGGCCTGGTGGGCCAATTGCCTGGGCCTGACGGCCGGGGCCTTCGATTGTTGGCTGACGCTGCGCGGCCTGCGTACGCTGGATGTCCGGATCCAGCGCCATCAGCAAAATGCCCGGGCCATGGCCGAATTGCTGGTCGGGCATCCGGCCGTGGAGCGGGTGTTTTACCCGGGCCTGGAAAACCATCCCGACCGCGAACTGGTCGAGCGCCAGCAGCGCGGGCCTGGCGGCATCGTCAGCTTCGAGCTGGCCGGTGGCGAATGCGCGGTGCGGGCTTTTTTGGATGGGCTGCAAATCTTCTCGCTGGCCGAGTCGCTGGGCGGCGTCGAGACGCTGCTTGCGCATCCGGCGACCATGACGCACGCGGCGATGAGTGCAAAGGCGCGGCTGCGGGCCGGCATTGGCGAGGGACTGCTCAGGCTGTCGGTAGGCCTGGAGGATCAGCGCGACCTGGGCGACGAACTGCTGCGCGCACTCGCGCGAGCGCAGCGCGCAGACCACGGCATTCAACGAGCACAGGCCTGATATGGCGGTTTGACTGCCGCGAGGCAGGCACAGGCAAGCAGCTTCCGTTGGGGTGACATCGTTCGAGTGTGCCTCGGAGCCCCGTCAAAATGGCTTGGCCTCCATGGCCGATCAAGGGCTGCTGATCACGCGTTTCGCTGAGCGCTGCGGGGCAGCTCACAGAATACTCATTCTTGCGTCGGTGGTGCGATTGCCTGTATAAATACGGACTTTATTTTTAACTCACTACGATTTCGACTCGGGTACAGGAAGATGGAAACGGGGCCGCGTATGCTCTCAGGCTATTGATTTTATTCCGTTGTTCGGTTCGTACGACCGGTGCCAGTTTTTAATTTTACAAGTCAAATGGATTGCAACAGGATATTTATCGGCATGTTGTGATGACGGTCGAAGTCGTTGCCGAACAATTTTCCAGAAATAAATTCTGCAACCCGGGTGAATTCGTGCATTGCCTTCAAGGCTCGTTGAAATGCGGGCGTAATCTGGTGCTTTTAGCATGACCGATCTGGCGTGACCGATCTGCCATCAGGTGCCTGGAGAGGTTGCGGGCACTGTTGAAGGCTGACGGCATTTGTTCATCTTGGCTGGAACGAGTTCGATAAACCCAATTCAGGCTGTATTGAAATATGCGTTTTTTGTTTGACCGCTTTGTTCTTGATTCCACTCAACACAGATTGATGTCATGTGACGGCGAAGAAATGGTTTTGCGGCCGCAGGCCTTCAAGGTGCTTGAATGCCTCGTGCAAAAAGCCCCGGGCATCGTGAGCCGGGAGGAATTGCTGGAAACGGTATGGGGACATAATGCGCTCTCGGTCAGCGGCATTTCGCAGGCAATTCGCGAAATACGGCGAACACTGGGAGACGATGCTTCCGAGCCGGCCATTCTTGCCACGCGACACGGTCGCGGCTACCAGGTCATCGTCGAGGTTTCCTTGGAGTCGGCTGCGCAATCGACCAATCCGGAACCTGATCAGGGCCTGGACGAATTTCAGCCAGGTTCGTCTCGTAAGCCGATCAGTCCAGTGCTCTCGTTGTCTGTGCTTGTGATCATCGGGCTGACGATCACCAGTTCCTGGCTGGGTCTGCGCGAAATGTTGATTTCGGATCAACGGAGTCATTCCGCGGCTGACCGTGCCTTCGCCGAGCGTTCGCTGCCGCGACATCCGGAAGCCTTCTCGCTGTTTCTCAATGGCCAGGTCTTTGCCAGCCAGCGCGCCTGGCCGAGAGCGTTTGAGTCTTTGCAGCAAGCCCTGGAGCTTGAACCGGGCTCGCTGTCGGTCCGGCTTGCGCTGATCAAGGCCTATATGCAGGCAGGCTTTGATCACAAGGCGGCCTCGCTGGCTGAACATTCCTTGATCCGGCAAAAGTCGTTCAGCCGCCGCGAGGAATTGGAACTGGCGGCCTTGAGGGCACGCCTGGCGGGCCGATGGCCCGAAGCGCTGCGTTCGCTTGACAGCCTTTCTGTGTTCTTTGCCGATGATTTGGAATACCTGTACGACTTGATCGATTTGCAGCTGGGTATCCGTCCGGCCAGCGAAGCTCGCCAGACGCTCGACAGGCTGCGAGCGCTGCTGGCTGTAGAATCGCCCGGCGTTCGTTATTGGCTGACGGCGTCGAAAGTGCATCGGAGAATGGGTCACTGGAGCGAGGCCAGCGTGGCTGCGGAATTTGCGATCAAGGCTGCCGGCACGGAGGATCTTGCGGCGATGCGTGCCCATGCATTTCTGGCGCGCGCCGAGTCCCTGCTGGCCATGGGCGAGTCATCGGCCGGTCGTGAAATGCTTCGCCGGGCCGTGGCCGGCATGCGTAGTGTTCATGATCCACGGGGCCATGCCGACGCGCTGGTCGTCATGGCAGAACTGGACGAACGACAGGGGCGTGACGAGGAGGCGGCGCGCTGGATGGAACAATCCTGCACCATCTATCGCGGACTGCAGCATCGAGCGGGCTTGGCCAAATGCGACTATTTGAACGGTCAAGCCCGCCTTGTCGACGACGACCATCTGATCGCGTCGCGGCTTTTTGAAAATTCAGCGCAGCAGTTCATCGAAGCCGGTACTTTGAGCCAGGCGGCAGCTGCCTGGCTGGGTTTGTCCGATGTCCAGCTGCAAGCCGGCAATATTTGCGAGGCCCAGGCGAGTCATCGCAGCGCAGAAAGACTGGTTCATCAGATCGGTGATCGGCAGGGCCTTGCAATGAGCCAGATCGCGCTTGGAAAGCTGCTGGTGCATCAGCAGCAAGCGGTGCCGGCGCGCAAGGCCTTTGAGCAGGCCTTGATGGTTTTCGATGCGCTGGGTGATCGGCGCGGACAGGCGGTTGCCTCGGCCCGTCTTGCATCGGTTCTCGAAGCCGGCGGGGAGTTCGAAGCAGCCGTAACTCTGAATGAGCGGGCAATTGCCTTGTATCGCCAGTTGGGCAATCATCGGCAGCTGGCAGGAGCCCTGTACGAGGCCGCACTTTCGAGTCAACGGCGCGGACATCTCCGGCAGGCGCTGGATCGGCTTGTCGAGGCATCCTCGATATTCGAGGCACAGCGTGCTGTGGATCCGCTGGCGGCGGCCTTGATTGCGATTGCCCGCATCGAAATCGAGCGTGCCGATGCAGCGGCTGCAGCCACGGCGATCGAACGTGTCAGCGCGTTCGAATTGCAGGACCCGCTTCGGATCGCCAGCCTCGAAACCGCTGCCGGCGAACTGGCGCTGCTGGAGTGGAGGCTCGATGAAGCGCAGCGGCGTTTCCGAACGGCTCGCACGCTGCGCGCCGATGCAGGGTTTCAGTCCGGGGTGCTGTCAAGCGATCTCGACCTGGCACGCCTTGCGATTGAACAGCAGGAAGCGGGCAAGGCGGAAGCACTTGCTCGTGGCGTGCTTGAAGCCTACGACCGGTCGGCACCGGTCGAAGACCGGGCTGCCGCAGTGCTGATACTGGCAAGCAGCCTCGTCGAGCAGGGCAGGCTGGCCGAGGCTCGCGAACAGTTGGCCATTGCCCGGTCGCTGCAGTTCGAAGAACATGACAACAGGCTGAATCTCGAGTTCCAGATGCTGAACAGCATGGCCCGGGCCGTCGATGACATCCGAGCCCATTTGGCTTCGGTGCGCGACCGCGCCCGGGAAAAGGATTATCACCTGATTGCGATGGAAGCCGAAATGGCACTGGCCGAATACATGCTTGACAGTGGCGACCGGAGCTCGGCGTTTGAGCTGGTGTCCACGGTTCGAAGTTCGGCCCATGCTGCCGGTGTTTTCTGCGTTGTCGAGCGGGCCGATCGCCTACGGGTGCCAATCAATGCACCCTGATTTTGCGGCAGCCGGGTACTGTTTGTTGTCTTTGCTGCATTTTAATTCCCGAAATTTGCGCGCCCGACACCGGGGTTACACTGATCGCCCGGCGTGTCGGTCGGGCTGCCTGCGAGGCAGGCATCAGGCCTTGAGCGAGGATGAACGATGAAACGAATTGGACGGAACGCTTTTATGATGATGATGGTTATCGGTGGGGTCGCTGGAGCCTCGCAGCCCCTTGGGGCCTGGACTGCCGAGGCTGGAACGCCAGCGGCTTATTCGGAACTGGTTGAATTGTTTCGGCAATGGCGGCAATTCGAGCAGCCCCCGAGGCGAGGTGGCGCGCCGGATTACACGCTCGAACGAATGCAGGTTCTGGAGTCCGGCATCGAGCGTTTTCGAGAGCGCCTGAACGCGATCGATGCCGCTGACTGGCCGGTCGATCGGGCCATCGACTGGCACCTGCTGCGCGCCGAGATCAACGGGCTGGATTTCAATGTGCGGGTGTTGCGTCCGTGGGCGCGCGACCCGGCTTTTTACCAGACCGTCTGGACCTACCAGAGCGATACGCCGGCCCACGAAGGGCCGACCCACCACGACTTGCTGGAGTTGTGGACCTACGATTTCCCGTTGACCGCCGACGAGGCCAAAAGGCTACGCGATGACCTGCAGGTCATACCGCCGCTGCTGGACCAGGCCACCGGCAACCTGACCGGCAATGCGCGCGATCTGTGGGTCGCCGGCATCTACAACATGCGCCAGCAAGTCGACGATCTGCGCGCCATCGAAGAACGCCTGGTACAGGATGGGGCCGACGAAGTCCGGAGCGCACTGGCTGAGGCGGTCGAGGCCACGCGCAATTTTGTTGCCTGGTTGGACGAAAGGCAGTCCGAAAAGACCGGCCCATCGGGCGTTGGCATCGAAGATTACAGCTGGCATTTGCAGCAGGTCTGGTACGTGCCCATGACCTGGCAGGACGAAAAACGGCTGCTGGAGCGTGAACTGCATCGGGCCTGGTCGTCGCTGCAGTTCGAGGAACACGCCAATCGTGACCTGCCTGAGCTGAAGCCGGTCGAAGACGCGGCCGCCTATGACCGGCTTGCCGATCATTCGGCCACGCGCCTGATGCGCTTTCTGGAACAGCATGACGTTGTTCGGGTCGAGCCGTGGATGGACCAGGCGCTGCGCGAGCACCTGGGCGAATACGTCGAGCCTGAAAAGCGCAACTTCTTCACCATCGGCTCGCACCTGGACCCAACACCGCTGTACACCCATTTTTACCATTGGTTCGACCTGGCGCGCATGCAAGAAGAACCCCACGCCAGTCCGCTGCGCCGCGGTCCGCTGCTGTTCAATATTTTCACCAGCCGCGCCGAGGGCATGGCCACCGGCTTCGAGGAATTGACCTTGCACGCCGGATTACATGCAGCGCATCCGCGCAGTCGGGAGATCGTCTGGATACTGCTGGCCCAGCGCGCCGCACGTGGGCTCGGCTCGCTGGATGCACACGCCAATCGCAAGACCATGACCGAGGCGGCCGAATTCCACGCACGCTGGACGCCGCGCCAGTGGATGAACCGGGACCTCGAGCAAGTCGACGCAGGTCGGCTCGGCGCGGCCGGTGATGAAGGCTACAGCGATCACATGAATCTGCTGGCGTTCGAACAGCAGCTGTACCTGCGCCAGCCAGGCTATGGCAGCAGCTATGTCACCGGAAAATATCAGCTCGAAAAAATGATGAGCGTGGTCGCCCGGCAGAAAATGGAGCAGGGCGAGGCATTTGTCCTGAGCGAGTTTTTCGAGCGTTTCAATGACGCCGGCCTGATCCCGATGTCGCTGATCCATTGGCTGTTGACCGGCGATCGCAGTGAGATCGACGCGATCATGGCGGCCGACCGAATCAAGAAGCCGCAGTAGAGCGGATTGTGTCGAGATCAGCGCCCGCGGCGTGGCCGCGGGCGCCGATTTTCGCGCTTTGGATGCGGGGTTTGCCGATCCGGACTGGATCAGCGCACGCGCTGTGTGCGCGCCTGGCTCCGATCCTCGTCATTGGGCAACAACCACAACAGCTCTCCGGGCGCAGAGACTTCTATGCGCTGCGACTCTCGTGGCGCCAGCAAGAGTGCTGGTTGGCTCAGCGCCACCTCGTTGACCAGGTCGATGGACCCGCTGCTCGTACCGCTCATGCCGTTGCGGCGGTCGAGAACCTCGACGGAATAGTTGAACGCGGTCTGGTCCGGCGGCAGGAAACTGTCGCGCAGGAACGGCAATACCGCGACCCGGTCGTTGATGTCGGCATCGGCAAAGAATTGCAGATCGCCGCCGAGCACGCCGGTAACAACTCTTCCGTCTTCGGCGCCGCCGGTCAGCGCGCCGAAGTCGGCGGCCACCAGGGTAAGGTCGGGAGCGCCGTCGAAGTCGTGGTCGATGTCGATGAACACGGCCACGGCGGACATGGTTTCCCAGGGCTGCTGTGTGGCAAGCCCGAAGTCGACGCGATCGTCGATGGTTCGGAAACCGAATGCATCGATTGCGGTGTGCCCGTCACTCGAAGCCTTGTCGCCCGCGCCGGCCAGTGTAAAGCCCTGCGCGATGCCCTCCGAAACACCCGAATTGCGAACCGCTGTCATGCCGCGTCGGCCGGAACGCAGCGTGATGCGCGAGGCCGGGTCGACAGCAGCCATGTAGGCCACGCGCAGCGTATCCACGCCGTCTTCGAAGATGAACCAGCCATCGGCTTCGCGTTGGCTGAAGAAGCCGGGGTCAGCCGACATTTGCGCCGGGTCCAGGCGCAGCTGCACCGGCACTGTCGTACGACCATGCGGGCCCAGTTCGATTGGCCCTTCTTCGAGCAGCCGGACTTCAACGCCCGCCGGATTCTGACCCACGACGTGTTCGGCAGTAAACGTGCGGGTCTCGCCCGACAGATTGTGGAGTCGAATATTGCGGGTGATGCTTGCATCGGAATCCGGATTTACACGTCCGAATGAAACGCCGGCCGGCATGGCATAGCTGGACAGTTTCGCCGCGCGGTCGACTCGGATGACACCCGTGCCCTGGGCTGTGATCGGGAACGGCACGCTTGCGCCTGCAACTCCGTCTTCATAGGCGGTTTCGGTGGAGTTCATGATCATCGCCTTGATCGCCGTCGGCGCAAGATCGGGGTGCAGTTCGCGCATGATTGCGGCCATTCCGGCCACGTGCGGCGCTGCCATGGAGGTGCCGCTTGCCGTGATGCCTCCAGTACCCGTGCCGAAGCCGTGTGAGGTGATCGACTCTCCCGGTGCGCTCACATCGGGCTTGAAACTCGAGCCGCCGGCGCCGGGGCCGCGGGACGAGAACCCGACGATGGTGTCGGCGAACTCATCATTCGGACCAAGGCCCAGCGTCGCCTGCACCGGGTCCATCGCTGCGGCCCGGTCCAGCTGGTCGCCGACGGTGAAGCTGATCATGGCGCCGGGAATCGTGATCGCGTCGCTTAGACCGCCCATGGTGATCGGCTCGACGCGGTTCGGCGCCGTACCATCGTTGTAAACCACGATTGCCGCCGCGCCGGCGTCCTGGGCATTGAGGTACTTGGTGTCGAATGCACATGTGCCGCGAATAATCAGGGCGATGTTGCCGTCGACTTCGGCGGCGTTGTCCAGCGCCTCGCAGCCCTCCAGCGGTTCACCGGGTACGAGTTGTCCGGAAATCGGCCCTGTTTCTTCCAGCAGCACCGGGCCGGCACCCTCGACGCCTGAAAACTCGCCGGCAGCGTCTGCCGGGGCAGTGACCGTCAGTAGCGGCGTGAATCGACCGCCGGGGAACGAAGCCGCGACGGCGATTGCGTCGGGAGCGATGGCCGGCGAGCCGAGAATGTACGGCACCTCGCCGGCGTTGCCGGCTGAAGAAACGACGATCACGCCGGCTTCTGCAGCGGCCTGCGAGGCCAGGGAGCTGAGTGAATCCGGATCACCGAAGTTCGAGCCCAGCGACATGTTGATCACGTCGAGTGCGTCGTCGATGCTGCCATCCTGGTTGGGGTCCAGTGATCGTTCGATGGCATTGGCGGTCTGGTTGGTCGAGCCGGTGGCGCCGAATACCTTGAGCGCGTACAACGACGCATCCGGTGCAACGCCGGATCCGACCGAGTCGGTTGCGAGACCGGCGGCGCTGCCGGATACATGGGTGCCATGAAAATTCTCGTCGACAGGGTCGTTGTCGGGCATCGGCGGCGTGGCTCCGCCGGTAAAGTCAGTGCCGACGAAATCCCAGCCGCCGATGACCTTGTCGTTCGGGAAAAAGGCCGGATCGGCCTCGCTGGGATCATTTTCGGCAAAATCCGCAGGGTCGCCGCTGCCGCCCATGCCGGCGTGGAAATAATCGATGCCGGTGTCGATTACACCGATTACCACACCGGAACCGGTTGCACCGGGATTGGACCAGACTTCAGGCGCGCCGATCCACGGCACGCTGTCGGCATTGAGCGGCGTGTGTTGTTCGATGGAGTGAATCGATGCGACGCCGGCCATGTTCCGGATTTTTTGGATTTGATCGGGGTTGGCGCGGACCGATATGCCATTGGTGCTGGCACGCATTTGTGACTGGATTTCCACGCCGATACGCTCGAGTTGGCGACGGAATTTGTTCTGCCGTGCTTCCAGCGTGCGGGCATGGCCTCGCTGCTGCTCGGCGTCGGGTCGAGGACGACCGCCGGACTGCTGGCTGGCAACGAATTCAGCCACCGAGGGCTCATCCAGGCGGATGAAGACGTCTATCGGCCGATCGCGAAAATTTTGAAACTCTGAATCAGCTTGGATGCCATCGATTGGAACTGGATCCAGCAGAGACTGGTCCGACGATTGAGCATAGATTGTCGGCGATGCCAACATTGCCGCCACTGCCAGGGCAAGGCTGGATCGCCGCATGATTGCACGAGCATGGCTCGCAGGGAAGGAAATAGGAGATTCCATGGGAGAGGACCTCTTTGTCAGCAGTTGGGTTTAGCGCAGGCACGATGGGTGCTTGCGCAGTCCGAGCGAAATCCCGCACTCAGTGGTTCGGTAACCCCCTCCCGAAGCACCGCTAAAACAAATCGGGAGACCGCAGCTTTTAGTATGCACAAAATTCAGACTTCATTCAACAGCAAAGCTCGATGAAAACCTGTTGGGACCAAAACCAGTGCCCGGTACAGCGCCGATGCGCCTTCGGATATGGCCGTAGATGGCCCAGGGACCTTTCGAATCCCGCAGTTTGATGGCCCGCGCTTGTATTGCAAGGTGCCCATGATCGAGCACTGACGGCCAGGGCTGGACGGCTTTTTATCGGTCTTGTTGCCGGCCTGATTTCCACTTCCCGGTCCCACAGGCTGGCGCTTGGCCGGATCACGGACGCGCGATCGAGGCTTTGGGCTGGCGAGTTGTTCAGAGCTTCCCTAAGGCAATGCACCCAAGCCGAACTCCGTCGCGGGATCATTTGGACGATGGACGATGGACGATGGACGATGGACGATGGACGATGGACGATGGACGATATATTTATATAGTATTGCGAAGGCGCGAGACGTGTCCCATCACGCTGCGGCGACGAACCTCGCTGCTATTCCGGGCGTTGGCTCCGGCCCGAGCAGACATTGCTCTACCCGATCGTCGAGCGCCACTACCCACGCTTTGTCGAACGCTTGGCCGAGGCCGGTAAACAGTTGCCCGCCCATGTGCGTCAGGCATTTGATGGCTACTTGCATGCGGCCGGCAACGTAAAATGGGACGCTTATACTCTCTATACGCATGCAAAAAAGTGATAAAAATCTCATAAATAGG